>DASTGP010000197.1:0-28627 GCA_035605585.1 Gallionella sp. | reverse complement strand
GCAGCGGGGCGACGAACGCATCATGGACACGCTCACCGCCCAATTCGAGCGCACCCTGATTCTGGAAGCATTGCACCACACTGGCGGTCGCCGCATCGAAGCCGCGACCCTGCTCGGCATCGGGCGCAACACCCTGACGCGGAAGATCCAGGAACTGGGGTTGGAGAGTCAGGAGTAGGAGCGGGCCCTGCCCGCGATAGAGGCCGGTCGCGGGCAGGGCCCGCTCCTACATCATTGTTGCAGGTGCTTCAGCAGCTTTTCGTGTATCCCGCCGAACCCGCCGTTGCTCATTACCAGCACATGGTCGCCTGATTTAGCTGCGATAGCGATGGCTTCGATGAGTTCGCCGAGGTCGTCCTTTACCACGGCCTTGTCGCCCAGCGGCGCGAGCGCGCCGCGCGCGTCCCAGCCGAGGTTTCCGGCGTAGCAAAATACCAGGTCGGCATCCTTCAGGCTGCCGGGCAGCGCGTCCTTCATCACGCCCAGCTTCATGGTGTTGGAACGCGGTTCCAGCACCGCGAGGATGCGCGCCCCGCCCACTTTCCTGCGCAAGCCGGCAACTGTCGTGTCGATCGCAGTGGGGTGATGCGCGAAGTCGTCGTACACCGTGATGCCGTTGACGATGCCACGTACCTCCATGCGGCGCTTCACGTTCTTGAATTCGGCCAGCGCAGCCAGCCCCTGTGCGATAGGCACGCCGGCGTGGCGTGCAGCGGCCAGTGCGGCAAGCGCGTTCATGCGGTTGTGCTCGCCCAGCAGGTCCCACCTCAACATGCCCTGTACTTTGCCGTGGAGCGACACCTGTTCGTCGGCGTCGATGTTCCAGCCGTCGTCGCTGCCGAACTTCTCCACCGGCGTCCAGCATCCGCGCTTGATGACGCGCTGCAACGACTCCTCACGCCCGTTGCACACCACCAGCCCGTTGCCCGGTACGGTGCGCACCAGATGATGGAACTGGGTCTCGATGGCGGCCAAGTCGGGGAAGATGTCGGCGTGGTCGAACTCGAGGTTGTTCAGGATGGCCGTGCGCGGATGGTAGTGCACGAACTTGGAACGTTTGTCGAAGAACGCGGTGTCGTATTCGTCCGCCTCGATGACGAAGAATGGCGACTCGGTGATGCGTGCGGAGATGCCAAAGTTCTGCGGCACGCCGCCAATGAGGAAGCCGGGATTCAGCCCTGCATGCTCCAGTATCCACGCGAGCATCGAGGTGGTCGTGGTCTTGCCGTGCGTGCCCGCCACGCCCAATACCCACTTGTCGCGCAACAGAGTATCCGCGAGCCATTGCGGGCCGGAGGCGTAAGGCAGGTTACGGTTGAGGATCTCTTCCATCAGCGGATTGCCGCGCGACACCACGTTGCCGATGACGAACACATCCGGCTTGAGCTCCAGCTGCTCCACGCCGAAGCCCTCGATGAGCTCGATGCCCTGCCCTTCGAGCTGCGTGCTCATCGGCGGGTAGACGTTGGCGTCGCAGCCGGTGACGCGGTAGCCCGCCTGTTTGGCGATGGCGGCGATGCCGCCCATGAAGGTGCCGCAGATGCCGAGGATGTGGATGTGTTTTGGTTTGCTCATGTTCAATTAACTATCCCTGAATGTAGGAGCGTGCCCTGCACGCGACAGAGTTTGTTCGCGTGCAGGGCACGCTCCTACAAATTACGCCCTGAAAATAAAATAAACCGCGCCCATCAGGCACAGCGCCGCATACAGATAATCCATCTTCAGCGGCTGGTGCATGTACCAGACCGCGAACGGCACGAACACCGACAGCGTGATGACCTCCTGCAAGATCTTCAGCTGCGCGAGATTCAGCGTGCCGAAGCCGATGCGGTTCGCCGGCACCTGCAGCATGTACTCGAACAGCGCGATGCCCCAGCTGATCAGCGCGGCGATGTACCACGGAGACTGGCCGAGGTTCTTCAGGTGGCCGTACCACGCGAACGTCATGAACACGTTGGAGGCGACCAGCAGCAGCGTGGTCAGTATCAGCGGGTGGGTCAGCGCCAGGTTCATACGAATAGTCGGACGGCGGTTCCGTCTGCGCTTAGTTCACGCCCAGCAGCTCGACATCGAACACCAGCGTCGCGTTCGGCGGAATCACGCCGCCTGCACCGCGCGCGCCGTAGCCGAGTTGCGGCGGGATGACCAATGTGCGCTGGCCGCCGACCTTCATGCCCTGCACGCCCTGGTCCCAGCCCTGGATCACCTGGCCCGCACCGAGCGGAAATTCGAACGGCATACCGCGGTCGCGCGAGCTGTCGAATTTCTTGCCCTTGTGGCCCGGCGCGGCCTCGTCGTACAGCCAGCCGGTGTAATGCACGGACACGTTGCGTCCTGCAGTGGCCTCGGCGCCGTCGCCAACCTTGACGTCGTTCTTGACCAGTTCGGCCGCGGCGCTCGTCTCCGAGGTCGGTGCCGACTGCTGCGGTGCGGCTTGCTCCGAGCAGGCGGTGGAGACGAATGCGGCGGACAACAGCAGCGCGAGCAACAGTCTGGAAATCGGGTTCATGTAGGCCTCTCAGAAAATGGTCGGATGCAAAGATTGGTGCGGCTTATTGCACGCCCAGCAGTTCCACGTCGAATACCAGCGTCGCATTCGGCGGAATCACGCCGCCCGCGCCGCGCTTGCCGTAGCCCATCTCCGGCGGGATGACCAGCGTGCGCCGGCCGCCGACCTTCATGCCCTGTACACCCTCGTCCCAGCCCTGGATCACATGGCCGTGGCCAAGCGGGAAGTCGAACGGCTCGTTGCGGTCGCGCGAGCTGTCGAACTTGCGGCCCTTTTTCTCCGGTGCGTTTTCGTCGTACAGCCAGCCGGTGTAATGCACCGTCACATACCGCCCGGACTGCGCCTCTTCGCCCTCGCCGATCCTGGTGTCCACCTTCTCGGTGCGTATCACCTTGATCAGCTCCACGTCGAACACTAGCGTGGCGTTCGGCGGAATTACGTCGCCCGCGCCGCGCGGGCCGTAACCCATCTCGGAGGGGATGACCAGCGTGCGCTGCCCGCCTTCCTTCATGCCTGCCACACCCTCGTCCCAACCCCTGATGACGCGGCCGCCGCCGAGCGGAAAGCCGAACGGCTCGTCGCGGTCCAACGAGCTGTCGAACTTCGCACCCTTGTGGTCCGGTGCGCTCTCGTCATACAGCCAGCCGGTGTAATGCACGATGACGGTCTGGCCGGCTTGGGCTTCCGCGCCTGCGCCCAGTTTGGTGTCGGTTTTGATGAGAGTGGTCATGTTGCGTGTTCCTTTGTGGTTCGTTGTTGTAGGGTGCAATAAGCGTAGCGCATTGCACCAATAAATTCGGTAAACATCCGGCGCAATGCCCGTTGGTTATTGCGCCCTACGCGGGCTCCATAAAAAAATTAATAGCTCAACACCGGCGCCAGCCAGCGCTCCGCCTCTTCCAGACTGATGCCCTTGCGCTTCGCATAGTCCGCGACCTGCTCCCTGTCCACCTTGCCGGTGGCGAAGTATTTCGCCTCGGGGTGCGAGAAGTAGAAGCCGCTCACCGCCGCGGTCGGCAGCATCGCGAAACTTTCGGTCAGCGTGATGCCGGCGTTCTTGGGCGCCTGCAGCAGCTCGAACAGTGCGCCCTTCTCGGTGTGGTCCGGGCAGGCCGGGTAGCCGGGGGCGGGGCGGATGCCTCGGTATTGTTCGGCGATCAGCCCTTCGTTGCCTAGCGCCTCGTCCGCAGCGTAGCCCCAGAACTCGCGGCGCACGCGCAGGTGCAGGTGTTCGGCGAAGGCCTCGGCGAGGCGGTCGGCCAGCGCCTTGAGCAGGATGGCGCTGTAGTCGTCGTTCTGCTTTTCGAATTCCGCTACGCGCGCGTCGATGCCGATGCCGGTGGTCACGGCGAATGCACCGATGTAGTCCTTCACGCCGCTGTCTTTCGGCGCAACGTAGTCCGCGAGACAGTAGTTCGGGATGTCTGCCGGTTTCTTGGTTTGCTGGCGCAGGTTGTGCCAAGTCATCGCCACTTGCTTGCGCGACTCGTCGGCGTAGATCGCGATGTCGTCGTTATTGACGCTATTCGCTGGGAACAGGCCGAACACCGCATTCGCGCTGAGCCATTTTTCCTCGACGATCTTCTTCAGCATGGCCTGCGCGTCGGCGAACAGCTTGCGTGCCTCTTCGCCTACCACCTCGTCCTGCAAGATCTTCGGGTAGCGACCGGCCAGTTCCCATGCCTGGAAGAACGGCGTCCAGTCGATGAAGTCCACGAGGACGTCGAGCGGATAGTTCTCCAGCTTTTGCACGCCGAGCAGTTTGGGCTCGGGCGGGGTGTATTGCTTCCAGTCGGTCTTGAGGCCGTGCGCCCTCGCCTCTTGCAACGACACGTAGCTCGCCTTGCCCTTCTTGCCTTCGTGCTGTTCGCGCGCGGCGGCGTAGTCGGCCTTGAGCTCGGCCACATAGTCGTCGCGCAGGGTGGCGCTGAGCAGGTTGCTGCACACGCCCACCGCGCGCGAGGCGTCGTTCACGTACACGGTGGTGCCGCTCGGGTAGTTGGGCTCGATCTTCACCGCGGTGTGCACGCGCGAGGTCGTCGCACCGCCGATCAGCAGCGGAATCGTGAAGCCTTGGCGCTCCATTTCCTTGGCCACATGCGCCATCTCTTCCAGTGAGGGAGTGATGAGGCCCGAGAGGCCGATCACGTCGGCGTTGTGTTCGCGCGCGGTGTCGAGGATCTGCTGGCACGGCACCATCACGCCCATGTTCACCACTTCGAAGTTGTTGCATTGAAGAACAACGGTCACGATGTTCTTACCGATGTCGTGCACGTCGCCCTTCACCGTGGCCATCACGATCTTGCCCTTGCTGCTGGTGTCGCCGGAGCGCAGTTTCTCGGCCTCGATGTACGGCACCAGATGCGCCACGGCCTGCTTCATTACGCGCGCGGATTTCACCACCTGGGGCAGGAACATCTTGCCCGCGCCGAACAGGTCGCCGACCACGTTCATGCCGGTCATCAGCGGGCCCTCGATCACTTCGACCGGCTGTTTGGCCTGCAGGCGCGCCTCTTCGGTGTCCTCGACGATGTAGGTGGTGATGCCGCGCACCAGTGCGTGGGTCAGGCGCTCCTGCACCGAGCCTTTGCGCCACTCGAGGTCTTCGACCTGTTCCTTGCCGCCGCCCTTGAAGCTCTCGGCCAGTGCGACCAGCTTCTCGCCCGCGTCGGGGCTGCGGTTCAGCACCACGTCCTCCACCGCATCGCGCAGTTCCTTCGGCAGCTCCTCGTACACGCCGAGCTGGCCGGCGTTGACGATGCCCATGTTCATGCCCGCCTTGATGGCGTGGTACAGGAACACGGTGTGGATCGCCTCGCGCACCGGCTCGTTGCCGCGGAAGGAGAACGACACGTTGGACACGCCGCCGGAGATCTTCGCGAACAGCAGATGCTTGCGTATCCACGCGGTCGCCTCGATGAAGTCCACCGCGTAGTTGTTGTGTTCCTCGATGCCCGTCGCAATGGCGAAGATGTTCGGGTCGAAGATGATGTCCTCGGGTGGGAAGCCGACCTTGTTCACCAGGATGTCGTAGCTGCGCTTGCAGATGTCGATCTTGCGCTGGTAGGTGTCGGCCTGGCCCTGCTCGTCGAAGGCCATCACCACCGCTGCCGCGCCGTAGCGGCGCACCAGTGTGGCGTACTTGACGAAGTTCTCCTCGCCTTCCTTGAGCGAGATAGAGTTGACGATGGGCTTGCCCTGCACGCATTTCAGCCCCGCCTCGATGATGCTCCACTTCGACGAGTCGATCATCAGCGGCACGCGCGAGATGTCCGGTTCGGAGGCGATGAGGTTGAGGAACTTCACCATCGCGGCTTCGCCGTCGAGCATCGCCTCGTCCATGTTGACGTCGATCACCTGTGCGCCAGTCTCCACCTGCTGCTTCGCGATTTCGAGTGCCTCATCGTAGTTGCCTTCGAGGATCAGGCGCTTGAACTTGGCGGAACCGGTGACGTTGGCGCGCTCGCCCACGTTGACGAACAGCGAGTCGTCGCCGATGTTGAAGGGCTCCAGGCCGGACAGGCGGCATTTCTTCTCGATATCCGGCAGCTTGCGCGGCGGCACATCCTTCAGCGCTTCGGCGATGGCCTTGATGTGCGCCGGCGAAGTGCCGCAGCAGCCGCCCGCGATGTTGAGGAAGCCGCTGGTGGCGAACTCCTTCACCAGTCTTGCGGTCTTCTCCGGCAGCTCGTCGTAGCCGGTCTCGGAAAGCGGATTGGGCAGACCGGCATTGGGGTGTGCGCTCACATAACACGAAGCCACGCGCGACATCTCCTCGACATAAGGCCGCATCAACTCGGCGCCCAGCGCGCAGTTGAGGCCGATGGACAGCGGCTTGCTGTGCGACAGTGAATTCCAGAACGCCTCGGTGGTCTGGCCCGAGAGCGTTCTGCCTGAAGCATCCGTAATCGTGCCCGAGATCATGATCGGCACGCGCACGTTGTGCCGCTCGAAATGACGCTCGATGGCGAACAACGCGGCCTTGGCGTTCAGCGTATCGAAGATGGTCTCGACCATCAGGATGTCCGCGCCGCCGTCCAGTAGGCCGCGCACGGCCTCGGCATAGCTCTCGACCAGCTGGTCGAAGGTGACGTTGCGCGCGCCCGGGTCATTCACGTCGGGCGAGATGGAGGCGGTGCGGCCGGTCGGTCCGAGCACGCCGGCGACAAAGCGCGGCTTGTCGGCGGTGGAGAACTCGTCGCACAGTCCGCGCGCCAGCTTTGCCCCGGCGACGTTCAGCTCGTACACCAGATGCACCAGATCGTAATCCTCCATCGATACCGAGGTGGAGTTGAAGGTGCAGGTCTCGAGGATGTCCGCGCCCGCTTCGAGGTACTGGCGGTGGATGCCGCCGATCACGTGAGGCTGGGTCAGCAGCAGTAGGTCGTTGCAGCCTTTTACGTCCACATGGTGGTCGGCGAAGCTCCTGCGTTCGCCTTTGTAGGCGCCAAACAACTCGGTGCCGCGGTAATGCGCCTCGGTCAGCTTGTGGCGCTGGATCATGGTGCCCATGGCGCCGTCGAGGATCAGGATGCGTTGTTGCAGGAGTTTTTCGATGGGATGCAAGGCGTGGCTCATGGTGCTTGGCTTAAAAAATGAGGGCGGATTTTATCACGCGCCCATGCGCATAGCAGCTTGATGAATTTGAGATAAATCAATATCACTACGGATCGCGTGTATATTATTCTTACGCCTGAGGCACCGGCATAGGTATGCAAAAAATCAACCACAAGAGCATGGGAGAACTCGATGGGCAAGTTTGTATGGACGGCGCAACTCGAAATCGGTATCGAAGTGATCGACAAGCAACACCGCAGGATCGTGGAATACATCAACCAGCTCGACGATGCGCGTTCCAGCGGCCATCCGCGTGAGGAGATCGGCCGGGTGGTCACCGAACTGGTGGATTACACGCTGTCCCACTTCGCCTTCGAGGAAAGCATGCAGGAAGAGGCCGGCTATCCGTTCATCAAGGCGCACAAGAAGGTGCATGACCTGTTTGCCCAGCGCGTATCTGAATACCAGGCCCGGTTCGACAGGGGCGAAGACGTTTCCAAAGAGTTGAACAGTTTGCTGGTCACCTGGTTGTTCAATCACATCAAGCGAGACGATGCGGATTATGTCGAGTCGGTGAAGTCCAATCTGACGCGGCAGAACGAGTTTGTAGAGAAGAAAAAGAGCTTCTTCTCGCGCCTGTTCGGATAGTTAATTCAGAAATTCAAGCGGCGGTATTGCACGGCCTCGGCGATGTGGTGCGTGGCGATGTCGTCGCGGCCTTCGAGGTCGGCGATGGTGCGTGCCACCTTGAGCACGCGATGATAGGCTCGGGCCGAGAGGTTAAGGCGGGAGAGGGCGCTCTGCAGCAGCGCTTCGCCCTGGGCATCGGGCGCGCATAGTTCATCAATTTCGGTTACTGAAAGCTGCGCATTGGGCCTGGCCTGGCGCGCGAGCTGGCGCTGGCGTGCTGCCTCGACGCGTGTCTGCATGTTCCGGCTGAGTTCCCCGCCGGCCTTGTTGAGCAGTTCTTCCTGAGGCACAGCGGGCACCTCGATCTGGATGTCGATGCGGTCCAGCAGTGGGCCGGAGATCTTGCTGCGGTAGCGTGCTATCTGGTCTGGCGTGCAGCGGCACTTGCCGTTGTAATGCCCGAGATAGCCGCAGGGGCAGGGATTCATCGCGGCGACGAGCTGGAACTGTGCGGGGAAGTCGGCGCGGCGTGCGGCGCGCGAGATGGTGATGTGTCCCGACTCCAGCGGTTCGCGCAGCACTTCGAGTACGCTGCGGTCGAACTCGGGCAGTTCGTCGAGGAACAGCACACCATGAAGTGCCATCGAGACTTCGCCGGGGCGAGGGTTGCTGCCGCCGCCGACCAGCGCGACGCCGGATGCCGTATGGTGCGGCGAGCGGTATGGGCGCGTCTTCCACTTCGACGTATCGAAGCTGCCGTCCAGCGATTGCACCGCTGCGCTTTCCAGCGCTTCCTGTTGCGTCATCTGCGGCAGGATGCCGGGGAAACGCGCTGCCAACATTGACTTGCCGGTGCCTGGCGGGCCGACCATTAGCACGCTGTGCCCGCCCGCGGCGGCGATCTCCAGCGCGCGCTTCGCCTGCGCCTGTCCCTTCACCTCGCACATGTCCGGGTAGCGCGGCACGACCGTTTGCAGCGATCCGGTATCAGGCGCGATTGCCTCGTGGCCGGCGAGGTGTGCGGCCACCTGCAACAGGGTCCGCGCCGGGTAGACCGCCGCGTCTTCCACCAGTGCGGCTTCGGCGGCATTTGCCTGCGGCAGGATGAAGGCGCGGCCGCTCCCCGCGGCACGGTAGGTCATCGCCAGCGCGCCGCGGATGGGACGCAGTTCGCCGGTCAGCGCAAGCTCTCCGGCATACTCGTATTCGGCGAGCTTGTCGGAAGGAATCTGGCCCGTGGCGGCGAGGATGCCCAGCGCGATGGGCAAATCGAAGCGCCCGCTTTCCTTGGGCAGGTCGGCGGGCGCGAGGTTGACGGTGATGCGCCGTGCGGGGAACTCGAACTGGCAGTTTTGCAGCGCGGCACGCACGCGGTCCTTGCTCTCCTTCACCTCGGTTTCCGGCAGGCCGACGATGGTGAACTGGGGCAGGCCGTTGGCGATGTGGACTTCCACGGTCACCAGCGCGGCTTCCATGCCGGAGAGGGCGCGGCTGTAGAGGACCGCGAGGCCCATGGCTTATTTGCGCTGTGCTTCCAGTTCCGCGACGCGAGCCTCGAGTGCGGCGAGGTGTTCGCGCGCACGCGCCAGCACCTGTGCCTGCACGTCGAATTCCTCGCGCGTCACCAGATCGAGCTTGGAGAAGCCCTGCGCCATCAGGGCACGTGCGTTCTTTTCGAAATCCTTGGCGGGGCTGTTGGCCACCACCTCGTTCAGTTTCGCCGACATGTCTTCGAAAAATTTCTGGTTCAGCATGGTTATATCTCCCGTAAATATACAGTTCGAAGTGTAGCAATTTACCCACTAGCCCGTCGCACCTAATGTGTGCAGCATCGATCCGGTGCGCACCAGGAACATGCATCGGAGTGACGCGCGGAAATCGTTGCAGTTGCAATTCATTGTAATAAAAGGGAAATGAAGTGTGGCACGCATCCTGCTCAATGGAATGTGCGGATGTTGTTATCCGGTTCATAACCCAAGAAAGGATTTACGATGAAGAGCAAATTGTTGAACTCCCTGATGTTGGCCGCACTGGCCGTGCCCGGCATGGCGATGGCCGAAGCGGCGTCGCCGTTTACCGCGAATGTCGGCTTGACCACCGACTACGTTTTCCGCGGCATCTCGCAGACTTCCCACAACCCGGCAGTGCAAGGCGGCATCGATTTCGCGCATGCGAGCGGCTTGTACGCCGGCGTGTGGGGCTCGAACGTGAGCTGGATCGCCGACAGTGGCGCGGTGGCGAGCGGCAGCGTCACCATGGAGCTGGACACTTACTTCGGTTTCAAGAACAGCTTCGCCGAGGACTTCACCTATGACGTCGGCTTCATCCGCTACAACTACCTGGGCAAATACACCGCCGCTGCCGGTTTTGCCAAGGCCGACACCGACGAGATCTACGGCGCGATCGGCTACAAGTGGGTCACCGCCAAATATTCCTACGGTCTGGGTAAGTTCCTGACGATTCCCGGCGCAGCAGGCACGAACTACCTTGAAGTCAACGCCAGCGTCCCTGTCGCGGATACCGGCATCACCTTCGGCGCGCATGTCGGCAAGCAGACCTACAAGGGAGCTGCTGCCGCGGCGAATGCAGCAGGGTCGTTGACCTATACGGACTACAAACTGGGTGTTTCCAAGGACTTCGGCGGTTACGTGGTGGGCTTGGCTTATACCAATACCAACGCTACCCCGGCCTACACCTATGCCAACTTCGGCGGCAACTGGGCCAAGGGCACGGCCGCCTTGTCGGTGACCCACTCGTTCTGATAACCATTGGGGGAGCTTGTCTCCCCCCGAAAAGGAGAGCGTTATGAAAATGGTCGTTGCAATTATCAAGCCGTTCAAGCTCGACGACGTGCGTGAGGCCCTGTCCGCCATCGGCGTGCAAGGCATCACCGTCACCGAGGTCAAGGGCTTTGGCCGCCAGAAAGGCCACACCGAACTGTATCGTGGCGCGGAATACGTGGTGGACTTCCTGCCCAAGGTGAAGCTGGAGGCCGCTATCGAGGCCAGCATGCTGGACCAGGTATTGGAAGCCATCGAAAAGTCCGCCCATACCGGCAAAATCGGCGACGGGAAGATCTTCGTGTCCGATCTTGAGCAAGTGATCCGCATCCGCACCGGCGAGTCCGGCGCAGAAGCGCTGTAAGGAGAACATCATGCGAAAACTCTTTGTACTGTTTGCCCTGCTGGCTGCGCTGTGCGGCATGTCCGTCGCGGCTTATGCCGAAGACGCAGCGGCCGTGGTCGAGGCGGTCTCCGCCGTGGCTGAAGCGGCCCCTGCGG
This sequence comes from Gallionella sp., assembly GCA_035605585.1. GTDB lineage: Bacteria > Pseudomonadota > Gammaproteobacteria > Burkholderiales > Gallionellaceae > Gallionella. The sequence goes on along the minus strand of DASTGP010000197.1, from coordinate 17,650 downwards.
CCGAAGCCGCCGTGCCTGCTGCTCCGGCGGCAGCCCCCGCTCCCGTTCCCAACAAGGGCGACACCAGCTATATGCTGATCGCCACCGTGCTGGTGATCATGATGTCGATCCCCGGCCTCGCGCTGTTCTACGGCGGCCTGGTGCGCAGCAAGAACATGCTGTCGATCCTGATGCAGGTGTTCAGCATCTTCGCGCTGATCACCGTGCTCTGGGCGATCTACGGCTATTCGCTGGCTTTCACCACGGGCAATGCCTTCATCGGTGGCTTCGACCGCCTGTTCCTGAAAGGCATCTTTGATCCCGTGACCGGCAGCGTGGCCAATGCCGCGACCTTCAGCAAGGGCGTGGTGATCCCCGAGTTCGCCTTCGTCGCCTTCCAGGCCACCTTCGCCGCCATCACCGTGGCGCTGGTCGTGGGCGCCTTCGCCGAGCGCATGAAGTTCGGCGCCGTGATGCTGTTCTCGGCGCTGTGGTTCACCTTCGCTTACCTGCCCATCGCGCACATGGTGTGGTTCTGGGCGGGTCCGGATGCCTATACCGACCAGGCCGCGGCGGATGCGGCCAATGCAACGGCGGGCTGGTTGTTCCAGAAGGGCGCGCTCGACTTCGCCGGCGGCACCGTGGTGCACATCAACGCCGCGATCGCGGGCCTGGTCGGTGCCTTCCTGATCGGCAAGCGCATCGGTTACGGCAAGGAGGCGATGGCGCCGCACAATCTGGTGATGACCATGATCGGTGCATCCCTGCTGTGGGTGGGCTGGTTCGGTTTCAATGCGGGTTCCGCGCTGGAAGCGGGCGGCACCGCGACGCTGGCCTTCGCCAATACGCTGATCGCAACCGCGGCCGCCGTGTTGACCTGGCTGACGGTGGAATGGCTGGTCAAGGGCAAGCCCAGCCTGTTGGGTGCGGCTTCCGGTGCTGTGGCCGGTCTGGTCGCCATCACTCCGGCTTGCGGCTGGGTGGGCATCGGCGGCGGTCTGGCCATCGGCGCGCTGGCGGGCGTGGTGTGCTTCTGGGGCGTGACTGGGCTGAAGAAGCTGCTGGGCGCGGATGATGCGCTGGACGTGTTCGGCATCCACGGCGTGGGCGGCATCCTGGGTGCGTTGCTCACCGGGGTGTTCAACACCTGGAGCCTGGGCGGCACCGGCATCGTCGATTACGTGCACAACACCATCGTCGATACTTCCATCGGCAGCCAGGTGTGGATCCAGGCGCAGGCCGTGCTGACCACGGTGATCTGGTCCGGCGTGGCCGCCTTCGTCTGCTACAAGATCGTCGACCTGACCATCGGTCTGCGCGTGAAGGAAGAAGATGAGCGCGAAGGCTTGGACACTACTTCTCACGGCGAGCGCGCTTACAACATTTAACAAACCTCTCCTCCCGGAGCCTCTCCGCTCCGTTTCAGGGCACCGCAAGGTGCCCTTTTTTATTCGTCAGCCGGAAAGTTTCGTCGCCTGATGGGGTAGAATCCCGCGCCCTTTTGCTCTAACCCCGAAGTCTATCTATGTGGTTCAAGAACCTTCTCGTCTATCGTCTCAATAACTGGGACATCACGCCCGACACCCTTGAAGAAAAACTGGCGCAACACGCCTTGCAGCCCTGCTCCGGCATGGAGATGCAAAGCCGCGGCTGGGTATCGCCCAAGGCCGAAGGCGAACCTTACGTACACACGCTGGGTTCGCAAATGCTGATCAGTCTCGGCACCGAGAAGAAGCTCCTGCCCGCGACCGTGATCAACCAGTTCGCCAAGTCCCGCGCAGCCGAAGTCGAAGAGCAGCAGGGATACAAGCCCGGCCGCAAGCAACTGAAGCAGATCAAGGAGGCCATCACCGACGAACTGCTGCCGCGCGCCTTTGCCATCCGCCGCAAGATCTGCGCCTGGATCGATCCCGTGGGCGGTTTCATGGTGATCGATGCGGCAAACTACGCCAAGGCCGACGAACTCGTCGAGATGCTGTTCAAGGCGCTGGACGGCTTCACGCTCACGCCGGTCAAGGTCGCCGTTTCGCCGACCGCTGCGATGACCGGCTGGCTGGCCGGCGACGACCTGCCGGGCTCGTTCACCATCGACCGCGATTGCGAATTGCGCGGGACGGGCGAAGAGCGTGCGAGCGTGCGCTACATCCGCCATGCCCTCGAAGTGGAGGAGATCAATAAGCACATCAAGTCGGGGAAGGAAGTCGCACGGCTGGCGATGACCTGGAACGACAGGCTCTCCTTCGTCCTGCACGACAACCTGCAGCTCAAGCGCCTCACGCCGTTGGACATCCTCAAGGAACAGGCCGACCTCAGCGATCAGGACGACGTGTTCGACGCGGACTTCGCCCTCATGACCGGCGAGCTGAAGAAGCTGCTGCCCGACGTCATCGACGCACTGGGCGGCGAACGTCCCTGAAATACCAGGCCGCTTTCGGCGGCCATCGCCATGCTGCCGGCGTGCCGGTCGGCAGCATTCTCCCAAATCGGCCCCGGTTTCCTCTCACTCTCGGGCGGTATGAGCCACCAGTGACATTCTTGACCGCCCTACTCCATCTTTATCGAAAATAAGGTAAAGTCCGTACGATTTTGAAAAAAGAGGGGATGCGGCTGCATGTGAATACATGCAAAAAACAACCCTTCTCGTTGCGGGCGGCGAGTTTCCATTTTCGGCAAGTCTTCCCCCTTGCCGGTTCATGCGTGTATGGATCCTCGTTTCAATACACTCTTAAAATGGACTGACTTGGATGAATCGGACAAAAATCTCCACCCGCCTGTTCTTCGGTTTCGCGCTGACATTGTTGGGCACGCTGATCGTGGCGGGGATAGGAATCCACAGCACTTCCCACCTCAACGAGATTACCACCGATATCTACGAGCATCCGTTCGTCGTAGCCAACACCATCGTTGAAGTCAGGGCGGATGTTCTGCGGGCGCAGAACATCATGAACGACATGGAGCGCGCCACCAGCTCTGCCGAGGTCGATAGCGTGCTGCAGGAACTGAAGGAGCTGAAGATTCAGGCGGACAAGCACATGGACATCGTGCGCAAGCTGTATCCCGGAAACAAGACGGATGTGGACGACATAGACAAGGCGCTCGCGGAGTGGCGCACGGCGCGTGACGATACCATCAGGCTGGTGCAGGCCGGACGGCAGGCCGAGGCGCTCATGCTGGACTCAAAGCGCGACGAACCGCTGTCCAACGTGGTTCTGAAGCGTGTGGAGGTCGTCAGGAATCATGCCGCCCAAAAAGCCGCGGAACTGGAGCAGGTCGCCGCCGAGGAGGCACGCTCCGCCGTGCGGCTGGCTTTCATCGCGTTCGCCCTTGTCCTTGTCGGCGGCATTGCGCTGACCCTGCTGATCACACGCAGCGTCAGGCAATCGCTGCAGCAAGCGGCCGCCACGGTACAGAAACTGATAGAAGGCAGCGGCGACAAGGTACGCGTGGCGGAGGCCATCGGCGCGGGAGACTTGAGCAAGGAAATCGTTTCGTCCGAGCCGCTGAAAATCGATGAGCGCAGTTTGCCCGGCGACGAGATAGGCGTTCTGGTCAGGACGGCCGCCCGCTTGAGCGAAGTCCAATTCACGCTGGATGAGGCGTTCCAGAAGATGACCCGCTCGCTGCGGCAAGACCGGGAGACGGTGCAGGCCATGGACTGGCTGAAGAGCGGGCAGAACGAGTTGAATGCGCTGATGCGAGGGGAGCAGGGCGCGGCCGAGATGGCGAACAAGGTACTGGCTTACCTGGCCGGATATCTCAAGGCCGGAGTCGGGGCCTTGTACCTGTACGATGAACACACCAGGGAGCTTTGCCTGGCGGCCACTTATGCATACACGCCGCGCAAGGATCACGGCGACTGCTTCAGCCTGGGCGAAGGCCTGATCGGCCAGGCGGCGCGCGAACAGAAGACCATCTGTCTCTCCGACGTGCCGCCCGGCTATCTGCCGGTAGTATCGGCGCTGGGCGAGGCCGAACCCAAGGTCGTCACGGTAGTGCCGCTGATGCATGGCAAGCGCCTGGTGGGTGTGCTCGAAATGGGCTCGTTCAGCGAGATCGGCGGCATCGAACGTGAGTTTCTGGAGCTGGCCAGGGAGTCCGTCGCCATCGGCCTGGATACGACACTCGCACGCCAGAGAATGTCGGAACTGCTGGAAGAGACCCAGCAGCAGGCCGAAGAACTGCGGATGCAGCAGGAAGAGCTCCAGCAAAGCAACGAGGAGCTGGAGGAGCGTGCGCAGATGCTGGAGCAGCAGCGCGAAAAGATCCGCGTCACCAGCCAGGAGATAACCGCCGCGAACGAACGGCTGAAGCAGAAGGCGGCAGAACTCAATCGGGTCAGCGACTACAAGTCGGAATTCCTGGCCAACATGTCCCACGAACTGCGCACTCCGCTCAACAGCCTGATGATCCTTTCCAACCTGCTGGCGCAGAACAAGGAAGGCAATCTGACCGGCAAGCAGGTGGAATTCGCGGCTACGATACACAGCGCGGGCAAGGACCTGCTCAACCTCATCAACGACATCCTCGACCTTTCCAAGGTCGAAGCGGGCCAGATGCAGCTTCATTACTCGGAGATACCGGTAAGCGGCCTGCGCGACAGCCTTCATTACCTGTTCACGCCTCTCGCCGAGCAGAAGAAGCTCGAGTTCCGGATGGAAGTCGACGGCGAAGTGCCGGCCAGGTTCCAAGGCGACGAGCAGCGCATCCAGCAGATCCTGAAGAACCTGATATCCAACGCCCTGAAGTTCACCGCGAAGGGCACGGTAAACGTGCGAATTTCCGCCGCCGGACAGGACAATCCGTTGCCGGTACCGGCGCTTGCCTTTGCAGTCCACGATACCGGCATTGGCATTCCTCCCGAAAAACAGCAGCTGATCTTCCAGGCATTCCAGCAGGCGGACGGTTCGATCAGCCGCAAGTACGGCGGTACCGGACTGGGGCTTTCCATCTCGCTGCAGCTTGCCCGTGCCATGCAGGGCGACATCCGCATGAGCAGCGAGGAAGGCAAAGGCAGTCTGTTCACTCTCTATCTGCCGCTCGCGGAAGCGGGTGTGGCGACAGAAGAGAGCGGTGCATCCAGAATCGCCGACGTCGTCGCAGGCGGCAATATCCTGCTGCCCGTGAAACACGAGGAATCAGCTTATTTTGCGGCCCCCTTGCCGGACGATCGGGAACAATTGACGGCGGGAGACAAGAGCATTCTGGTCATCGAGGATGACCTCGGTTTCGCCGCCATCCTTCAGGAGATGATACGCAAGCGCGGCTTCCCTGTGCTGCTGGCTTCTAATGGCGAAAGCGGCGTAGCGCTGGCCGAGCGCTATATGCCGAGCGCCATCGTCCTCGATGTGATGCTTCCCCACATCGACGGGTGGCACGTGATGCGCCGTCTCAAGGACAACCCGAACACACGTCACATCCCTGTGCATTTCATCACCTGCGAGGGAGACAGGCAGAAGGCGCTGTCCATGGGCGCCATCGGCTTTGCCACCAAGCCGGTCAGCACGGAACAGTTGAACGATGTGTTCCGAACCCTAGAGGGCTCCATTGCCAAATCGGTCAAGCATCTGCTGATCGTCGAAGACAACACCAACGAGGCGAAGAGCATGGTCGCCTTGCTGGAAGGGGGCGACGTTGAAGTCACGGCCGTTGCCAGCGGAATGGAAGCGCTGAGCCTGCTTTCATCCGGGGAATTCGACTGCATGGTGCTCGACCTGAACCTCTCCGACATGTCCGGTTTTGAGCTGCTCGAACGTATCGAGGCCGCGCCGGGGCTGAGACGCATCCCGGTCATTATCCACTCCGGGCGTGAACTCACCCACGAAGACGAGCGCAAATTGCGCCGCCATGCGGAGAGCATCATCATCAAGGGCTCCAGAAGTCCAGAGCGCCTGTTGAATGAAGTCTCTCTTTTCCTTCATCTGGTGGAAAGCAACCTCCATCCGGACAAGCAGCGCATGATCCGCACCGCGATCGACAAGGAGGCCATGCTGGAAGGCCGCAAAGTGCTGCTGGTGGACGACGATATGCGCAACATCTTCTCGCTCTCCAGCATCCTTGCGGAAAAGAACATGAAGGTGATCGAGGCGGAAAACGGAAAGGAAGCGCTGGCCCGGTTGGAAGAGCATCCCGATGTGGCGATCGTGCTGATGGACATCATGATGCCGGAGATGGACGGTTACACGGCGATGCGCGAAATACGCAAGAACGAGCGCTTCGGGCAGATGCCCATCATCGCCATGACCGCAAAGGCGCTGAAGGGAGACCACGAGAAATGCATCGAGGCGGGGGCGAGCGACTATATCGCCAAGCCGGTCGAAGTGGAAAAGCTTTTCTCGCTGATGCGTGTCTGGACCTTCCAGCAGACATGAGACGGTCTCGATGAAATCCGTCGATGTGGAAGACCTGGAGATCCGGTTCCTGCTGGAGGGGATACAGCAGGTCTACGGTTATGACTTCAGGGAGTATGCCCCCTCATCGATCAAGCGCAGGCTGACCCACTGGCTGGCCGAATCGGAGTTCGACACCTTTTCCATCGCCCAGTCGCAGCTGTTGCGCGACCGCAGCCTGTTCGAGGACTTGTTGCGCGGTATCACCGTCAACGTCACCGAAATGTTCCGCGACCCGGCTTTTTTCAAGGTGGTGCGTGAGCAGGTAGTGCCCTTCCTCAAGACCTATCCCTTCGTGAAGATATGGCTAGCCGGCTGCGCCACCGGCGAGGAGGCTTACTCGATGGCGATCCTGCTGAACGAGGAAGGCATGGAAGGGCGCTATCGGATGTATGCGACGGACATCAACGAGGCGGTACTGCACAAGGCGGAAGAGGGTGTGGTGTCGCTCGCGGAAATGCAGCGCTTCACCCGGAATTACCAGAAGAGCGGGGGCACCGCATCCTTCGCCAACTACTATACCGCCCGCTACGACCGGGCCGTTCTCTCGGCATCCTTGAAAAAGAACATCGTCTTCGCGCCGCACAACCTGGCGACCGATGCGGCCTTCGGGGAAATGAACATGGTCCTGTGCCGGAACGTGATGATCTATTTCAAACCCTCCCTCAAGGAGCGTTGCCTCGAGCTTTTCGACAGCAGTTTGCCTGCCGGCGGCTTCCTGTGTCTCGGACTCAAGGAAACCCTGGAAAGAAAGACGATCAGTTCGGCGTACGAGGAGCTGGCGCCGCACATGCGTATTTACCGCAAGGGTTACGGGTGTGCGATCGGAGCCGAGACGCAGCAAGCGGGAGGATGTGATGTCTGAAAACGTTGCCGTTCTGCTGGTCGATGACCGTCCCGAAAATCTGCTCGCCCTTGAGGAGGTGCTGAGGGGGCCGGAGATCGACCTGGTAAAAGTTAGCTCGGGAGACGCTGCGCTGCGCTCCACTCTGAGGCAGGACTTCGCGCTGGTGTTGCTGGATGTGCAGATGCCCGGCATGAGCGGATTCGAGGTGGCCGAGCTGATGCGCGCCAATCCCAAGACCCGGCATCTGCCTATCATCTTCGTGACCGCCGGTATGAACGACGTCCAGCTCCAGTTCAAAGGCTACGAACTGGGGGCGGTGGACTATCTGATAAAGCCATTCGAGCCCCACATCCTGCAAGGCAAGGTGAACGTCTTTTGCGAGCTTTATCGCCAGCGCCGCAAAGCCGAACGCACCCATCAGGAGAAGTTGTTCAATGCAATGCGCGAGGGCTTCGCGCATTGCAGGATGTTGTACGAGAACAACCAGCCGGTGGACTTCGTTTATCTTGAGGTGAACACAGCTTTCGAACAATTGACCGGACTGAAGAACGTCATCGGCCGCAGGGTGACTGAAGTCATCTCCGGCATACGGGAGTCGAACCCGGAACTGTTCACCATATATGGACGGGTGGCGGCAACCGGGAATCCGGAACTGTTCGAGACTTATGTGGAGCCAGTGGCCAAGTGGCTCTCCCTCTCCGTCTACAGCACGGAAAAAGAGCACTTCGTCACGGTGTTCCAGGACATCACCGAGCGCATGAAGAACGAGCAGGAGCTGATGGTGATGAACCATCAACTGGCGCACGAGGTCACGATGAGAACCGCAGACCTGTCGGCGCTCACCGCGCACGTTCAGAACATCGCGGAAACCGAGAGGGCGACCCTGGCGCGCGAGTTGCACGATGAGCTGGGCAGCACGCTGGTCGGCATCAGCATGGAGCTCGGAAGGTTAAGGGGAAAAATTTCCGCTCCCGAGCTGTTGCAGGATCTGTCCCAGATCAAGGACCTTCTCTCGAATGCAGCCCAGATCACGCGGTCCGTCGTTCATCAGCTCTATCCGACGGTTCTGGACAATTACGGACTCGTTGCCGCCATCGAATGGCAGGTCAACGAATTCCGCAAGCGCACGGGAGTGACGGTCGAGCTGATCACTCCCGGGGAGCCGATAGAGGCGGAACACACTTTTGCCCTCGCGGCATACCGCATCACTCAGGAATGTCTGACGAACATCGCCAAACACGCCGGTGCCAGCAAGGTGCATATCGAGGTAAAGGCCGGCGGCGGCTTCCTCGATCTGACCATACGCGATAACGGGAAAGGATTGCCCGCCACAACAAATACCGGGGGCCATGGGATTTTCGGGATGATCGAACGAGCGCGCTACCTGGGCGGGTCGATGGACATCGGGAGCGAGACCGGAATGGGAACGATCGCCCGCCTTTCCCTCCCCCTTGAAACGATCAGGCCACAGGACAAAAAGCGGGTGCTGGTGGTGGAAGACCATGCCATCGTCCGCGATGCGATCCGCCATCTCCTGGAGAAACAGACCGACGACTTTTCGGTTGGCGGAGAAGCCGGCGACGGGAAGGTCGCCGTCCAGATGGCCATGGACGAAGAATGGGACATCGTCCTGCTGGACATCTCCCTGCCGAAGAAAGACGGCCTGACCGTACTGGAGAGGATTAAGTCGGCGAAGCCCGGGCTGCCCGTCATCATGCTAAGCAGCCATCCCGAGAGTGAATACGCCGAGATGGCGATTTCAAGAGGGGCGGCCTGTTATATCGAAAAAGGGGAAACGGACAGGCTGGTCGAGGCAATGCGGCGAGCCATATTGCTTCAGTAGCCTCGCGAACGTGTTTCGGTCGTGCCGAGGGCTTTTTTTTCGACGCTTTTGCATATAGCACTAGCCGAAGTGAAATTCACGCTGTATAATTGCGGCCCTTCATCGGTAGGATTCATTAGTTCGGTGAACTTTCATTTGCGGGAATAGCTCAGTTGGTAGAGCGCAACCTTGCCAAGGTTGAGGTCGAGAGTTCGAGACTCTTTTCCCGCTCCATATTCAAGACCATTGTGTTCGATGGGTCCAAGAAAAAGCCGGAGCGATCCGGCTTTTTTGTTTCCGTCTCCTGGAATATTCCTCCAGGTGTTGATGCGATAATGCCGCATGGTTTCCGTTCCCCATCATCCTTTATCCGGCCAGGACGAGGCTGACATCCGGTCCTTGCTCGATGTCCTGCCCAAGACCTATGCCCCGGCCGAAGCCGGGGCGATACGCCATGCCTGTGAGTTGGCCGCGCCGCTCTATGACGGTCAGGCCGAACTGACGGGTGCTCCACTGTTGCAGCATGCGCTGGGTGCGGCTGCGATCCTGGCCGGCATGAACATGGATTTCGAGACCATTGCCGCCACCATCCTGCACGCGGTTCCGGAATACCTGCCCGACTGGCAGGAGACGCTGGAAGCGCGTTTCGGCGGCAACGTCGTCAGCCTGGTGCAGGGCATCTCGCGCATGGAGCAGATCCAGGAATTCAGCGAAATGGAGGGGCTGCACGAGAGGGAGAAGAAGAAAGGCGACAGCGCGCAGCAGATCGAAGGCCTGCGCAAGATGCTGCTGGCCATGGTGCAGGACATCCGCGTGGTGCTCATCAAGCTCGCCGAGCGTACCCAGACCATGCGCAGCCTCGCGGGTGCGAGCGCGGAACAGCAGCAGCGCATCGCGCGGGAGACGCGCGGTATCTTTGCGCCGCTGGCGAACCGGCTTGGCGTGTGGCAGGTGAAGTGGGAGCTGGAAGACCTCTCGCTGCGCTATCTCGAGCCGGAGTTGTATAAGCGCATCGCCAAATTGCTGGACGAGCGCCGCGCGGACCGAGAGCAATACATCGCCGAGACGGTGGCGCAACTTAAACGAGAGCTGGAACAAGCGGGCATCAAAGCCGAGGTGACCGGCCGTCCCAAGCATATCTACAGCATCATCAACAAGATGAAGCGCAAGCACCTGGACTTCAGCGAGCTCTACGACGTGCGCGCGGTGCGCATCCTGGTGGACGACATCATGGATTGCTACGCGGCGCTGGGGCTGGTGCACAACCTGTGGCAGCCGATACCCGGCGAATTCGACGACTACATCGCCCATCCCAAGAGCAACGACTACCGCTCGTTGCATACCGCGGTGGCTGGCCCGCGCGGACTCGCGGTCGAGGTGCAGATCCGCACCCACGAGATGCACCACCATTCGGAACTCGGCGTCGCGGCGCACTGGCGCTACAAGGAAGGCGGCAAGTCCGACGCGCGCTTTGACGAAAAGATCGCCTGGCTGCGCCAGATCCTCGAATGGAAGGAAGAGGTGGCCGACAGCGGCGAGTTGCTGGAGCAGTTCAAGAACGAGCTGTTCCTCGACCAGGTCTACGTGCTCACGCCGCAGGGCAAGGTGATCGACCTGCCCAAGGGGGCGACGCCGGTGGATTTCGCCTATACCCTGCACACCGACCTCGGGCACCGCACGCGCGGTGCCAAGGTGGATGGCAGCATAGCTCCGCTCAATTACAAGTTGCAGAACGGCCAGCGCGTGGAGATCCTCACCGCGAAGCAGGGCGCGCCGAGCCGAGACTGGCTCAACCCCGCGCTCGGCTATCTGCAAAGCTCGCGCGCCCGTGCCAAGGTGCGGCAGTGGTTCAAGCTGCAGAGCTTCGACGAGAATGTCGCCCAGGGCCGCGCGCAACTGGACCGCGAACTGCACCGCCTGGGCATCGCTTCCTTCAACCAGGAAAAGCTGGCCCAGAAACTGCACTTCAACAAACTGGAAGACTTCCTGGCCGCCATCGGGCACGGCGACGTCACGCAACACCAGATCGCCGCCGCCATCCAGAGCGAGCTGCCCGCGAAGGCGGAAACGGCGAAACCGGTGGCTACGCGGCCCGCTGCCGAACGGACCTCTCCGTCAGGCATCCTGGTGGAAGGAGTGGGCAACCTGCTGACCAAGATGGCCAAGTGCTGCAAGCCAGCCCCGCCAGATGCCATCGTCGGCTACGTCACGCGCGACCGCGGGGTGACGATACACCGCCGCGACTGCCCGGCCATGCTGCGCCTGCCGGAGACACGGCGAGGCCGCATGCTTGGTGCACAGTGGGGCGGCAGCAAGGGAGCGGTGTTCGCCGCGGACATCGAGGTGGAAGCCTATGACCGGCAGGGCCTGTTGCGCGACATCGGCGACCTGTTCGTGCGGGAGAAGGTCAATGTCACGGGCGTGGAAAGCCTGAGCAAGGACAACGTGGCGAGGATGCGCTTTGCGGTAGAGATCGCCAACCTGGAGCAACTGAGCCGTCTGCTCGCACTGATCCATCAGGTCCCCAATGTCATGACCGCGCGCCGGCGAGGCTAATCAGCTTCGCTTATGCACCGGAGTCGGGCATGCTGCTGCGAGAGAAACCGCTGCGGGAGTACCCACTGCGCGAGAATGCATGGTCGGTCAACATGAAGCGCGACAGCACCGATTGCGTGGACATGCTGAAGCCGCGGTACAGGTCGACGTCGTAATCGGACATGCGGATCACGTGCGCGGCTTCGCCGAGGTCGAGGATGAACTCGTTCCAATTGGGATAGCGCTCGTCCCTGTTCTTCTTCAACGCCCGGTCTATCACCGCGACCAGCGCCGGCGGCAAGCCCTGGCGGTGCGTGACGATGGGGACGATCGGGAAGTTCAGGATCGCGATACGTGCATCGAATTCGCTGTCGGCCTCGAAGGTGTGCCTGCCGCTCAGCAGACGGTATAGCACCGCGCCCAGCGAGTAGATGTCGGCGCGCTCGTCGAGCGGCTGTCCCTCCAGTTGTTCCGGCGACATGTAGGCGAGGCTGCCGGCAACCATCTCGCCGCTGGTGCCAGCTGGGATCGCGCAGCCGAAGTCGGTCAGCTTGGCCTGGCCGTTGGGCATCAGGATGATGTTCTCCGGCTTCACGTCGCGGTGCACCACGCCCTGCCCCGCGATGTACTGCAGCGCGCAGGCGACCTGCTCGACGACCGAGATCACGGTGCCGACCGGTAGCAGCGTGTCGCCGTGCTGGTGGCGGTCGAGCGGCACGCCCCGGATGTACTCCATCACCACATAGGGACCGCTGTCGTCGTCGAGGTGGGCGGAGATCAGGTGCACGATGTTTTTGTGTTCCAGTTTACCGACCAGCGCGACCTCGTTGGCCATGAGCTTGCGGTAGGGTTCGGATTGGCAGGTCTTGCGCAGCTGCTTGATCGCGACCGAGGCGAATTTCTTTTCTTCGAGCGCCAGGTAGACGTCCGAGCTCGCGCCGGTGCCGATCTGCTCGACGATGGAGTAGTTGCCGATGTGGGTTGGTGCGGAAGGTGCCGCCATCCGGGGTATTCAGCGAATTGGACCTGTATCCGACAGGTGCGGGCGCAAAAGATTCCGTGGCCGCTATCTCTTGCGCCAAGGCCCCGGCGAGTCCAGCGTCAGTGGAACACCTCAACGCGGTTCCGGCCGTTCTGCTTGGCGCGATACAGCGCCTGGTCCGCCTCGTGGATGAGATGTTCCAGTTTCTCTTCATGCTGGGTCGGCGTGATGCCGATGGAGAGCGTGACATGGAACGAGATGTCGTCGGAGCGGATCTCGGCCGCCGCGATCTTGGCACGCAGCCGTTCCGCGACCATCTTGGCCGACTCCAGGTCGGCCTCGGTCAGCAGGACGGCGAACTCCTCGCCGCCGTAGCGGGCGAGCAGATCGTGGGGCCTCAGGTTCTCCACCATGCATCTGGCAACGGTCTTCAGCGCAAGGTCGCCGACCAGATGGCCGTAGGTGTCGTTGATCTTCTTGAAATGATCGATGTCCACGACCATGACGGCGAACGGCTGCTTGTTGTGAGAACAACGCTGCAACGCGCGCGGGAAGGCTTTCCCCATCCAGTGGCGGTTGTAGACCCCGGTCAGGGCATCGGTCGAGGCCTGGTGTTCGAGGTGCGATTTCGAGCGGTGCGTGTCGATGAGCGTCTTGTTGTCGTTGCGCAGCCGTCCGGCGAGGATGGACAGCAGGTTGCCGGTGACGGTGCGCGAATTGTTGATCAGCGACCATACCGTATCGTAGGGAATGGACAGGATGCGGCTCGGTTCGCCGGCGACGACGATGGCGGAAGGGTATTGGCCGTCGATCAGCGAGACTTCGCCGACGCATTCTCCGGCCTGAAGCGAGGTGTGTTCCTGTGCCTCCTGGGCGACCAGATAGACATTCAGCCTGCCCTCGAGTATCAGGTGGAGATGATGGTTCTGCGCATCCGGCTGAAGCAGCCGCTCGCCAATGCCCAAGTCGCGCACGATGCTGTGCTCCAGCATGTAGTCGAAACTTTCGAAATCCATCCCGTTGAAAAGGGCGTTCTGTCTGATCAGTGCGTGGTCTGTTGCGTTCATCTCTGCCTGCCTTTTTAATGCGCTGTTCGGGGTTAACGAAATACGATGGTCTTGTTGCCGCACACCAGCACGCGGTCTTCCACGTGGTAGCGCAGGCCGCGCGACAGCACGGTCTTCTCGATGTCGCGTCCGTAGCGTACCAGGTCGTCGACCGTGTCGCCGTGGTCGATGCGCACCGTGTCCTGTTCGATGATCGGCCCCGCATCCAGCTCGTCGGTGACGTAGTGGCAGGTTGCGCCGATCAGCTTCACGCCGCGCTGGTAGGCTTGGTGATAGGGCTTTGCGCCGACGAAGGAGGGCAGAAAGCTGTGATGGATGTTGATGACCCGTCCCGGGTAGCGCTGGCACAGCCACGGCGGCAAAATCTGCATGAAGCGCGCGAGCACCATGCAATCGCCGCGATGTTCGTCGAACAGCGCCGCGATCTTCTCGAACGCCGCTGCCTTGTCCGTCATATCGACGCGGATGAACGGGATGCCGTGCCATTCGACGAAGCTGCGCAAGTCCTCGTGGTTGGAGATCACGCAGGGGATATCCACCTGCAGTTCGCCGCTGCGCCAGCGGTGCAACAGATCGTCCAGGCAGTGGTCCTGCTTGCTGACCAGCACCACCAGCCGCTTCTTGATGACGGAATCGGAAAGTTGCCAGGCCATATTGAATTCGGCCGCCAGCGCCGAGAAACGGTTGCGGAACTCCGCCGCATCGAACGGCAGCGAATCGGCGCGTATCTCCTGCCGCATGAAAAAGCGCTGAGCCTCCTGCTCGGTGTGGTAGCTCGCCTCGACGATGAATCCGCCATGCTGTGCGATGAAACCGGTGACGGCGGCGATGATGCCGGAGCGGTCGGGGCAGGAGATGGTGAGGGTGTAGCGGCGGATGGTCATACGGATGTTCCTTGATGCGGTCGGTAGTTATTGGCCGGACTGCTTTTGCTGCACGTCCAGATAGAATTTGTGGGTATTCTTGCCGCTCTGTTTGGCCAGGTACATGGCTTCATCGGCTTGCCGGATGAGCTTGTCGAGATCGCCGGCGTCGTCGGGGAACATGGCAATGCCGATGCTGCCTCCCACATGGCAGTATCGGCCGTTCAGGTCCAGCGGCTCCGCCAGCGCGGCGATTATCTTTCTCGCCACCAGCGCGGCGCCCTCGGTCGACTCGACATCGTTCAAGACGAAGGTGAACTCGTCGCCGCCGACGCGCGCTACCGTATCCGACTCCCGGATGGTGCTCTTCAATCGTTTGGAGACGGCCTGAAGCAACAAGTCGCCAGCCTCGTGGCCCAGCGTGTCGTTGACCTGCTTGAATCCGTCCAGGTCGAGGAACAGGACCGCGGCCTTGTAATGGTTGCGCTTGGCCAGCAGCATCGAATGCTCGAGGCACTTCAGGAACAGCGCCCGGTTCGGCAGGTCGGTCAGGTAATCATAGTGTGCGAGGTGCGCGATCTTCTGTTCGGCCTGCTTGCGTTCGGTGATGTCCCGGACGATGCCGACGAAGTATTTCTGCCCGCCCAGCACCATTTCCGAGATGGAGACTTCCATGGGGAATTGCGTGCCGTTCTTGCGCACGGCGGCCACCTCGCGCCCGCTGACGCCCATGATCTTGGTCTCGCCGGTCTCGAGATAGCGCTTCATATGGTTGTCGTGCGCGCTGCGGGTCGGGTCGGGCATCAGGACATTCACGCTTCGGCCCAATATCTCCGTTTGCGAATAGCCGAAGATCTGTTCGGCGGCCGGGTTGAAACCCTGGATCTCCCCGGCTTCGTTGATGGTGATGATGCCGTCCATCGCGTTGTGGATGATGGCCTGCAACTGGTTCTGGCTTTTTTCGAGCTCGCTCTTGATCTGTTTCAGGTTCGTCACCATTTGCCAGAACAGCATGACCTCGGGGCCGCTGGCCACCCGTTTCCCTTCGAAAGTCCGGCTGGCCTTGTCGGCGATCGTATCGTCATGCGACAGGTTGTAAACGATGCAGTCGGGATGGTTTTTGCACGCCTGCAAAGCCTCGACGGCATCGGTATAGGTCGGGATGCCTATCTTTTTCGCCATCTGAAGGCCGGGTGCGTCGGGATTGGTATCGGCGATGGCAATCACCCTCACCAGGCTATCCGCCAGGAACATCTCGAGCAGGGCGGAGCCTCCGCGTCCGGCTCCGATGATCAGAACGGGGTATCCTGGGCTCCTTTGCGTTGCCATGTCCACGACTCCTTGGGATAGCGAGAGATTCACGGAAGTGATTTTGGCATACCTGGCGAACATTCCCTAGCCTGTTCGCCGCGGTTTCCTGCGGAAGTAATGGCAGGATTGGCCCGATGCCTCTGCGACATCGAGCATGGGGAGGCGCTGGCTCTTGAAGTCGAGAGCGCGGCAGCCATACCGGAAGGCGGGATCGTGGGTAACGAAATAGCAGGCGCAGTCGTTGCAATTCGGGGGCTGGCAGCCGGATTGCCTGTCCTCGGGCTTGCTCATGGCGTCGGATGTCAGCGGAATGCGAGCGGCAGCGGCTCCGCCGCGACGGGCTCGCCCCACAATGCCGACATGATGCGCGAAGCCTGGGCGGCATCGCCGCTGGTCCAGAACTGCGCGCTCGCACCGCCCGGGACATGCCCCGGCAATTCGCCCTGGATGCGGCGCTGCAGGTGCCGTGCGACCGCCTCGCCGGTATCCACCAGCGCTATGTCAGCGCCCACCACCTCGCGGATCAGCGGGGCGAGGAAGGGGTAGTGGGTGCAGCCGAGGATCAGGGTGTCTGCGCCGCGCGCCAGCAGCGGGGCGGTATAGCGCTCGATCAGCGCGCGGGTCTCCGGTCCGGAGAGATCGCCGCGCTCCACCTGCTCGACCAGGCCGGGGCAGCCCTGGGTGACGATCTCGACATCGCCCGCGTATTTCTCCAGCAGGGCGGCGAAGCGCGCGCTCTCCAGCGTGCCGATGGTGGCCAGCACGCCGACCACGCCGCTGCGGGTGGCGGCCACCGCCGGCTTGACCGCGGGCTCCATCGCCACGATGGGCATGCCGAAGCGGCTGCGCAAGGTTGCAGCCGCCGCAGCCGTGGCGGTGTTGCAGGCGATGACGATGGCGTCCGCGCCCTGTTCGGCGAGGAAGCGGGTGAGCGCGATCGAGCGCTGTTCGATGTACTCGGGAGGCTTGTCGCCGTAGGGCACATGGCCGGAGTCGGCGACGTAGATCAGGCGTTCGTTCGGGAGCGTCCGGCGGATGTGGTGCAGGACGGACAGTCCGCCCACGCCCGAATCGAAGACGCCGATCGCTCCCGCAGACCGCATGTCGATTATTCCGCCATCTGGTCGCGCAGGAACTCTTCGTACGTGCCGTGGTAATCGTTCACGCCCTTGGCCGAGATCTCGATGATGCGCGTGGCCAGCGAACTGACGAACTCGCGGTCATGGCTGACGAACACCAGCGTGCCCTTGAATTCCAGCAGCGCCGTGTTGAGCGATTCGATGGATTCCATGTCCATGTGATTGGTCGGCTCGTCCATCAGCAGTACGTTGGGACGCTGCAGCATCAGCTTGCCGAACAGCATGCGGCCCTTCTCTCCACCGGACAGCACCTTCACGCGTTTCTTCGCATCGTCGCCGGAGAACAGCAGCCGTCCCAGCGTGCCGCGCACGACCTGGTCGTCGTCGTTCGGGCCGCGCCAGTCGGTCATCCACTCGGTCATGATCTTGTCCTCGGCAAACTCGTGCGCGTGGTCCTGCGCGTAGTAGCCGAGCTTGGCCTTGTCCGCCCACTTGATGGTGCCGGTGTCCGGCTCCAGGTCGCCTGCCAGGATGCGCAACAGCGTGGTCTTACCGATACCGTTGGGACCGATGATGGCGACCTTCTCGCCCGCGTCGATGCGGAAATTCACGTTGGAGAACAGCATGCGGTCGAAGCCCTTGGCCATCTTTTCCACCTCGACGGCGGTGCGGTGCAGCTTCTCGCGCTCGTCGTATTCGAAGCGGATGAAGGGGTACTGGCGGCTGGACGGCTTGATGTCCTCGATCTTGATCTTGTCGATCTGGCGCGCGCGCGAGGT
>DASTGP010000036.1:0-3344 GCA_035605585.1 Gallionella sp. | reverse complement strand
GAGGATCACGTCGAGTACTGCGTTGCCGGCCGCACACGCGAGTGGATTGCCGCCGAACGTGGTGCCGTGC
The DNA here is from genome assembly GCA_035605585.1 of Gallionella sp. Taxonomy (GTDB): domain Bacteria; phylum Pseudomonadota; class Gammaproteobacteria; order Burkholderiales; family Gallionellaceae; genus Gallionella. The sequence continues at coordinate 3,274 of DASTGP010000036.1, read as the reverse complement.
GTGCCGGGTTTGAGCGCCAGGGCGAACTGCTCCTTCGCAAGCACCGCTCCGAGGGGGAAGCCGCCGCCGATGCCCTTGGCGACCGACATGACATCAGGGGTGATGCCGGCCCATTCATGCGCGAACAGCTTGCCGGTGCGACCCACGCCCGACTGCACCTCGTCCATGCCGAGGATCATGCCGTATTCGTCGCACACGGCGCGCAGATCGCGCAGGAACTGCATATCGGCCGGGCGCACGCCGCCTTCACCCTGGACCGGCTCGACAATGATGCCGGCGGTGGCCGGGCCGATCGCGTTGCGCACCGCATTCATGTTGTTGAACGGCACCTGGTCGAAGCCATCGACGACGGGGCCGAAGCCTTCCAGGTACTTGGCGTTGCCGGTGGCGGCCAGCGTCGCCAGCGTGCGGCCATGGAAGGCGCCCTCGAACACAATGAAGCGGAAGCGCTCACCCTTGCCGGCGTCGTACATTGCACGGCGCATCATCTTGATCATGCCCTCGTTCGCTTCCGCTCCCGAGTTGCAGAAGAACACGCTGTCAGCGAACGTCGCATCGACCAGTCGCTGCGCCAGGCGTTCGGCCTGCGGGATGCGGTAAAGGTTCGATACGTGCATCACCTTGGCGGCCTGATCGGCGATGGCCTTGGACAGATGCGGATGGCCGTGCCCAAGCGAGGCGGTGGCGATACCGGAGCCGAAATCCAGGAGTCGTCGCCCGTCCACCGTCCATAGCCAGGCGCCTTCGCCCCGCTCAAAGGCGAGGTCGGCACGAGCGTAGTTCGGCAGAAGTGCGGAAATCATCGATTTGCGGCCTTCCTGTTGTCGTTTCCCCAATGGATCGCCCACCCGCGACCGTTCGGGGCGGGTCCAGAAGGAATCGCCGATCATTGGCGAGCGCAGCGAACAGAGTCAAACGGCCGGATGGTGGCAGAGCGTAAAGAGCCGCAGAAGGTTGGCCAGTGTCCTGCCGGGCGAGTGCAAACACCGGGCCGGGACTTGCCGGCTGCGAGGGCTCGGTGCAATGCTGCGGTTGTCAACAGGAGGATTGAAAGCATGATCCGCCTCTTCACGGCCGCAGTGCTTCTTCTCGCGGCAGCGGCACCGGCCTTCGCGTGCGAACGGAACGCCGCAGCGGGCAACGCAAATGAGACGGCGCAATCTTCGGGCGCGTCGCACTACGCAGGGTCGCAAAACCGCTCCTAGAGCAGGACGAGCGCGGAAGGAGGCGCTTATCCTGCTATTTTACCGCGATTCAGACCTCCGGGCGATTCCGCCTTTGGTCATCACGCTCTAGCAGTCCGCTGAAAAACCCCTTTCCTGCAATCGGTGAGACATGATTCGTTGTCCGATGGCAGGAGACGGGAGGCATCGGGTGCGCGGCGTGTTCCAAGATCAGGGTGGGCTGTTTTCCTACGTATCGCCTGAGTCGCGCGTGCCTTCGGGTCATCCGTTGCGGAAGATACGGGAACTCGTGCGCGACGTTCTGATGGAGTTGAACCGAAGCCTTGCCCGGCTCTACGCGAAGGAAGGGCGACCATCTGTGCCGCCGGAACAATTGCTCAGCGCACTGTTGATCCAGGCGCTGTATGGCATCCGCTCGGAACGGCAGTTGATGGAGCAACTGAACTACAACCTGCTGTATCGGTGGTTCACCGGATTGTCCCCCGATGACCCGGTGTGGGATCCGACGACGTTCACCAAGAACCGCGAGCGCCTGCAGGCGGGCGAGGTGTTCGAGAAGTTCATGACCCGACTGCTCAATCATCCTCAGGTGAAGCCGCTGCTGTCGGACAAGCATTTCTCGGTGGATGGCACGCTGATCGAGGCCTGGGCCTCACAACGGAGCTTCCGCCCGAAGGATGGCAGCAACGGGGATGGCTCGAACTTCCATGGCCAGACCCGCAAGAACGACACGCACCAGAGCACGACCGATCCCGACAGCAGATTGTATCGCAAGGCGCCGGGTCGCGAGGCGAAGCTGTCCTACATGGGGCACGTCACCATGGACAACCGTCACGGGCTGGCGGTGGCGGGCATGCTCAGCAAGGCCACCGGCACGGCCGAGCGGCGTGCGTCCGAGGCGATGCTCGCGATCCGACGCAGGCTCGCCGGCCGCCGCATCACAGTGGGCGAGGACAAAGCCTATGACACGGCCGATCATGTGGCGAAGCTACGCGCCGCCGGGATCACACCGCATGTCACGCAGAACAATGGTCTGACCAAGACCGGCAGGCAGCGTCGCAGCGCCATCGACGGCCGGACCATCCGTCACGGTGGCTACGCCGCATCGCAATCACGTCGACCGATGATCGAGTGCATCTTTGGCTGGGGCAAGCAGCATGGCACCTTGCGCAAGACCAAGCATCGCGGTATCCGCCGCGTCACAGGCGACTTTCTGCTTAACCTCATCGCCTACAATCTGGTCCGAATCCCGAAGCTTCTTGCGGTGTGATGCCAGCTATACAGCACACACCATCACGATGCAGCAAGACCAACCGCCTCACCGTCAACGCATCCGCCTGCAAGCCGCCGTCTCTCGTTGTCCAACTATCAGCCGTCGATCTTCAGGTTTTTCCGCAGACTGCTAGATTATTGCTTTATCGCGTGATTCAGACCTCTGAGCGGTTCCGCCTTCAGTCATCACGCTCTAGGCGTGGTTCGCCGCCGCCACCGCAAGGCGGTCAGGTCGGGGCAGGCGCTAGAGTTCGGCCGCGGTAGAGGCAGCAGCATGGCGCCCCTGACCGTCGCGCACGGTGACGCAATCGACACCAGAGCGTTTTGGATGACGCTAGGGCAGCGCGCCACCGGTATGACGGTTGTCACTGCCGAGGGAGATGACGGCCCGACCGGTTTTCTCGGCCTTTCAGCGGCTCACGTAACAGCCAGCCCAGCGACGATGCTGGTATCGGTCGACCACCGCACGAGTGCTTTGGCCGGCATATTGGCGCGCCGCCATTTCGCGGTGAATTTCCTGCCCGCGAGCGCCGTGCAGGTCGCCGATGCATTCAGTGGCAAGGCCGGGGTTTCCGGTGCGGCACGTTTCGCCCAGGGCGAATGGCAGGTCCTGGTCACCGGCGCCCCGGTGTTCTGTGCGGCGCTCGGCGCCTTCGATTGCGTTGTTGACGACGTCGTGCAGCGCGACGAGGTCTCGATCGTCATTGGCAAGGTCGTCGCCGTCGCCTCTCGAGCAGACGGTGACCCGTTGATCTTCTTCCGCGGCAAGTCGTACTCGGGGCCCGACTCCCTCAGGTAGCGAGTTAACGCTGCGTAGC
>DASTGP010000170.1:0-12752 GCA_035605585.1 Gallionella sp. | reverse complement strand
TGTAGGTGCCGGCCAGGTAGTACGCGCTGTGGCCGAAGCAGTTGGAGCCTGCAACCTGTGCAGCACAGGCGGCGCCCACTGCGGTATTCAGGCCGCGCCCCAGGTTGTCGGTGGTCTTTTCATAGGCAAGGCCCAGAGTGAAGGCGTCGATGGTGTAGCCGAAGCCCAGCTTCCATGCGTGTTCCTTGCCTCCTACGCGCACGGTGTCGAGCTTATGCTGTTCGTAACCGAGGGAGCCGAAGAACGGACCGGCATCGTACATGCCGGCCAGACTCAGGGCGTTGGCCTTGGCGGTTGCACCAGCGGTTGCACCTTCGTTGAGGTTGACATAGGCGACCGCGCCGGTGAAGCCGCTCATGGCGGGGCTGATGTAGGCGATCACGTCGGGTTGGCGGCCATCGAAGGAAGCGTAGGCGGACTTCGCGGACGTGATTGCGCCGGCTGTCACCGAGCCGCTTACACCGCCCATCAGCGAGCGGTTATCGGCGATGCTGTCGCCGAACACGTCCAGCTTGCGGGTAGCCAGCTTGTATGGGGTGTCGTGGCGGCCCAGCAGCACGGTGCCTACGCTTTCGCTCTTCAGGCCGGCGAAGGTGTTGCGGGTGGCAAAGGAGCTGGTGCCGGAACCATCCATGTTGATCTGCTGTTCGATCTGCCAGACTGCGGCCAAGCCGTCGCCCAGGTCTTCTGCGCCCTTCAGGCCGAGGCGGGAAACGTTGCTCGACACGTTGGGTTTGCTGGCACCAGCCACGCCGGCAGCGGAGTTGCCGGTGTTGATGTAGTCGTAGGACATGTCGGCGATGCCGTAGATGGTGACGTTAGCGTTGTCAGCGAAAGCCGGTGCGGAAACGGCAGCAGCGATTGCCAGCGCGATGATCTTCTTTTGCATGCAAAACTCCTTAGGTTTATGTACGTCTTCAGCACATGCTGCAGACTGCGGAAAGTTCACGAGGAGAACTTCGGAGGCGGATTATCCGGAACGAAAAATGCGAAACAAGGCGAGGGCTGCAGATTTAACGAAAGATTCATAAACCGTGTTGTTTGCGCAACAAGCAAGGTTTTGTCATCGTTTTGCAACGATTGTCGGCTATGGCGAAAGGCGAGTGAGGCGGTGTGCTATGCTCCGGCACAGTTGTTACACCGATGATTCCATGAAGTACATTGTTTGTCTTTTACTGCTGGTTGCCTTGCCGGTTTGGGCCGATCAGGATGCCGATTTTCTCGCCGCACGCGACGCATTTCGTGCGGGCGATGCGGCCAAGCTGGAGCGTTTCGCACAGCGTCTGAATCAAACCCCGCTGGAGGTGTATGCCACTTATTACCAGTTGCGCCTCGATCTGGAGCATGCCGATCCGAAACGGATAAAGGACTTTCTTTCTCGTCCAGAAGATAGTCCGGTGATCGACCGGCTGCGCGGCGAGTGGCTCAAGTTGCTGGGCAACAAGCAGCAATGGGCGCTGTTTGATGCAGAGTATCCGCGCCTGCTCAACGAAGATGCCGAGCTGACTTGTTATGCCCTGCAATCGCGCCGTCGCAGCGACGAGTTTGGTGCGCTGCGCGAGTCGCGCGGCTTGTGGTTCAGCGGCAAAGGTCAGCCGGACAGCTGCGGGCCGTTGTTCGATGCGGCCATTGCCGCAGGCATCATCGGCGAGCCGGACATCTGGCAGCGGCTGCGCCTGACACTGGAGGCGGGCAACGTATCGCTCGCCAAGTTGTTGGCCCCGCGTCTGTCCGGCAGCTATGCGGTATCCCTTGCGGCGCTGGATAGCGCCGCGGCCGATGCGGACCGCTATTTGGAACATGAGAATCTGGAGAACGCAGGGGAGGGGCAACGTGCCGTCGCGCTGTTCGCCTTGCAGCGTTTGGCAAAACAATCGCCCGACCTGGCCGTTGCACGTTGGGAAAAGCTCGCGGCCGCGTTCCCTCTGGCGGAACAGCAGTATTTTTACGGATGGCTGGGCTATGAGGCGGCGCGCAAACTGGATGCGCGCGCGCTGCACTGGTTCAAACTGGCGGCGAATGCCGTGCTCAACGAGCAGCAGGCGGCATGGAAGGTGCGCGCGGCGTTGCGCGCGTCGGACTGGGCCGAGGTGCTGGCGGGAGTGAACGTGATGAATCTGCAGCAACAGCGCGATCCGGCCTGGCAATACTGGAAAGCGCGGGCATTGCTGGCCTTGGGTAAGCCAGCCGACGGGAGGAAGCTGCTTGCGCCGTTGAGCCGCGAATATAATTTCTACGGACAGCTGGCGGGCGAGGAGCTGGCCGCGACGCCTGTGCTCAGCGAGAGCAAGCCTGGCTACAAGCCCAGCGATCAGGACATCAACGCGATGCTGGCCCTGCCCGGCATCCGTCGCACGCTGGCGCTTTACCGCATGGACCTGCGCGGCGAGGCGATGAAGGAGTGGAGCTGGGCGCTGCGCAATTTCAACGACCAGGAGTTGCTTACCGCAGCCGAGATCGCGCGGCGTAACGAGATGTACGACCGTGCCATCGGCGCGGCGGAAAAGACCGTGGCTGTGCATGACTTCAGCCTGCGCTATCTTGCGCCCTATCGTGAGGCTTTGCAGTCGCACATCCGCGAATTCGGCCTTGAAGAGGCCTGGGTATACGGCTTGATGCGGCAGGAGAGTCGCTTCGTCACGGCGGCGAAATCGAATGTCGGTGCGGCCGGCCTGATGCAGATCATGCCCAGCACTGCGCGCTGGGTGGCGCACAAGCTGGGGCTGAAGGACTACCGCCAGTCGCTGATCCACCAACTCGACACCAACCTCAAGCTCGGTACCTATTACATGAAGACGGTGCTGTCCTGGTTCGACGACAGCCCGGTGTTGGCTTCGGCGGCCTACAATGCGGGACCCGGACGGGCACGCCAGTGGCGCGCCGACGTGCCGCTGGAAGGCGCGATCTACGCCGAGACCATCCCCTTCGACGAGACGCGCGACTATGTGAAGAAGGTGATGAGCAACACCGTCTATTACGCCAGACAGTTCGGTGCGCCGCCGCGCTCGCTCAAGCAGCGCATGGGCATCGTCGCGGGCAAGACGGTGGAGAACCAGCAGGCCATACCCGATGAAAAATGAGCCGCAGATCTATTGTGTAGGCGGCGCGGTGCGCGACCGCCTGCTCGGCTTGCCGGTGCAGGACCACGATTGGGTGGTGGTCGGCAGCACGCCGGAGGCGATGGCGGCGCGCGGCTTCCAGCCGGTGGGCAAGGACTTCCCCGTGTTCCTGCATCCCCGGACCCATGAGGAATACGCGCTGGCGCGCACCGAGCGCAAGACAGCGCCGGGCTACAAGGGCTTCGTCGTCCACGCCGCGCCGGACGTCACGCTGGAGCAGGACCTGTTGCGCCGCGATTTCACGATCAATGCCATCGCGGAGGATGCGGACGGCAACCTTATCGATCCTTATGGCGGTCAAGTTGATTTGAAGGCGGGCGTACTGCGCCACGTCAGTGCGGCGTTCGGCGAGGATCCGGTGCGCATTTTGCGCGGCGCGCGTTTCGCCGCGCGTTTCGGCTTCTCCATCGCGCCCGAAACGCTAACGCTGATGCGCGAGATGGTGGCCAAAGGCGAGGTCGATGCGCTAGTGCCCGAGCGCGTGTGGCAGGAACTGGCGCGCGGCCTGATGGAAGCGCAGCCGTCGCGTTTCTTCGAGACGTTGCGCGACTGCGGTGCGTTGGCAAAGATACTGCCCGAGGTCGACGCACTATTTGGAATTCCGCAGCCGGAAAAACATCATCCCGAAATCGACAGCGGCATCCATACGCTGATGGTGGTGGACGATGCCGCGAAACACGGCTATGCGCTCGAGGTGCGTTTCGCTGCCCTGATGCATGACCTGGGCAAGGCGACGACGCCGAAAGACATCCTGCCTCGCCACATCGGCCACGAGGCGCGCGGTGTGGAGTTGCTGCATCCGATGTGCGAACGCCTGCGCGTGCCCGCCGACTGCCGCGATCTTGCATTGCTTGCAGCGCGATACCACGGCGACGTGCATCGCGCGAAGGAGTTGCGTGCGGATACCATCGTGAAGCTGTTCCAGTCGGCGGATGCCTGGCGCAGGCCGGAGCGATTCGCGCAGTTGCTGCAGGCATGCGCCGCGGATGCGCGCGGACGAGGCGGTCACGAGAACGACGACTACCTGCAGGCGGATTATCTGCTGAATGCGTTAAAGGCGGCGCAGTCGGTGGATGCGGGCCAGATCGCGCGGCAGTGCGCCGACAAGAGCCAGATTCCGGAACGCGTGCGGCTGGCGCGTGTGGCGGCGGTGGAACATGCCATCGGCGGCTGAAAAGCTGGAGGCGCTGTTGCGCGAGGTGCGTGCCTGCGAGGTGTGCGCCGATCATTTGCCGTTCCCGCCCAAGCCCATCCTGCGTGCGGGCGTCACGGCGCGTATCCTGATCGTCGGCCAGGCGCCGGGGCGGCGGGTGCACGAGAGCGGCATCCCCTGGAACGACCCCTCCGGCGACCGACTGCGCGACTGGATGCAGGTGTCTCGCGAAACTTTCTATGACGAAAAACGCATCGCTCTCATTGCCACCGGGCTGTGCTACCCCGGTACGGCCAAGAGTGGCGATCTGCCGCCGTGCGCGGAATGTGCGCCGCTGTGGCAACCGCGGCTGCGCGCGGCACTGCCGGACGTCCGCCTCATCCTGCTGGTCGGCAGTTATGCGCAGGCCTATTACCTCGGCGAGCGGGCTCGGAAGACGCTGACCGAGACGGTGCATCACTATCGCGATTACCTGCCGGAATTCCTGCCGTTGCCGCATCCCAGCTGGCACAACCAGGCGTGGCTGAAGAAAAATCCATGGTTCGCAAAAGAGGTGCTGCCGCTGTTGCGCGCGAAGGTCGCGGAGTTGCTATAGCGAGCGCGTCAGGTCGCCGCGCAGGAAACCGCAGAGCGGTGTTTCAATGCCTCTCCCCAGCGCGATTACCTTGAACAGTTCGCCCATCTCCGCCGGGCTGGTGAGTTTCTGCAGTTGCGCCGAAAGCGGCAGGTAGTCGCGCAGGTTCTCCGGCGAGACACCCTGCATCAGTTCCGCGATGCCGCAGTTGATCAGGAAGAAGGCATGGTTCGTGTAGCCCAGCAGTTCCAGTCCCGCGTCGATACCGCATTCCGCGACGTCGGAGAAGTTCACGTGCGCGGTGATGTCTTGCAGCCCGGGCAGGTAGAACGGATCGCCATGAGAGTGATGGCGATAGTGGCACATCAGCGTGCCGCTGCTGCGTTGCGGATGGTAGAACTCGCGCGCGCCGAAACCGTAGTCGATGAACACCAGCGCACCGCGCTGCAGGCGCTGCGCGAGGCTGTTGATGAGGCCGCGCTGTGCGAGGCAGATCTCGCTGACGTAGCCGTCCGGCACGTTGATCTGTTGTGCTGCCTGCAGCAATGTGGCATCGTCGATGGGGCGTTCCTGCCAGACGAATTGTTCTCCACTCACTGAGACGCCGCGCTCAAAAAAATCTTGTCCCTTCGCCCCCTCGGGGAGAGGGGTTGGGGAGAGGGGGGGGATGTACGCACCCTCTCCCCCGGCCCCTCCCCCGTTAGCGGGGGAGGGGAGTGGTTCGGCGGCACGCCAGTGCACCAGATGTACCGGCAGTGCATCCAGCACCTCGTTGGCGACCACGGCGCCGCTGAAGGTCGCGGGCAGTTCATCCAGCCAGCGCACGCGTTCGGCCAAGTGCGGCAGGCGCTCGCGCAACAAGGCCTGTTGCCGTTCGCGCAAATCGGCGCTCACCTCGAGGATGGAATAACTCTCCGGCAGGCTGCCGAGGCGCTCGAGTTCGCCCAGCATGTCTGTCGCCAGCTTGCCGCTGCCGGCACCCAGTTCCACGACATGCGGTGCGCTCTGCGCCATGATCTCGGCGATCTGCCTCGCCAATGTGCGGCCGAACAGCGGCGAAAGTTCGGGCGCGGTGATGAAGTCGCCCGATTCGCCGAACTTGGATGCGCCAGCCGTGTAGTAGCCGAGTCCCGGCGCGTACAGTGCCAGCTCCATGTAGCGGGAGAAAGGGATCCAGCCGTCGTGGGCGGCGATGTCGCTGCGGATGTGTTCGGAAAGTTGTGCGCTGTGCCGTGCTGCTTCCGGGGTGGGGGCGGGTAAAGGTATGGACATGGTCGGGTATAATTCGAAGTTGCGGGAGTTTAGTGGAGAGTGCGATGCAAGGCAAAGTAGTGCTGGTGACCGGAGGGGCAAAGCGCGTCGGGGCGGCGATCTGCCGCCGCCTGCATGCGGTCGGCGCGACGCTTGCCGTGCATTACCGCAGCTCCATGCAGCAGGCGACCGATTTGCAGAATGAACTGAATGCATCGCGCCCCGACAGTGTTGCCGTGTTCCAGGCGGATCTGCTCGATCTCAATGCCTTGCCGCAACTGGTTTACAACGTTATCGAAAGGTTCGGACGGCTAGATGCGCTGGTCAACAACGCATCCAGCTTTTATGCCACGCCCCTGCAGGGAATAGACGAGCGGCAATGGCATGACCTGCTCGGCACCAACCTCAAGGCACCGCTGTTCCTCGCGCAGGCGGCGGCAGACGAGTTGCGCCGCCGTCACGGCGCGATCGTGAACATCGCCGACATCCACGCCGAGCGGCCGATGCAAGGGCATCTGCTGTACAGCGTGGCCAAGGCGGGGCTGGTGGCGTTGACCAAGGGGCTGGCGCAGGAAATGGCGCCGCAGGTACGTGTCAATGCCGTCGCGCCCGGGGTCATCATCTGGCCGGAGGATTCGGAGTGGGATGATGAGGAGCGCCGCCGCAAGATCGTGGCGCACACGCTGCTCAAGCGCGAAGGTGCTCCCGATGACATCGCGCGCACCGTACGTTTTTTATTGAACGACTCGCCCTATATCACCGGGCAAGTCATCGCGGTCGATGGAGGCCGCACCGTAAACATCTGAGAGCTCATGAACGACAACGTACAACCCATACACTTCGAGCATCACTCCACCAACTTCAACCGCCTCAAGGGCAGGCTGGAGCACATGGTCGGCAAGGCCATCGGCGACTTCAACATGATCGAGGAGGGCGACACCGTGATGGTGTGCCTGTCCGGCGGCAAGGATTCCTACACCCTGCTCGACATCCTGCGCACCCTGCAGAAGCGCGCGCCGATCAACTTCAAGCTGGTGGCGATGAACTTAGACCAGAAGCAGCCGGGTTTCCCCGCCGACGTGCTGCCGAACTACCTGAAGGGCATCGGCATCGATTTCCATATCGAGACTCAGGACACCTACTCCATCGTCAAGGAGAAGATCCCCGAGGGTAAGACCACCTGCTCGCTGTGTTCGCGCCTGCGCCGCGGCATTATCTACAAGGTGGCGGGCGAGCTGGGTGCGAACAAGATCGCGCTGGGACATCACCGCGACGACATGGTGGAGACGCTGTTCCTCAACATGTTCTTCGGCGGCAAGCTAAAGGCGATGCCGCCCAAGCTGGTCACCGACAAGGGCGACCATGTGGTGATTCGTCCGCTGGCCTATTGCGCCGAGAAGGACATCGCACGCTATGCGCGTGGCATGGAGTTTCCCATTATCCCGTGCAACCTGTGCGGTTCGCAGGAGAACCTGCAGCGCCAGAACATCAAGGAGATGCTGCACGAGTGGGAACGTCAGTATCCGGGGCGTACGCAGACCATCTTCACCGCGATGCAGAACGTCAAGCCGTCGCACCTGCTGGACGGCAGCCTGTTCGATTTCAAGAGCATCAGGGTCGGCGACGCCGTGGCAGAAGGGGATATCGCCTTCGATCTCGCGGAATAATTCCTGCCTCGCCTCGCGGATCCCCTTCAGGGCGATACCGGATTCACCGCGATCTTGAAGATCACCTTGCGGATGTCGCCGCTGGAGATCAGCGGCGCATGCGCATCCTCTGGGAAGAAGATGCAGAACGCGCCGGGCGGTGTGGGGATCCACGATGCGGGCGCATCGTGGAAGAAGCGGATGTCCTTCTCGGGACTGTAATCGCTCACCGGCTCGCGGCAATCCGCCAGCGGCATCCAGCCCATCTCGTCCGTGCCTTCCAGCACCAGCTGGATATCGATGTACTTGCGGTGGCATTCCAGCTTCGCCGCTTCGCGCGTGCGTCCCGGCACATGTTCCACGATGGCGAACAGGTCGTCCCCGACGATGGGATATTTTCCCGGTGCGAGCAGCATCAGGTTGGTGTCGCGGATGTATTCGAATGCGCGCGGAAACAATGGATGCAGCGCGGCATAGCGGTCGGCTTGGGTAAGGCTGGCGAAGATCATGTGTATTTATTCTCGTTCAGGAAGCATGCGGGTCAGCGTGTTGTCTCGCACGATGTAGTGATGATACAGGGCCGCGACGGTATGCAGGCCGATGAGGTAATACCCGGCCGTGCCGATGGCTTCATGTACCTCTTTGAGCTGTTCAGCGAGAGCCTTGTTTTCGCCGACCAGCGCCGGCAGTTCCAGCCCGAAGAACGGGATCGGTTTCCCGGACGCGCTGAGCAGCAGCCAACCGGTCAACGGCATGCCTATCATCAGCAGATAGAGCGCCAGATGCAACAGATTGGCGGATAGCTGTTGCCACCTCGGTGGTTCAGGCTGGATGCCGGGCGTGGGACTGGACAATCGCGCAGCCAGCCTCAGCCAGACCAGCACGAACACCAGCATGCCCAGCATGAAGTGCCAGGTCTTCAACGCCTCGCGGGGATCGCTGCCCTTGGGGAACAACTCGCGCAGGTTGATGCTGGCGTATACCGCAATGAACAGCAGCAGCATCAACCAATGGATGCCGATGGAAAGCGATCCGTAACGGCTGGTGGTGTTTTTCCAGTTCATCGTTCCTCTCCTCTAAGATGTGTGCGGCAAGCCGGGTAGCCGGAGCCTCGTTGCGGACTCTACACCGGCAAAGAGGGAATTGGGATACCTACAAGAACCTAGCTACCATGCCTTTGGCAAACTCGCCCTGCAACGGTATCTGCACGCGGTGCCCGCTGCCCGGTGCTACGGTGAGAGCCTCGCCCTCCAGGTCTTTCATCTCCTTCACTTCGATGAGGGTGTTGCCTGAAGGGTGAATGATCTCGATCCTGTCGCCGACGCTGAAACGATTCTTCACGTCGATCTCGGCCATGCCGTTCGCGCAGGCCACGATGTCCCCGACGTATTGCTGGCGGAAGCTCTCCGAGTGGCCGCGCAGATAGTTCTGCTGCTCGTGGGTATGGTGGCGTTCGTAGAAGCCGTCGGTATAGCCGCGGTTCGCCAACGCATCGAGCGCACCTAGTAACTTCAGGTCGAACGGACGGCCTTTGACGGCGTCGTCGATGGCTTGGCGGTACACTTGTGCGGTGCGCGCCACGTAGTAGATGGATTTGGTACGGCCTTCGACCTTGAGCGAATCGACGCCGATCTTCACCAGCCGCTCGACGTGCTCGACTGCGCGCAGGTCTTTGGAGTTCATGATGTAGGTGCCGTGCTCGTCTTCCAGCACGGGCATCAGTTCGCCGGGATGGTCATGGCGCGAGATGACGTAAACGCGGTCGGCCAGCGGATGGCGCGGCTGCGAGCCGCAATCGGATAGCGCGGATTTGCTCAGCGCCTTGTCGAAGTCGAAGTCCAGCCTTTCAGGTTGGCTGTCTTCTGCCAACCCTCTCCCGATTGCGGGAGAGGGGACGATTGCTCTCTCTCCCACGGGTGGGAGAGAGTTGGAGAGAGGGCTGACCTTCTGGATGTCGCCGGTGCCGTCTTCGGCAGCGTTGTCCACCTTGTAGTCCCAGCGGCAGGAGTTGGTACAGGTGCCCTGGTTCGCATCGCGGTGGTTGAAGTAGCCGGACAGCAGACAGCGGCCGGAATAGGCGATGCACAGAGCGCCGTGGATGAACACTTCGAGTTCGATGTCCGGGCACTGCTGGCGGATCTCTTCGATCTCGTCCAGCGACAGTTCACGCGACAGGATCACGCGCGAGAGGCCAAGCGACTTCCAGAACTTCACTGCCGCGTAGTTGACGGTATTGGCCTGCACCGAGAGATGGATCTCCTGCTCAGGCCAGCGTTCGCGCACCATCGCGATCAGGCCGGGGTCGGCCATGATCAGCGCATCCGGCTGCATCTCGATGACCGGCTCCATGTCGGCCATATAGGTCTTCACCTTGGCGTTGTGCGGCATAAGGTTGCTGGCGACGAACAGCTTCTTGCCCAGCGCGTGCGCTTCCTGGATGCCGGTGCGCAACTCTTCCAGCTTGAATTCGTTGTTGCGCGCGCGCAGGCTGTAGCGCGGCTGGCCGGCGTACACCGCGTCCGCCCCGTAGGCGTACGCGGTGCGCATCTTGTCGAGGGTGCCGGCGGGCAGCAGCAGTTCGGGAGATTTCATTAAAAAACCTTTGGGTACAGATAAACTTCGCCTAAGAACAGCGAAATCATCACAAGTTTCACGGAGTCCGGAAAATTGCTTAAATGCTATAGCCGAGCCGCTTCAGGATCTCCAGAGAGGCGTTCGCCTGGTTCAGCGTGTAGAAGTGCAGGCCAGGCACGCCGCCTGCGATGAGCTTCTCGCACAGCTGGGTGACAACGTCGAGGCCGAAGTTCTGCACCGAATCGGAGTCGTCGCCGTAGCCTTCCAGCGTCCTGCGCATCCAGCGCGGAATCTCCGCGCCGCAGGCGTCGGAGAAACGGGCCAGCTGGGAGAATTTCATGATCGGCATGATGCCCGGCACGACGGGAATGGTGACGCCGAGCTTGCTCGTCTCCTCGACGAAGCGGAAATAGGCGTCGGCGTTGTAGAAATACTGCGTGATGGCGGAGTTGGCGCCCGCCGCGGCCTTGCGCTTGAAATTCAGCATGTCGTCGCGCGCGGACTTCGCCTGCGGGTGGAACTCTGGATAGGCCGCTACTTCGATGTGGAAATGCTCGCCGGTCTCGGCGCGGATGAACGACACCAGTTCGTTCGCGTACTGGAACTCGCCGATGCTGCCCATGCCGGACGGCAGGTCACCCCTGAGCGCCACGATGCGGTCGATGCCCGCATTCTTGTAGGTGTGCAGCAGGGCGCGGATGTTCTCGCGCGTGGAGCCGACGCAGGAGAGGTGCGGCGCGGCGCAGTGCCCTTCCTTCTTGGTCAGCAGCACGGTCTCCAGCGTGCGCTCCTGCGTGGAGCCGCCCGCGCCGAAGGTGACGGAAAAGAATTCCGGCTTGAGCATCGCCAGTTGCTGGCGGACGGCGGTGAGTTTCGCCATGCCCTCCGGCGTCTGCGGCGGGAAAAATTCAAAACTGATAGATGGTTTATTCATGACTTCCTCAGAAGTTGAGAGGCGGCGGCAGACATCGCCCACGAGAAGATACTATACAGAACGGCGCCGAATACGCCGTGCCAGAAGCCGTCCACCACGAAGCCCTTGAGCACCGAGCCGACGAACCAGAACAGCAGTCCGTTGATGACGAAGATGAACAGTCCCAGCGTCAGCAGCGTGACTGGCAGCGTCAGCAGCAACAGCAGCGGCCGGATCAGCGTGTTGACCAGGCCAAGGAAGAAGGCTGCGATCATCGCATCGACGAAACTGTCGAGATGGATGCCCGGCACAAAGTTCGCCACGGCCAGCAGGGCCAGTGCATTCAATACCCAGATCAGCAGCAGTCTCATTTTGCCTTCCTTCCAGTGCGGTTGACGGGCTTCGCGGCATGCGCGCGCAATGCCGCGGCATAGGCCGACTGGCACCACTCGCTCATCTCCGCGGGCGACTCGAGGCAAGCCTCGGGCGCCGACCAGTAGGACATCTGCACGGTGCGCGCCTGGCTCTCGTAGACGAACGGGCGGCTGCCCGTCCGTTCGAACTGCGCCACGTTGTGCGCATCGGTCTTGAAGTACAACTGGTCGTCCGCGATCAGGGCGAACATCAGCCCTTCGCGGTACAGGCCGTGCCCGCCGAACATCCTACGCGCCGACACTGCGGCCCAGCCCGCCATGAGTTCCACGACGTATTCGGCGAACTCGTTGCGGGCGGTGGACATGGCTCTTAGTAGCGGTAGTGATCCGCCTTGTACGGGCCTTCCTTCGGTACGCTGATATAGGCGGCCTGCTGGTCGGTCAGTTCGGTCAGTTGTGCGTTCAGCGTCTTCAGCTGCAGGCGCGCGACCTTCTCGTCCAAATGCTTGGGCAGCGTGTACACGCCCACCGGATACTTGTTGCTGCCCTTCTGCGCCTCGGTCCACAGCTCGATCTGAGCGATGGTCTGGTTGGCGAAGGAGGAGGACATCACGTAGGACGGATGGCCGGTGCCGCAACCCAGGTTCACCAAACGGCCCTTGGCCAGCAGGATGATGCGCTTGCCATCCGGGAAGATGACGTGGTCGACTTGCGGCTTGATCTCTTCCCACTGGTATTTTTCCAGCGAAGCGACGTCGATCTCGTTGTCGAAGTGGCCGATGTTGCAGACGATGGCGTTGTTCTTCATCTTCACCATGTGGTCATGGGTGATGACGTGGAAGTTGCCGGTGGTGGTGACGAAGATGTCGGCCTTGTCGGCTGCGTACTCCATGGTCACGACGCGGTAGCCTTCCATCGCGGCCTGCAGGGCGCAGATCGGGTCGATCTCGGTGACCCATACCTGTGCCGACAGAGCGCGCATCGCTTGTGCCGAGCCTTTGCCCACATCGCCGTAGCCGCAGATCACCGCGATCTTGCCGGCGATCATCACGTCGGTCGCACGCTTGACGCCGTCCACCAGCGATTCGCGGCAGCCGTACAGGTTGTCGAACTTGGACTTGGTGACGGAGTCGTTGACGTTGATGCCG
>DASTGP010000149.1:0-2631 GCA_035605585.1 Gallionella sp. | reverse complement strand
TGGTGACCCATTCGGCGTTGACTGGCGAAACGGTGAACATCTCCGATGCCTATACCGAGCAGGGCTACGATTTCTCGGGCACCAAGAAATTCGACGCCAAGACCGGCTACCGCTCTCAGTCGTTTCTGGCGGTGCCGATGCGCAATCACGAGAACGAGATCATCGGCGTGCTGCAGCTTATCAACGCGCAGGATCGCGAGAGCGGCGCGATCGTGCCGTTTTCGGCCGACGACCAGCAACTGCTGGAATCGCTGGCTTCGCAGGCCGCCATCGCATTGACCAACCGCCGCCTGATCGAACAGCTGGAAAAGCTGTTCGAAGCCTTCATCCAGCTCATCAATACCGCGATCGACGATAAGTCGCCTTATACCGGGGGGCACTGCGCGCGCGTGCCGGCGCTGACCATGATGCTGGCCGACGCGGTCACACGCACCCAGTGCGGGCCGCTGAAGAACTTCGTGATGACCGAGCAGGATCGCCACGAACTGAAGATCGCTGGCCTGCTGCACGACTGCGGCAAGATCACCACCCCGGTTCATGTCGTGGACAAGTCGACCAAGCTGCAGACCCTGTTCGACCGCATCCAGCTGGTGGACACCCGCTTCGAGGTGCTCAAGCGCGATGCCGAGATCGCCATGCTGCGCGCGCTCTCAATACTCCCCTCTCCCGCTTGCGGGAGAGTGGCTGGGGGAGAGGGGGAGGCTTCGATCGAAGAAGCCCGAATCCGTGCAGAATACGAGTCGCGTATCCGGCAACTCGACGATGACCGCGAATTCCTGCGCCATTGCAACATCGGCAGCGAGGCGATGTCGGAAGAGGATCAGCAGCGCGTGCGCCGGATCGCCGCCTATCGTTGGCGCGATACCGGCGGGGCTGAAAGCAATTTCCTCAGCGACGACGAGCTCGAGAACCTGACCATCCGTTCGGGCACTCTGACCGAGGCCGAGCGCGAGATCATCAACCACCATATCGTCGTCACCATCAAAATGCTGGAGTCGTTGCCGTGGCCCAAGCATCTCAAGAACGTGCCGGAATATGCCGGCGGCCACCACGAGCGCATGGACGGCAAGGGCTATCCGCGCGGGCTGACGCGCGAGCAGATGTCGGTGCAGGCGCGGGTGATGGGCATTGCCGACATCTTCGAGGCGCTCACCGCCAAGGATCGCCCCTACAAGGAAGGCAAGACCTTGGCCGAGTCGCTCACCATCCTGGGCAAGATGAAGCTGGGTGGACATATCGATCCCGACCTGTTCGATATCTTCATCCGCGAGAAGGTCTATCTCGACTACGCCAGGCAGTTCCTCGCGCCCGAGCAGATCAGCGAGGTGGACCTGAGCAAGATTCCCGGCGTGAACCCGGACATATGCAAAGCGCAGCAAGAGTGACGAAAATCGTCAGTGTAGTGTCGAAAAAAGGCAGATTGGGCGGCTGGTTTGGCGTCACCGCTCATTTTATGAGCGCAAGCAATTTTGCGGGCCTTTGCCCATGATTTTTTCTTGATTAAGAATCAATCAATTGTGCCTGTTCGGCTGCCAGTGTAACGGCGATGTTTTTGTGTTGGCACGACTGTTGCTTAAGTTTATGCGACACACGACGTGTGTGTTTAATATCAAAAGGAGCTTTTATATGAAAAACGTACAAAAGGGCTTTACCCTGATCGAACTGATGATCGTGGTCGCGATCATCGGTATTCTGGCTGCCGTAGCGATCCCGGCATATCAGGATTACACCATCAAGGCCAAGGTGCAGGAAGGCCCGAGCCTGGCTAGCCCGGCGATGACCGCGATGGGTACCGCCTGTAGCGAAGGCGCTATGGCTGCAACCTCCACCAACTACAACACGTCTCTCGGATTGGATACATCCACCAATATCAAGGGTAAGTACGTGTCCGAAGTCCTGACCAAGATTAAGACGGCACAGACTTCCACTGCCGATGGCGTCGGTACGGTGACGGTTAAGTACGGCACTGCCATTCCCGCGGTATCGGGCGAATGCTTCACTTACGAGGGCACCTGCAAGACCGGCGTTGGCATGACCTGGACTGTGCATGGTGGTGACTCTAGCAGCGCAAACTGCGGCTCTGCAGGCTTCCCTGCCAAGTTCCTGCCGAAGCTCTAATTAGCTTTGAGTTAGCATGAAAGAAAGGGGCTTTCGAGCCCCTTTCTTTTGGGTGGTTAGCGCCCTAAGTCGCGCCGACTTCGCTTATGATGAGTCGTTTTCAGTCACCTCTTCCGGAAATGCCACCATGCGGCGCTTTGTTTTCGCTTTCTGTTCCCTCCTCGTAGTTGCAGTCGCTTTTCTGGCCTATCAACGCGGGCTGACCGGGCCGTTCCTGTTTGACGACGGGCCCAATATCGTCCATAACGGCCGCGTGGCTATCCACGAAATCGACCTGCATGCCCTGAAGCAGGCGGCCTTTTCCGGTTCCAGCGGTCCGCTGATGCGCCCGCTCAGCATGATGAGTTTTGCCGCCAATTATTCTGCGACCGGGTTGGAGCCATATTATTTCAAGCTCACCAACCTAGCGATCCACATGTTCAACGGCATGGGGCTTTTTGTCCTGACCTCGTTGTTGCTGAATTTCTATCGGAAGCGTTTTGCTTCCGACTTGCCCGTAAATTATTTGCCATG
>DASTGP010000141.1:0-6644 GCA_035605585.1 Gallionella sp. | reverse complement strand
TGGCGGGCGGCATGATCCTGCACGAAGGCGGCATCGCCGAAATGCGGACCGGCGAGGGCAAGACCCTGGTCGCCGTGGCGCCCGTCTATCTGAACGCACTGGCGGGCAAGGGCGTGCACGTGGTGACGGTGAACGACTACCTCGCCAGCCGCGACGCGGAATGGATGGGCAAGCTGTACCGCTTCCTCGGTCTGTCGGTCGGCGTGATCCTGTCCCAGATGCCGCACGACCAGAAACAGGCCGCCTATGCCGCAGACATCACCTACGGCACCAACAACGAATTCGGCTTCGACTATCTGCGCGACAACATGGCGACCCATGCCAGCGAGCGCTACCAGCGGCCGCTCAACTACGCCGTCGTGGATGAGGTGGACTCGATCCTGATTGACGAGGCCCGCACGCCGCTGATCATCTCCGGTCAGGCTGAAGACAACGTCGATATCTACCTGCGCATGGACAAGCTGGCGCCGCAGTTGCGCCGCCAGGCCGACGAGAACAGTCCCGGCGATTTCAGCGTGGACGAGAAGAGCCACCAGGTCCTGCTCTCCGAGAGCGGACATGAACACGCGGAGCAGCTGCTGTCCCAGGCCGGGCTGCTGCCCGAGGGCGGCAGCCTGTACGATCCGTCCAACATCTCGCTGATCCATCACCTGTATGCGGCATTGCGCGCGCATAACCTGTATTTCCGCGACCAGCACTATGTGGTGCAGAACGGAGAAGTGGTGATCGTCGACGAGTTCACCGGCCGACTGATGGCCGGAAGGCGCTGGTCCGACGGCCTGCACCAGGCGGTGGAGGCCAAGGAAAGCGTGCCGATCCAGAAGGAGAATCAGACGCTGGCCTCGATCACCTTCCAGAACTACTTCCGCATGTACCACAAGCTCGCCGGTATGACCGGCACGGCGGACACCGAGGCGTACGAATTCCAGTCGATCTATGGCCTGGAGACCGTGATCATTCCGCCGCACCGTCCGACGATACGCAAGGACATGATGGACAAGGTGTACCTCACCGCCGCGGAGAAATACCGCGCAGTGATCGCTGACATCAAGGATTGCTATGAGCGCGGCCAACCGGTGCTGGTGGGCACGACATCGATCGAAAATTCGGAGCTGCTGGCGCAGTTGCTGGAAAAGGAGAAGCTGCCTCATCAGGTGCTGAACGCCAAGCAGCATGCACGCGAGGCCGAGATCGTCGCTCAGGCCGGCCGCCCGAAGATGGTCACCATCGCCACCAACATGGCGGGCCGCGGTACCGACATCGTGCTGGGCGGCAACATCGAGAAGCAGGTCGAACTGATCCGCGCCGACGAGAGTCTGGACGATGCCGCGAAGGAACAGCGCACTGCTCAGTTGAAGGCCGAATGGCAGCAGGTGCATGAGCAGGTGCTGAAGAGCGGCGGCCTGCATATCATCGGTACCGAGCGCCACGAGTCTCGCCGCGTGGACAACCAGCTGCGTGGCCGCTCCGGCCGGCAGGGGGATCCCGGCTCCAGCCGCTTCTTCCTGTCGCTGGAAGACCCGCTGTTGCGTATTTTCGCCTCCGATCGCGTCGCGGCGATCATGAACAAGTTCAAGCTTCCCGAGGGCGAGGCCATCGAGCACAGCTGGGTGACGCGTGCGATCGAGAACGCGCAGCGCAAGGTCGAGGCGCGCAACTTTGACATGCGCAAGCAGATCCTCGAATACGACGACGTTGCCAACGACCAGCGCAAGGTGATCTACCAGCAGCGCGCCGAGTTGCTTGAAAGCAGCGACATTTCCGAGACCATCGCCGCGATGCGCGACGGCGTACTGGAGGACACGATCAGTCAGTACATCCCGCCGCACAGCATGGAAGAGCAGTGGGACGTGGCCGGCCTGGAGAAGGCGTTGGCCTCCGAATTCCGACTCGAGCTGCCATTGTCGCGCTGGCTGGAGGATGAAAAACAGTTGGACGAGGCGGGGCTGCGTGCGCGCATCGCCGAACAGGCGCGTCAGTCGTACCAGGCCAAGGTGGATCTGGTCGGACCCGAGATGCACCACTACGAGCGCGTCATCATGTTGCAGAGCCTCGACCAGCACTGGCGCGAGCATCTGGCTGCATTGGACCACCTGCGCCAAGGCATCCACTTGCGCGGCTATGCCCAGAAAAACCCCAAACAGGAATACAAGCGCGAGGCGTTCGAACTGTTCGCCATGATGCTGGAGGCGATCAAGCGCGAGGTGATTCAGGTGCTGATGACGGTACAGGTGCGCGACCAGGCCGATGTAGAGTCGGTAGAAGCCGCCCCTGCACCGGAAAATGTGCAGTATCATCACGCCGATTACGATGAGGCGCTGGGCCAGCCGGACCAGTCAACCGAAGGGGAGCATCAACCGTTTGTGCGCGGCGGACAGAAAGTCGGCCGCAACGACCCTTGCCCTTGCGGATCGGGAAAAAAATACAAACAGTGTCATGGCAAGTTGAACTAATAAAAAGCGAAAGGGAGAACGAGATGTCATTAGTGATTGATACGCTGCGTACCTCAACCATCACCGAGGAACTGAGCGATGCGGAAGTGGATATCCTCGCCGGTCTGTTCGAGGTCAAGGATTACAAGGCGGGCGAAGCCATCGTCCGGCCTGATGCGGATCATCCGGACAATTTATACATCCTGGCGCACGGCGATATCGAGGTGCGGCTCCATAGCGGCGAAGGCGAATCCACCATTCACGTCCTCAAGCCGGGCGATCTGGCAGGCATGATTACCTTCGTCGGCGGTGCCGCCTCGCAGGTCAGTGCTGCGTTGTACGCGGTAGGCGCCACCAAGGTGCTGAGCCTGGAGCGTGCCAAGTTCGAGACTCTGATCAACTCGCATCCGATGATCGTATACAAGGTGATGCGTGGCGTGGCGCGCAACATGCACGGCATCGTGCGTCGCGTGAACGTGCAGTCCGCAGAACTGAGCAACTACATCTACCGTACTCACGGCCGTTACTGATAAATCAACTAGCCATTCCACTTGGTCGCCGGAAGACGGCAACCAAGTGGCTGGTTATAGGAAGCAACTATGCCGGTTAATTTGACGACGCCCGCTGCGGGCGAACTGCTGCCCGTCCCGGGTGTTTCTTTGGGGATCGCCGAGGCGGGTATCAAGCGCGCCGAGCGCAAGGACTTGCTGGTGATGCAACTGGACGAGGGCGCCCAAGCCGCGGGTGTGTTCACCACCAACCGCTTCTGTGCCGCTCCGGTGATCGTTGCACGCGAGCACCTCGCGTTCGGAGAGGGCATCCGCGCCTTGGTGGTCAACACGGGCAATGCCAACGCCGGTACCGGAGAACAAGGTCTGCGCGACGCTCGCGCCACCTGTGCGGCGCTGGCCGGGCTGCTGGGTTGCAAGGCTTCGCAGATCCTGCCGTTTTCCACCGGCGTCATCATGGAACCACTGCCCGTGGGCAAGATCGCCGCAGCCCTGCCGGCAGCCGTTGCAAACATGCGCGCGGACAACTGGTTCGACGCTGCACACGCGATCATGACCACCGACATCGTCGCCAAGGCGATGTCGAAACAGGTGCAGATCGGCGGCAAGACAGTCACTGTGACCGGCATCTCCAAGGGATCCGGCATGATTCATCCCAATATGGCCACCATGCTGGGCTACATCGCCACCGATGCGGCCGTGGCACAGCCGTTGCTGCAACAGATGGTGAGCGAGGCGGCCAACCGCTCGTTCAACTGCATCACCGTGGATGGCGACACCTCCACCAACGATGCGCTGATGCTGATCGCTACCGGCAAGAGCGGAGTCGTCGTCGATGAGGCGAATCGCGCGCAGTTGCAGGCAGCCGTCACCGAAGTGGCGACGCACCTTGCCCAAGCCATCGTGCGTGACGGCGAAGGGGCGACCAAGTTCATCACCATCAAGATCGAAGGCGGTCGCGACGAAGCCGAGTGCAAGAAGATCGGCTACGCCATCGCGCATTCGCCGCTGGTCAAGACCGCATTCTTCGCCTCCGATCCCAACCTCGGTCGTATCCTCGCCGCCATCGGCTATGCCGGCGTGGGCGATCTGGATGTCGCCGCGCTCAAGCTGTATCTCGACGATGTGCTCGTCGCGGAGAACGGTGGGCGTGCCGCCAGCTATCAGGAGGAAGACGGCCAGCGCGTGATGAAGCAGAGCGACATCACCATCCGCGTGGTGCTGGATCGCGGAGCGGTGAACGCCACGCTGTGGACGTGCGACTTCTCTTACGACTACGTGAAGATCAACGCGAGCTACAGAAGCTAGTTCATCATTCCCGCGCATAACCAGCGACTTGGTTATATCAGGCGGGAATCCAGATAATTGAACAACCTCGCGTAGCGAACAAAGTCTGTTTGTCTGCACGCAGCACCTTTGCTACTGCTGGATTCCCGCCTGCGCGGGAATGACGAGTGGTTTAATTCCGGACGCTTGAACATGGACAAACTCGACCGCTTCCTTAATCGCGCCGAAGGGCTGTTAGCCCGGCTGGAAAATATTCTGCCCGGCGCACAGCCGCAGTCGCCTGATTGGCGGTCTGCTGCGGCGTTCCGCTGGGACCATCAGCAGCGCACGCTGCATCCCGTTCCGAATTTCCAGCGCATCGCGCTGGCCGACCTGCTCGGCATCGAAGACCAGAAACAGCGCATCCGGCAGAACACGCTGCAGTTCGTACGCGGCGGCACGGCGAACAATGTGCTGCTCTCCGGTGCGCGCGGCACGGGCAAGTCGTCCCTGGTCAAAGCGCTGTTGAACGAATATGCGGAAGAAGGGCTGCGCGTGATCCAGATCGACAAGCAGGGGCTGATCGATCTGTCGCACATCGTCGGGCTGGTGCAGGGGCGCGCAGAGCGCTTCATCCTGTATTGCGACGATCTCTCCTTCAACGATGCCGAACCCGGCTACCAGTCGCTCAAGGCCGCGCTGGACGGCGATCTGGTGGCGTTCAGCAACAACCTGCTGATCTACGCGACTTCCAATCGCCGCCACCTGATGCCGGACTACATGCAGGACAACCTCGCCACGAAATATGTCGGCGACGAGGTGCATCCGGCGGAAAGCGTGGAGGAAAAAGTCTCGCTGTCAGAGCGCTTCGGGTTGTGGATTTCCTTCTATCCGTTCAGTCAGGACGAATATCTCGATGTAGCGGCGCACTGGCTCAAGCATCACGGTTGGACACACGGCCTGACCGACGAGGTTCGCCGCGAGGCGTTGCAGTGGTCGCTGATGCGAGGCTCGCGCAGCGGGCGGGTGGCGGGGCAGTTTGCGAAGGATTGGTGCGGTAAACAAAAGGTCCCCTCTCCCTAGCCCTCTCCCCCAAATGGGAGAGGGGACGATTGTCTCCTCGCCCGCTTGCGGGAGAGGATTGAGGAGAGGGGCTGGGGATAGAACCAAGACCGCGGGGGCGGCCCCGCACGCCGATTCCTTTCTTTGTGCGGCCAAAGAAAGGAATCAAAGAAACGCCGCCCCGGTTTGCCGCCCCTGCGGGGTTCCCTCGATCAGACGCAAACGAGCGGGGCTGCGCAACTCGCACGATCCGCTGCGCGGCCACGTGCTCAAACAGTGCTCGCCCAACCCCACCGCCCGTTCACGCCTGATCGAGGCGGCGCACAGGGGAAGAAAATCCAAAACCGAACCCTATGGAGGGCAACAAGTTGCCCTCCATGCTGCCGTGATAGGCAAAACAATTCGACTCCGGTACATTGCAGTTATGAACAAACCTTACGTAGCATTATGAACTTTACCCTTGATGAAACTGACTATACCGGTTCGCTAAAGAGCGCAATTGATGATTATGTACGTTCTCGAAAAGTGGATGTACAAGGAGCAAGCACCCCACACAGCTCAAGACAGTCGAGTACAAAAATTAACAGCTCTCATTGTTTCGATCTAATCAAGCGAATTAGCGAATCATCTATTCTTATACTTGAAGTTAAAGTTACCCATGATGGAAAAACTCTTCCTTCTTTTGATCCCATACAGCGGAAGATTGATGCTGCGTTAAGAGATGCGGGGATTCCAATTGATTATTGCTACAACCTTGTGGAGGATTACTTAGAAATAAACCAGTCGATCTACACGCTGCAAAATTCTAATACCTCCACCCCTGAAATGGTTTCTGATGATGGTGTCACTATAACCAGTCAGCAAAACCACAAGAAATTACAGGCGCTGATTGATGAGCTGCTCAATAGCGCGAGCTCGGTTGGTGAGAATGTCGCTGCTTTGTTCGCAAAAGGTATCCTAGAAAGAATACGAAGTTTGAATATCAAGACATTATTTTTCTGCCGGTGGGAAGATAGTTTTGAAATTTATACTGGGTCTGAATTGTGCGAGCTGTATGAGCAATATGAGAAAGAAGTGCAACTGGGCGTGGGTATAAATTTTATGCGATCAAGCAAGAAGCAAATTGTTGATCACCTTGAGGACGCGAAACAACGTTGGCTGAATCGCGAAAATCTGAAGCCTGAAGTTAAAGGCGCGAGCTTTGGGCATTCGCGGTTTTAAACATTAGTATGCGTAAAACACCAAATTGATTTGGTGGGGCGGGCATAGTCCCTGCGCGAAGGTTTAATGGGTGGAGGGCAACTGGTTGCCCTCCACGTGGTTTGAGGTTTTGCTTTGCTTCCCCTGTGCGCCGCCGAGTAGCGCAGGCTGGTCA
>DASTGP010000131.1:0-3276 GCA_035605585.1 Gallionella sp. | reverse complement strand
GCTCGGCAAGCTTTGCCTTCACCAGGGGCTGTGGGGCAAGGCGCAGAGTTATCTCGAAGCCAGCATCAGCGTTGCGCCCAGTCCTGCGGCCTATACCGCGCTTGGGCAGCTGGCGGAGCGCCTGGGCAAGGCGCAAGAAGCTGGGAAGTATTACCAGCGCGCGGCCGCGCTCAAGTAATCTCCGGGACCATCTTTTCTACAAGGCATCATCGGGGGCGCTATGCGAAACAACATCCTGATGTTTTCTCTTGCTGTCCTTCTGACGTCGGGCGCGTGGGCCGGCACGGTCTATAAGTGCAGGAATCCCCAAGGCGACCTGGTCTATCAAGAGGTGCCCTGCAAACAGGACGCGCAATCCATCAAGTCATGGTCCGCGATGTCCGAGGCGCAACCGGCGGACGAGGGGACAGCGGGATCGACTGCCAACGGCACCCTTGTCATCCCGCAGCGCGGCAACGGGCACTATTTTGTGGATGGTTCGATCAACGGCAAGGCGCTGACCTTTGTCGTCGATACCGGTGCTTCGAGCGTGGTCCTGCCGAGGCCAGTAGCGATGGCGGCGGGCGTCTATTGCAGAGACCAGGTGTTGATGCAGACGGTGGGCGGCGCCGCCAGCGGCTGCTCAAGTGTCGTCGCCAAGCTGCGGTTCGGACAGTTTCAGATCAGGGACGTGCCGGTGATGATCGCGCCGAACCTGACGCAGCCGCTGCTCGGTATGAACGTCCTGCAGCAGTTCAGGATCGAACAGGACGGCGGCCAGCTGCGCCTCTCGCCGCGAAATTAGACCTTGGGCGCGAAGGTGAATGCGTCGGAGAAGAACGATTCATTGGGCAGGCCGCGCTGGGTGGTGAACTCGCGGAATGCCGCTTCCACCACTACCGGCGCGCCGCAGGCATAGACGTCGTAGCCGGACAGGTCGCCGAAGTCCTCCATGACGGATTGGTGCACGAAGCCGCTGCGTCCCGACCAGGGTTCGTCCGACACGACCGGGGTGAACTTGATGCCCCGCGCTTCCCATTCCTTGATCTTATCCAGCATGTACAGGTCGGACTGTTTGCGTACGCCCCAGTAGAAATGCATCGGGCGTTCCACGCCGATGTGCAGCGCGTGCTCGATGATGGCCTTGACCGGTGCGAAGCCGGTGCCGCTGGCGACGAAGATGATGGGTTTGTCCGAATCCTCGCGCAGGAAGAAGGTGCCGAGCGGCCCCTTGATGCGCAGGATGTCGCGTTCCTTCATCTCGTTGAACACGTGGCTGGTGAATGCGCCGCCCGCGATGTTGCGCACGTGCAGCTCGAGCAGTCCGTCGTCGTGCGGTGCGTTGGCCAGCGAAAAGCTGCGCGGCTTCTGGTCCTTCTGCAGGATGTCGATGTATTGCCCTGCGAGGAACTGCAGGCGCTCGTTGGCGGGGAGCCTGAGCTTCAATACCATCACGTCGCCGGTGACCTTTTCCATCTTCTCCACGCGGCACGGCATGGTCTTGATCTGGATATCCTTTACCGCGCTGACCTCGTGGCATTCGATGGTGATGTCGGACAACGGCTTGGCGCAGCAGAACAGCGTCAGGCCCTGCGACTTCTCCTCGTCGGTCAGCGCATGCGCCTGCGACTGGCCGTGATCCACCGAGCCTTGCAGCACCTTGCCCTTGCATGCGCCGCAGGCGCCGTTACGGCAGCTGTAGGGCAATGTGTAGCCGTGCTTCAGTCCGGCGTCCAGGATGGTCTCATCGGCCTCGATGGGGAAGGAATGGTTGCTCGGCAGGATGGTCGTCTTGAAAGTCATGGCAATACGAATATCGGATTTCGGAAAAACGCGGATTCTAACGCATAATGAAAAGATGAAACGGCTGCTCATCATCGGCTGCGGCGATATCGCGCTGCGTGCCATTCCTTCGCTGGTGCGGCATTACCGGGTGTATGCGTTGGTGCGCAATCCGGCACATGGAGAAAAGCTGCGCTCGCTCGGTGTGACGCCTGTCGTCGGCGACCTGGACGATCGCACCAGTCTCGCGCGCATCGCCGGGCTGGCGCATACCGTGCTGCATTTCGCGCCTCCACCGGCCTCTGGCGCATGCGACACGCGCACGCGCAACCTGATTGCCGCCCTGTCCCGGGGGATATTGCCAAAGAGGTTGGTCTACATCAGTACCAGCGGCGTGTACGGAGATTGCGGTGGTGCGTGGGTAAGCGAGACATGGCCCCTCAGGCCGCGGATCCCGCGTGCGCAACGGCGCGTGGATGCCGAACGGCGGATCCGTGAATGGGCGAAGCGCAACCGTGTTGTAGCCGCCATCCTGCGGGTACCCGGCATCTATGCGGCGGACAGGCTGCCGCTGGAACGCATCCGGCAAGCAATGCCGACCATCGCGGCGGCGGAAGACGGCTACACCAATCATATCCATGCCGACGATCTCGCGCGCGTTGCAGTGGTCGCCCTTCGCCACGGCAAGCCCAACCGCATATATCACGCAAGCGACGATAGCAGGATGAAGATGGGCGACTACTTCGACGCCGTGGCGGATGCGTATGGATTGCCGCGCGTACCGCGCATCGGCCGCGCTGAGGCACAGCGGGTGCTGCCGGAGTCGCTGCTGTCGTTCATGAACGAATCGCGGCGGCTGTGAAATGTGAGAATGAAGAAGGAGCTGAAAGTGAGATTGCGTTATCCGGCGATTGACGCAGCCTCACTGCGGGGTTGGCCTACGGCTTGAACTGGTAGTTCTTTTCCCGGAACAGGCGGAGTGCCGCATCCACTGCGGCGGAGTCATAGAGTGTGCCGCGATGTGTGCTGATTTCCTCCAGCGCCGATTCGAGGCCCAGTCCGGCCCGGTAGGGGCGGTGCGAGGCCATCGCTTCGATCACGTCGGCCACCGCGAGGACGCGCGCCTCCGGCAAGATCTCTTCACCCTTCAGTCCCTGCGGATAACCGGAGCCATCCAGGCGCTCGTGATGCTGCAGCACGAATTGCGCGAGCGGCCAGGGGAAGTCGATCCCCTTGAGGATGTCATAGCCGGCCTGCGGATGTTGCTTGACCAGGGTGTATTCGATGGGGCTCAACCGCCCCGGTTTGCTCAGGATCTCCGCGGGGATCGATATCTTGCCGAGGTCGTGCACGATGCCGGCGAGATTGATCGCGTAGATCTGCTCGTGCGTGAGTCCCATCTCGCCGGCGATGCCGGCGGCGAGGTCGGCTACGCGGCGCTGGTGGCCGGCCGTGTAAGGGTCGCGCATCTCGACGGTGGCGGCGATCGCCTGGATCGTGTCGTGCAGGCTGTCT
>DASTGP010000127.1:0-2632 GCA_035605585.1 Gallionella sp. | reverse complement strand
GGGCATGCTGCGCCGGCACAACGTCCGCCTGATCGGCCAGACGCGCGCGCTGGAACAGGCGAATCTCGAATTGCAAACCACCGCGAGCACGGATTCCCTCACCGGATTGCTGGTGCGGCGCGCCTTCCTCGAACGCTGCGTTGCGGAAATCGAACGTGTGCGGCGACAGGAGCGCCCCCTGGCTATGGTCGTCGTCGATCTCGACCACTTCAAGCAGGTGAACGACACTTACGGTCACGCGATAGGCGATCTGGTGCTCAAGCGTTTTGCCGATGTCCTCAGGCACGACCTGCGCACCATCGATGTGGCCGGCCGCTGGGGGGGCGAGGAGTTTGTTGTGCTGATGCCGGAAACTTCGGCAGTCCAGGCCATGAGCGTGATCGAGCGTATCCGTGTCGCCGTGGCCCGGCAGACTTTTTCGAATCCGGCGGAAAACCTGACCGTCACCATGAGCGCAGGACTCGTCGAATTCGACGGAATCACGACCGACCCTGAACGACTCGTCGCGCAGGCGGACAAGGCGTTGTACGAAGCCAAACAGACCGGACGCAACCGCATCTGCCTCGCCCGCAGCGGGACGGATGGAAGCTGATGGGGACTTTTGTGGATTTAAACCATTGGTCCACGGAAGACACGGAAGGCACGGAAAAAATCGATTGCTTGCTCGGGCTATTGACCCGGCACGAATAAAGTGAGAAGTCGTAAGAAGCCCCTCGCCCGCAAGCGGGAGAGGGGATTGCTTTTTTGCAATGAGCACGCTGCATTTCCTCGCCACCTTCGTGGCTAAAGCCGCTCCTACGAAAACCGCAGCCTCCGGTTTTGCCTTTTTTCCGTGTCTTCCGTGGACAAGGGTTTTCCCCCGACTACGCGATCGAAACCGTATCCAGCAATTGCGCCAGCATCATCAGGTTGCACTGTTGCGCGGCATCGCGGACGCGGCGGGCGAAGTCGGCGTGTTCCGGGTGATCGTTTGCTAGCGACTCGGCCCATTCCTCGATTTCGGTGATGCAGCCGTCGGCGATCATGTCGCGTAGCGGCGCCCGCAGGGATTCGGGGAGGTTAGTCGATGGCGAGACCTGGGCAAGAGGGGGAGGCGATGCCGCACCGAGCAGCGATTGCAGCGTTTTCAACAGTTTGTCCGCGCCGACCGGCTTGAGCAGTGCGGTATGAAAATCGAGCCCGGACGGGAAGTCTTCGGGCCGTTGCGGCGGCATGGCGGAGTACAGGATGGCCGGAGGCACGGATTCCGGATTGTCCTGATGCAGTTCGCGCAGTACGTCCCAGCCGCCCATGCCGGGCATGAATTGGTCGAGGATGAGGGCGTCGAAACGGCGTTCGCGCGCCAGTTTCAGGGCTTCGGCACCGTCCCGGGCATAGACGCAATCGAAGTCCGCGGTGGAGAGCACTTCGCGCAGGTAATCCCAGCTTGTTGCATTGTCGTCGGCGACCAGCAGCGTCTTGCCGGACCCGAAAGGTTCGGGGAATGCGAATGCCTGCATGGGTTGCAGCACCTCGGCCTCGTCGGCGGTGTCCACTGTCAGGCTGAAGCTGAAACGGCTGCCTTTGTTCGGCTCGCTTTCCAGCGCCAGTTTGCCGCCCATGGCTTGCGCCAGTTTGCGGGCGATGGTTAGCCCCAGCCCCGATCCTTCCCGCTCGGATTGGCGTCGTTCGAAGGGCAGGAAGATGCGCTCTATATCTTCCGGCGGAATGCCGGGGCCTGTGTCTTCCACCGCGAATGCAAGTTTCACCTTGCCGTCGGCGGCAGGTGCGGCGTGCAGGCAGAGGCGGATATCCCCGTCGCTGGTGAATTTCGCCGCATTTTGCAGCAGGTTGATCAGGATTTGCCGCAAGCGTTTGGGATCGAATACGACCACGGGCGGCATGTCGCCGGAGATCTTCAGTTCGAAGCGGTTGCCGTATTGCATCGCCAGCAGTTCCGCCTGCGCGGCGATGTCGTTCAGCCAGTCGTGCAAATAGGTGGGGGCGGGCGTCAGTTCCAGATGTTCCAGTTCGCCGCGCGCATATTCCACCAGGTCGTCGATCAACTCCAGTTGGTGCATGGCGCTGCGCTCGATGGTGGCCTGGTAGCGTTTGGCACCGGCATCGACGACATGCGCGCCGAGCAGGTGGACGTAGTTGACGATGGTCGCCAGCGGCGCACGCAGGTCGTGGCCGATGTAGGCGACCAAGCGACTTTGCGTCTGGTTGGCCTTGCGGGTTTCGATCAGCGCCGCGTTGAGGTCGGCGGTGCGTTCCCTGACCTGTTGTCCCAGATGCGACTCGTGCGCGGCGAGGGCGGTCAGCAGGGCTTGCTGCGCGTCGTCTTTTTCCTTGCGCACCTGCATGATGCGGCCGACCACCGAGGTCAGCAGGAACATGTTGTTAATCATCATGCCGACGGGCAAGGCATAGCGGCTAACGTCCTGCGGAAGGTCGAAGCCGGACATGGACAGGCCCTGGATCAGGCTGCCGACGGCGAGGACGGCATAGCCCGCGGTGTAATAGCGTGCCGCCCGGATGCCTTTGCTCGCCGCATAAACGCCGATCAGCATCATCACCACGGTAATCGGGAAATGCTGCGGGAACGAGAGCCGCGCCCAGAACTCGGTGTCGCCGAACAGGATGCCCGGGG
>DASTGP010000112.1:0-4736 GCA_035605585.1 Gallionella sp. | reverse complement strand
AGACGAAGTGCGCCAATGCCAGCATTTGTGGCGTCCCATAGATCGCCATAGTGACCGCGCCGGCCTCCTTTTCGCGCTGGAACGCTTCCACCGTGTGAGCGCCGGGTGAATACTCCTCAAATGTGCCGATTGAATTTTCCTCAGGTGAGCTGACGGGAGCATCGCAGCCTGGGGAGCGGTCGGCGACGGATGACTGATGATGGTGCGTTTCACACAAAGGGACGCGTCATTGGTCAGACTTGGGGAGATCGCGATGATCCTTGAATTGCACCGGCAGGGTGTCAGCGTATCGGCGATTGCCCGGCAGGTTGGGCTCGACCGCAAGACGGTGCACAAGTACATCGAGCGTGGCCTGGAGCCGCCGATGTATGGTCCGCGTGTGCCGCGGGCGAGCAAGATCGCGCCGTTCACGCGCTATCTGCGCGAGCGGCTTGCGGCGTTTCCGCAGTTGACCGGGCGACGTCTGCATCGCGAGCTGCGCGAACTCGGCTACACCGGCGGCTACAGCATTCTGACGGACTTCCTGCGCGACATCAGGCCGACCGAGCCGGCGCCGTTCGAGGTGCGCTTCGAGACGCCGCCCGGCCGTCAGGCGCAGGTCGACTTCGCCCACTTCCGCACGCTGTTCACTGACGAGCCGGGGACGGAGAGGATCCTTTGGTTGTTCTCGCTCGTGCTGGGCCACAGTCGCATGCTGTGGGCCCGCTTCGTGCTGCACCAGGACCTGCCGGCGCTGCTGCGCTGTCAGGCCGCGGCATTCGAGGCGTTGGGTGGTGTGCCGGAGCACATACTCTACGACCGCATGCGAACCGTGTTCAGCCGCGAGGATCCCGAGGCTGGCCACATCATCTACAATCGGACGCTGCTCGAATTTGCCCGGCATTACGGCTACCTGCCGAAGGCGTGCAAGCCGTACCGGGCCAAGACGAAGGGCAAGGTCGAACGGCCATATCGCTATATCCGCGAGGACTTCTTCCTCGGCCGCAGCTTCCGCAATCTCGAGGATCTCAATCAACAACTGCAGCAGTGGCTCGACCAGGTGGCCAATGTCCGGGTCCACGCCACGACCAAGCGCGTCGTCGCGGAGCATTTCGCGGAGGAACGACCCAGGCTTCAGCAGCTTCCTGCCGGACCGTTCCAGGCGGTACTGCGCCTCGAGCGTCGCATTACCCGCGACGGCATGGTCTCGGTCGATGGCAACCTCTACAGCGTGCCGAACAGCACGCGCCGCCGCATTGTCGAGGTGCATAACACCGCCAACGAGGTGCGCATTCTCGAGGCTGGCCATATCATTGCCGTTCATCCTGTCCTGGATGGACGTGGTCAGCGGCGCATCCACGCCGGTCACCGCAGCCTGCCGCCTCCGACAAACAGCCAGACGCCCCGCAATGGCGCACCGCTTGGGACGCGCTCAGGCGAAGTTGTCTCACTGCGATCGCTGGCTTTCTACGACGCGGTTGGCAGACGCCTCGCCGCGAATGGTGCCGCGGCATGAGAGGTGAAGCGGCGGCGGCTCCGATCGATCGCATCCGCAGCCACCTGGTCGGCCTGCGCATGCCGCGCGCGCTGGAGACGCTCGATCATGTGATGCAGCAACTCGAGCGCGGCCAGCTGGGCGCAATCGAGGCGGTCGAGGCGCTGCTGGCCGAGGAGATCACCATTCGCGAGAGCCGTCGGGTCAAAGCGGCGCTGCAGATGGCACGTCTGGCCACCATCAAGACGTTGTCTGGCTTCGACTTCTCGTTCCAGCCGTCGCTCGACCGTAACCGGATCCTTGCGCTCGCCCAGCTCGACTTCATCGATCGCCATGAAGTCGTACATTTCATTGGTCAGTCCGGTACCGGCAAAAGTCATCTGGCGGCAGCTCTCGGCGTCGAGGCTGTCCGCGCCGGCCGCAGTGTCTACTTCTCGCCGCTCGCCGACATCATCGACTCACTCTCCAAAGCTGACCGCGAAGGACGTCTGCGCGAACGCATCCGCTTCCTCTGCCGTTC
Organism: Gallionella sp.; assembly: GCA_035605585.1. Classification (GTDB taxonomy): domain Bacteria; phylum Pseudomonadota; class Gammaproteobacteria; order Burkholderiales; family Gallionellaceae; genus Gallionella. Next base: position 2,742 of record DASTGP010000112.1, on the reverse strand, counting down.
CTCGCTGCTCATCATTGATGAGATCGGCTATCTCGCCGTCGGGGCTGGTGCCGGCAATTTATTCTTCCAGCTGGTCAACGCGCGCTATGAGAAGGGTGCGATGATCCTGACCTCCAATCGCGGCTTCGGCGAGTGGGGCGAAGTTTTTGGGGATCCCGTCGTCGCGACGGCTTTGTTGGACAGACTTCTGCACCACGCTGTGGTCATCCAGATTGAAGGTGCCAGCTACAGGTTGCGCCAACATGCTGACCTGGTTCCAGAAGTGATGCGTCCCAAGCCGCCATCCAGCCCGGCTGGCGAAGCGCCTCGTCGCCGTGGCCGCCCACCCAAGCATCGTGACACCCAAACGTCAGCATAACCCAGCCCTTTGTTCGACCCGCCGTGTTGCCTCACGTAATTCTGTTACCGGCTGCCCCAATGAGAATGTTACCCGTCGCGGCACTCTGACCGTGTTTCTCGGTTCGGTCGGGCGCCGTTTCCCCGTCCCGGCCATGGTTCGTCACGCCGTCGCGCGCAGCCTGGGTCAACCCTGGCCACAGGCCACCGCCGGAGGCGGCGCGTAGCGGGGTTGAGCCAGGCGAGCACGGCGGCAACATGAGCAAGCCGGGAGTGTGCTCGATCATCCACCCCATCAGGTCACGGTGCATCCTGGCATGTCGCCGATCCCGCTTATGAGGCGCTGTATGGCTTGTTGGCGCCATGCACGCACGCGCTTCTGCAACGTGTGGAATTGTCGCGAACTGTATTGTCCTGGATAGCGGGCTTGGAATTCGACGAGAAGTTCAAGTGCGGTCTGATCCGGCCTCTCTTCGAGGCAATGAGCCATCTCTTCCCAATGCTCCTTGAAGATATCAGGACGTCGACCACGCGGCTTATCGCTGAGCCGACGATACGTCTTTGGCCCAATTTCGACCCCTCGCGCGCGAGCGTTCTGGCGCCAGAAACGAACCCGGCGAACAAGCGTCTTATACTGCTTACGGGTAAATCGTCCTGGAAATTGGACGCACAGCTCCTCGAAAAGCTGCGTGGCGTTGATGTTGGGGAATTCCTCTAAACGGCGGCATGCGATCGGCCAAACCATGCGGAGCGCCTGAATACGGGCTTGACCGGGCTCTGCGTATATTGGCCTCGGCCTTTCCTGCGTATTCGCGGACTTCGCCGCCGGAGGTGGCGGGGTCACTGGTTTGAGCGGCGACGTCGAACTGGTCGTTTGTTTGGACGGATTTTGTAAGCTCCGCAGGTATAGCGGCTTGGCTTCGATCGAAAACGTCGGGCGGATCTCGCCCGCGTGCCACGCACTCGATAGACCTGCGACGAATGCCGCCAGGTCGGGTGCGTCGGCCGTTGTCGGTGGCGGTGTTTCGCCGTTCGCCAGTGCTGCCAGATAAGCCTGGACAGCTCGCATCTCCTCCAGCAGCCTCAGCGGGTCGAGATCCGCAGCAATCTCGTGCAACATATTTTTGGTGGCGATCGGTGTACTCTCCGCTTGCAGCAGACGCTCGCATGGCGTCTGGGGCGGGTAGTAACGCTTGGTCACCTTTGCGCCGTCGCGCTGCTTGGCAGCCAGTTTGAACGAGGGCTGGAAGAAGTTCACGAACAGCCTGGATGCTCCGTATAAGCGCGTGATTGCCCTTGCCGCCCCCAAACCCTCGAAGCGCCGGTAACCCAACAGCTTCCGTACAACGGCGCCGTTTTTCTGCTCGATCCACGCCTGATCATTCTTGCGATACGGCCGCGACCGCGTGAGTTCAATCCCGTGACTGAGGCAATAGTCAATCAGCCTGTTGTTGACGAACTCGCTGCCATTATCCACGTCCAGGCCGGTCAGGGCGAAGGGCAAGCCGAGGCGGATACGCTCGAGTGTTTCAACTACGAGGCTGCCTTCCCGAACCACAATCGGCGCGGCCTCCGTCCACCCGGTCGCGATATCGGTCAGAACCAAGCTGTGAACATAGCTACCGCGGTTTACCTCCCCGCAATGAGCCACCAGATCCATCTCCATGTTGCCGGGTGGCGGCTCCTTCCAATCAGCAAACGTACGCATTTTGATACGCCGCCTCGGTTCCGGCATCACCCTCGGCGCCTTTTTCGTAAGCGTCGCGTGCCTCGGCATCTGGAGCAGACGATCAATCGTTGCAGCGCTCATCGATAGGACCTTGCAACGTATCTCGACCTCCAGCTTGAGATGTCCATTGCGCTCCAGGGCTGGCAGGAGGATGGGCAAAAGTGCCTTGAGACGCTTGCCGCAAACACGATCGGAAGCTTCCCATAGCACGATCAGAGCGCCCCGGGCGGCCTCGTCATAGAGCGATAAGCGTCGGCGGGTCTGCCGGCGCTTCGGCTCCGGAGAAGCGTTCAGGACACGAATGGCGGATTTTTCGTGATACCCCGTGGCCGCAATGAACTCCTCCAAGGTTCTGCTCTTGTCCTTGGTCGCTGCGGCTGCATAGCGATCACGGATCGCGTCGGCCAACTGCATGCGCATGGCATGCGTCATCTTCAACGTCATGATGCCTCCGGGTGTTAGGGACATCATGCCCGCACGGGCGTCCCGGGTAACATCTTAGATGAGGCAACGACCTACGCTCGGTAACATTCAGCTTGAGGCAATGCGACAGCAGGGTAGCGATACCCCACGTCACCAGGCCGTGCAGCACCCCGTCAAAACGGATCTCAATTCCCGCCAACCAGGCGGCAACAAACCCTCCGGCGCCCAACGCGACACAGCTACTGATGACCCAC
>DASTGP010000086.1:0-2593 GCA_035605585.1 Gallionella sp. | reverse complement strand
ATCGAGATCGTGCGCAAAGCCGAGGGCCAGGTCGGCTTCGCCGTTCAAGCCCGCAGATGGGTGGTCGAGCGGTTCTTTGCCTGGATCAATCGCAACCGGCGCCTCGCCAAGGACTTCGAGGCGACCATCGCGTCGGCCGAGGCGTTCCTCTACGCCGCTTCCGCTATGCTCCTACTACGAAGGCTCGCTCGTTGGTAAACCGATTCCAAACATGGAGTAATCGGGGCGGCCACTCCCCCGATGCAGGGTCGATAGGATCGACCTTGGGAACATCGGCGCCGGGAGAGCAACCATGGAACACTATGTCGCGCTGGACGTGTCGCTCAAGGAAATCAGCATTTGTGTCCTGAATGAGAAAGGAGGGGTGACCTTCGAAGGCAAGACGGCGGCCGACCCGTCTGCCTTGGTGGATGTGATCCGGTCGAAGGCGCCTGGCGTCGTTCGTGTTGGCCTGGAGACTGGAGCGACCACGCCGTGGCTGTTCCACTCCCTAACGGCTGGCGGTTTGCCGGTGGTCTGCATGGATGCACGCCATGCCAGCGCAGCGCTGTCGATGCGGCCGAGGAAGTCCGACCGCAGCGATGCCCGAGGGTTGGCCGACATCTTCCGGATGGGCTGGTATCGCGCATCATGGGGCGACAAGATCGACCCCGGAGAGAACCATGACCTCGGTCGCGTCCGTCAAGGTGGTGGAAATTGCGGTGTAGAATGAGGTGGCCACGGATCAGGCGGCCATGGTGGAAATTCGGGTGGATTCGGTCTCGATCAATGGCGGTGTGAGTTCGGTCATCGCTTCGGTCTGCATGTAGCGGTGCTGCAGCTGCCATTCGTCGTTTGCCTCCAGCAGCACGGCACCGACGAGGCGGATGATTGCACCTTCGTTCGGGAATATGCCGACGACATCGGCGCGCCGCTTCACCTCCTTCTCTATCCGGGGCCCGTTCGTCAACTATGACATCGCACCTCCTGCATCACTTGTTTGTTGGCCCGACGTTCTCGCAAGCCACAATGCCTGCCGATGATGTTCCCCCCGAGGGCAGCCTTCTCTACGAGCTCGGCGCAAGACCGGCTCAGGATGGGGTATGGGCAGGAGCTGGAGGGTGCTTCCTTATTCGCGGCGTGCAATTCCCGCACGAACTGGCGCGGGCCGCCAAAGAAGTGGAACGCACTCACCCCAACCCCGTCCCCGGAGGGACCTCTCCAGCCGCGTCCAACCCCGCGGCCGATCCGGTATCAGAACGCCTACGACGCAGCCTTCAGTCGGTAGTCCTCGCCCGTCGTCCATATTCTATGCAGCACGACGGCCAGCTTGCGCGCCAGTGCGACTTTGGCCTTGCCCAGACCCCGACGCGTCGCCAAGCGTACGGCCCACGACTTTAGGGCACACCAGCCGCGACTGTGGTGGATCAGCACGTTCGCAGCCTGATATAGGGCCCGCCGCACCCCAGCATCGCCGGCACGGCTGATCCCGCCGGACCAATCCATTTCGCCGGATTGGAACCGCCGCGGTGTGAGGCCGAAATGAGCGCCCACGCTTCGGGAGTCGCTGAACCGTGCTGGATCATCCACGCCAGCTGCGTACGTCAGCGCAACAAGAGGTCCGACGCCGGGAACCTTCATGAGGCGCTTGCACGCCGCGCTGGCTTTAGCGCGCGCGGCAATCACCTTGTCGAGCCCGGCGACCTGGCGATCGAGGTGCTCTGCAACTGCGGCGAGCGGCTGCAGCAGCGGCGCAAGTGCCTCGTCCGCGAGCGACTGGATCACCAGTGCGTCGAAAGCGGGACTGGCCAGCTTCGGCGGCTTCAGCCCTTCAACCTGCAGGATGGACCAGATGATGTTGCGAGTGTCGAGCGACTGCCGGCGCAGCTGCTCGCGTACCGTCAGCAATGCGCGGTCACGCTGTGCGCCAGGCGACTTCACCCACACGGGACGGAACTTGTTCACGCGCATAAGGTCAGCGATGCCACGTGCATCGTTCTTGTCGGTCTTGTTGCGGAAACCAGTCCTGAGCGCTGCTGCGGCATGGCTCGCGTCAATGACGATCACGGGTAGCTTAGCGTCGCGCAGCCCGCGCGCGATCCAGGCCGAGTTGATGCCTGCTTCAAGGCCGACCCGCTCGACCTCCGTTCCGGTAGCCCTGATGGCGGTCGCAATCGAGTCCGGCGTGCTCATCACGGACTGCTCGCGGATTACCTGACCCACAGCATCCATGATGCACACTGACGTGCGCCCGACCGAAACATCTAATCCAACGTAAAGCATGCTTGCCTCCTGACGCACTGGCATAATTGCCGGCGCTCAGCGTCAGGCGATGGTGGCGAGAAATCCACCAAAGGCGCGCCGGCCCGGATATCCCATCTTGTTCAAGCGCTCCAAGGGATTCGTGGAGTGGATCTTGCTGCGGTGCTGGGTCGGGAAGTCCATGTGTGCCAGCACGTCGGCCTCGCTCTCGTCGATGAACGCCGCGAGCTTCGGCCATTTCTGCCGCAGCTGATCGGCGACATGCCGCAGTGTCTGGCTGGCCTGCGCGCGATCGGGCTGAATGAACGCCTGACGCAAAGCGGCCGAGACCATGCTCTGCTGGCTCTTGGGA
>DASTGP010000085.1:0-9269 GCA_035605585.1 Gallionella sp. | reverse complement strand
CGAAGGTTCTTTCATCTTATGCCCCGGAAGCGCACTTGAAGGGGCTGACGTTGCGCGTCGGTGACACCCGTTCGATCGGGCATACCGATCCGGTGCTGTTTCAGCGCATCGTCGGGAATCTTGTTTCAAACGCCATCCGTTACACAGCGCGAGGCGGCGTGCTGGTCGGCTGTCGAAAGCGGGAGGGCAAGGTGTGGGTCGAAGTCTGGGATACCGGTATCGGGATCCCTGCAGACAAGACCGTTGAGATATTCGAGGAATTCAAGCAACTCGAGAACGATGAACGGAATCAGTTAAAGGGGACCGGCCTTGGCTTAGCCATCGTCGCCAAGACAGCCTCCGTGCTGGGTCTGCAGGTTCGCGTACATTCACGGTTGGGAAAAGGATCGACGTTCGCGGTCGAACTGCCGGTCAGCCAGGAGTGTATCAAGATAGCCCGCCCTCACCGAGCCGCTCGCCGGCCGTGCCGGATCGCGCTGGTGGAAGATAATGCCGGCGTCAGGGAGTCGCTGGTTTTCGCGCTGGAAGGTGAGGGGCATCAAATGATCGCAGCGCCGACAGGTCATGAGCTGCTTGCACTCCTTGGCGGGCGTCCGCCTGAGATCGTGATTTCCGATTATCGCCTTGCCCGAGAGGTAACCGGTTTCGACGTGATCTCATCGATCAGGGCAGCCTTCGGAAGCAGTGTGCCGGCGATACTCATTACCGGCGACACCGCCCCGGAACTCATTCGCGGCATGGTCGGCCATGAGGTGCGTGTCATGCATAAGCCGTTGCAACTTGAAACGTTGGAAGCTTGCATCGCGGAACTGACGAGCGTGGGGGCATGATGTCGTCGGGCGCTTGAATCTACATATCGGCAGCGCGGTGCTGGAGGTATGACCAGGGGGCCGCTCAGCCCATTGGGGTGAATCGTTTTACGGTGTTGCCTTCGTGTTGCACAAGCTCAAAAAACGCGTCACGAGGTCGAGTCCAAATCAATCCATCTTCGGACTTGTAGACGATCATCATGACATCGGGATCGGACTCGAGTCGCGCCTCGCAGATGATTTCGTAGATGCCGCCCTTATAGTGTCTGTATCTCATTCTTCTGTGTGCTCATCTAATGGGAGTCGGGTGAATTGAATCTGGGTTAATGAGTGCGGCCAAATGTGGTCAAGGGGAGGTCGGAACGATTCACGGCCGTGTGGGAGTCTTATCAGCAGCGAAGTAGTGCAGGTTCTAATCGCCGCGGGTACTGGATTGTCCCATCAGGAGATTTTCCGGTTATCCACATCTACTTCACAGAGGCATCCACGGTAATTGTGGGAAAGTTCTACTTCGGTTTATTTGAATCGAGTGGATTTTCGATCTTCCTCGCAATGAGGAGTGCTATTGGGCAAGCACGCTGATACGTATATCGCCTACCGACACCACCGAGCCTGCGCGTATCTTGGCTGTCTTGCGCAACTCCAACCGGCCGTCGACGGAAACCACGCCCTCCGCCACCAATGCTTTGCCAGCACCGCCACTGTCGCACAAGCCGACCATCTTGAGCAGTTGGTTAAGCTCGATATGCTCGCCGTTTAGTTGGAATTCAATTTGTTGCATGGAATAAGGTGTCCGAATTGGTAGGTTCTGCAAATCGCAGGCTTGCGGTTGTGAGTTATATATCACCGGTGTCCGTTACGCGGAAGCCATTTCAATGATTGAGTAATGGCACAAGCATTACAATGCCGCCTTGCATATTTGAGTCAGCCGGAAGCAACTTGGAAATGAAAGTCTCAGCTCTGTATTTGCCCATCGAGATCACTAGTTTGGTATCGAGTTCGGCGATGGAAATAAAAAAGCCTCGCATCGCTGCAAGGCTTTATTTATCTGGCTCCCCGACCTGGACTCGAACCAGGGACCTGCGGATTAACAGTCCGTCGCTCTACCGACTGAGCTATCAGGGAATTGAGAGGTGCGCATCATAGTGATTTTGCCAAGCTTGGTCAACAATAAATTTGAATTTTTTATGAGATTTTTAAAAGTAGTGTTCGTCAGCGTGCTTGCTTTGGTGATGCTGGCGATGTTGGCGATCTATCTGACGCCGCTGGATGCCTATGTGCCGAAGGTCGAACAAACCCTGTCCAGTCAGTTGCATGAGCCGGTCAGCATTCGGCAGATTGGATTTGCGGCGTTGCCTTTGCCGCATCTTAAATTGCAGGATGTGCGTCTCGGCGAGAAGGAGGTCATTGTCGCCCGGGCTGTCGACGTCGATCTGGATTTGCGCAGTCTGTTTGCCGGTCAGGTGGTGGTGCGGCAGATCGCCGTGCACGATGGGGGCGCTCATCTGGCGCCGTTGCGCAAACTGATCGGATTGTTCGCCAGTCCGTCCGCTGCGAGGCAGGGCGTGGCCGTGCGGGAGCTGCAGTTGTTCGGCATGAGCCTGTTGATGCCCGGAATGACGTTAGGTCCCATTGAGGGAAAACTGGAATTTGCCCAAGGCGGAAAACTGCAGCGCGCATGGCTTGCCATGGACGAGCAGAAGGCAACGGCGACTCTTGTGCCGCTGGCTAACGGGCGTTTTGCCGTGCAGCTGCAGGCGCGCAATTGGTCGGCACCGAAATTGCCGCGGTGGCCATTCGATCGTCTGCAGTTGGAGGGCATCCTGGGCAAACAGGATTTCATTGCGCAGAGATTTGCGGCGGTGACCCGGGGTGTTTCCGTGGCGGGCTCCGGGAAGGTGGAGTTTTCGGACGGCTGGCAGGTAAAGGCGGAGCTGACCCAGGCCGATACATCGCTGGAACAGTTGATGGGATTGTTGGGGAATCAGGCCGAATTGACTGGCACCCTGTCGGCCAAGGGGGGGCTTACCGCCAAGGCGGACACGTTGGGTGAGCTTAAGGATAATTTCCTGTTCGATGGCGATGTGCGAGCCAGCCATGTCACGGCCCGCATTGCTGCCGGTTTCAGTCAGCCCTTTGTCTTCGACGAAATCAGGGCGCGGGTCGATGCCGAACCGGATTACCTGCTATTGAGCGCGATGCAAGCCAGGCTGTATGGCGGGAAGCTCTCGGGAGACGTGAGCTTCAGTCGCAAGGATGCGCTGCTGGAGGGGAATATCGCTGCGAGCAGCATTGCCTTGAACCACATGGTGGAGGCTCTCACCAACGAGGTGCTGTTCACCGGAACCATGGATAGTGCCGCCAAGTTTTCCATCCATGCAACGGCGGGCGACGAGTTCCCAGCGAATATGCGGCTGGCGGGAGACTTTCATTTGCGCAATGGTACCTTGACCAAAGTGGACTTGTTGCAGGCTGCACGCAACCCGGGCACGATTGCTTCCAAGGGCGGTGCGACCCGGTTCGACGACCTGACTGGCCTATTCAAGGTAGATGATGCTGGTTATCATTTCCGGCGCGTGAAAATCTCGTCGGGTTCATTGAATGCCGAGGGCCGGCTGGACATCGCGCCTTCGCTGCAGTTGAGCGGGGTGCTGGATGCCGATGTCAGGGGGACGGGGGGGCTGGTGAGCATGCCGATGAATATTTCGGGCACGCTGGGCGATCCGGTCGTCAGACCCAGCGGCACGGCGTTGGCGGGGGCGGCAGTGGGAACTGCCTTCCTCGGGCCGGGACTCGGAACGGCCGTGGGAATCAGGGTGGGCGGTTTTCTGACTAAACTTTTCGGCAAGAATGAGGACAGAAATAAAGAGCTGAATGCGGTTTCTGTTGCATCCCCAAAAAAATGATTTCAATCTGAATATAAATTCGGCATCAGTTAGAATGGGTCATGGAAAATAAAACCATTTTTGTCAGGAGCAGCAAAGGCGAGGATGAGATCCGCAGCAAGACTGCGCATCTTTCCGGGGACATCAAGCGCGCCTTGCTGATGGTGGACGGCACTTCGACATTCGGCGAGATCAGCAAACGCTCGGCCCCGAGCCTGCGCAGCATTCTCGGCGAACTGTTCCTGGAATTGGAAAAGGGCGGGTTCATCCAGGACAAGACAAGGATGGAAAGTATTGCCAAGCTGGCCGCTCCTCCGATAATCGCGCATCCTCCCCAGATGGTGATGCCGGTCAAGATGTCGACGCCGGGCAAGAGACCGACCGATGAAGGCGCGGGCGAACTGGATTTTACCGCTGCTTTCCGCGCGCCCTCTCCTGAAGTGCTTGCTGCCGAGGCTGCCAAGGTCGCGGCCGAAAAGGCCGAGGCTCAAGCGAGGCAGGAGGCCGAAGCGGCGAAGTTGAAGGCGCATCAGGAGGCCGAGGCCGAACGTCACAAGGCGGAACAAGAGGCAGCACGGGTTCGTGCGGAACAGGAAGCGACAAGAGCAAAGGCCGAAGCGGAAGCCCGGGCCAGAGAAGAGGCGGAACGCCGCGCGCAAGCGGAGGCCGCCAAATTGAAAGCGCAGCAGGAGGCCGAGGCCGCCCATCGCAAGGCCGAAGCGGAGGCCAGGGCCCGTGCCGAGGCCGAGGCAAAAGCCAGGCAGGAGATCGAAGCGGCCAGGCTGAAGGCGCAACAGGAAATGGAAGCAGCGCGTCGCAGGGCCGAAGAGGAGGCCGCCATGGCCCGGCGGGAAGCCGAAGCGGCAAAGCTGAAGGCCCAACAGGAGGCGGAAGCCGCAAGGCGCATGGCCGAACAGGAAGCTGCCAAGGCGCGCGAGGAGGCCGAACGCGCCAGACAGCAGGCGGCTGCCGAGGCCAAGGCGCGCGAAGACGCCGAGCGCCGCGCTCGGGAGGAAGCGGATGCTGCGCGCGTGAAAGCCGAGCAAGAAGCGGCACAGGTTCGTGCCGAACTCGAAGCGGCAAGGGCAAAGGCTGAGGCGGAAGCCAGGGCCAGGGAAGAGGCGGAGCGCCGCGCGCAGGTCGAGGCCGAGGCTGCCAGATTGAAAGCGCAGCAAGAAGCCGAGTCAGCTCGGCACAAGGCCGAAGAAGACGCCGCCAAAGCCCGGCAGGAAGCCGAAGCGGCAAAGCTGAAGGCGCAACAGGAGGCGGAAGAGGCACGGCATAAGGCCGAGCAGGAGGCCGCCCGGGCACGAGAGGAAGCGGAACGCGCCAAGCTTCAGGCGGCTGCCGAGGCGAAGGCGCGAGAAGAAGCCGAACGCCGCGCCCGGGAAGAAGCGGATGCTGCGCGCGTGAGAGCCGAGCAGGAAGCCGCGCGGATACGCGCCGAGCTGGAAACGGCACGCTCGGAGGCCGAAGCCAAGGCCCGCGAGGAGGCGGATCGCCAACGCCGTGCGGAGGAAGAGCGCTCGGCCAAGGAGCAGGCCGCCGATCTGGTCGCGCAGCAGCAGGCTGAAGCGATGCTGCTTCAGTCGTCCCGCGACACCGCCGCCGCATCGATTGAAGCGCTCAAGCCGAGGCCCAGCGGGGCCGCATCTTCGCGTTCCACCAGTGCGACCGTGCTGTTCCTCGATGTGGTCGGCTACACCAAGCAGTCCGTCAATAAGCAGATACAGGTCAAGAAACAGTTCAACCAGTTGCTTTCCGACTGCCTGGCGGCTGTGGGGGAGGGCGAGCGCATCATTCTCGACACGGGGGATGGCGCGGCAGTGGGGTTCCTGCAACACCCGGAAGATGCGCTGGAAGCGGCCATGCAATTCCGCAAGACGGTGACGGCCAACCAGCATAAGGACTATCCCGATCTCAACGTGCGCATCGGTATCCATCTCGGCCCTATCAATGTCGTCAAGGACATGAACGGCCAGAGCAACATGGTCGGCGACGGCATCAACGACGCACAACGCGTGATGAGCTTTGCCGGCAGCGACCAGATATATGTCTCGCGCCCCTATTACGACTTCATATCGCGCCTCAGCGATGAATACGCCGACCTGTTCGAATATCGCGGATCGCAAAAGGACAAGCACGGCCGCGAGCATCAGGTCTACGAACTGGTGGAAGGGGGCGCAGCCCCCGCCGTGGAAATCGTTCCCTTGGGCGAATCCGCCGCGGAGATCAAGCTGGAGCCTTTCAGTATTGCGATGCCCGCACCCGTTATCCTCACGCCGCCTGAACCGGTATATGAAGAGCCCGAGCAACATCGCGAAGACGTCGCATTGATCAGCGAAGTCGGCAAGCTCAATCACACGGAAGAGAAGGCGATTGCGGCGGAACGTGTTTCGGAGAAGGCGGCGCCTGAAACCGTCCCTGCCGCAAAGGCCAAGGCGGCTCCTACCAAACCCGTTGCAGAAGTGCGCATGCCCAGCGAGGAAGATGTGCGGAAGCTCGCGGAGACCCAGGCGAAGGCTTGGGCTGCAGCTGAGCAGCGCGCCCTCGAAACGGCGAGGAACAAGGCAGAGCGCGCTCCGGAGCCCTCGACGGAAGTGTCGAAGAAGCCGGTTGAGCGAGCTCGCCGCAAACCATTCCCCTGGGGCAAGGTGGGTGGCGGATTGCTCGTGGTCGCGCTGGGCGCATTGTTCGTCATCCCCTATCTGTTGCCGATGAAGGATTACGCGACGAGGATTGAGCAGCAGCTTTCGGACCAAGTGCATCAGCCGGTGCATATCGGCAAGCTGTCGGGGCGGATACTGCCCACCCCGACTCTGGAAATGGGCGAGGTGTCGTTCGGCGAAACGAAGCAGGTCCAGGTGCAGCAGGCTCGCGTCAATTTCGCGTTCTCGGCCTTGTTTTCATCGACCAAACCGATCAACAGCGTGGAACTGGAAGGACTTCAGGTCAATGGAGCCGAGCTGCAGAAGGTCTCCTCCTGGATGCGGCAGGTGGTGGCCGACCAGCAGCATCCGGTTGCGAGTATCAAACTGAGCCAGGGCAAGGTGGAGGCTGAGGGAGTGACCGTTACCGGTGTGGGCGGCGAACTGAAGTTCGACCGATCCGGCAAGTTCGCCCAGGCGAAACTGCAGGCCCAGGAGAACAAGTACTCGCTCGATATCAATGCCGTAGGCGAAAAAATGCAGGTCGCGATCAACGTGCACGGTGCCGCGCTTCCGTTGTTGCCCAACTGGGTTTTTGACGACTTGAGCGCAAAGGGCGAGCTGACCGCTGACGGCTTGCAGATCACGGAGATGGATAGCCGCATCAAGGGCGGGATACTGCTGGGTGACGCGAGCATCGACTGGCGTTCGGGCTGGAGGGCGCAGGGCAACCTGGTGGCAAAGACCATCACCCTGCAGAATTTGAACAAGCTGCTTGAAGGCGACATGGACGGCAAGGCGCGCTTCCGGATGCAATCCGTCAGTCTCGCCAAATTGACCGAGACGGCGATGCTGGATGGCGATTTCGTCGTGAAGAAGGGCGTCATCAACGGCATGGACATCGTCGAGACGGCGCGCCTGCGCAGCCGCACCAACCTGCCGGGCGGGCGGACGCACTTCGATGAGCTGACTGGAGACCTGAATTATTCCAACGGGGCCTATCACTTCCGCAAGCTGAAAATGCAGGCTGGGGTATTGGCTGCGGCAGGTAGTGTAGATATTGCCAAGCAGGAAGTGTCCGGCAACATTCTGGCCGACCTGTCGATGCGTACGGCGATGGGATCGGTCGGCCTTCAGGTCGGCGGAACTACCGAAAGCCTGACGCTGCGGGCGCGATAACAGTTCGGGAAAAAAAGAGAGGGGCACGAAATGTGCCCCTCTGCTTTGTCGGTTTTCTGCCGAAGCTCACCTGAAGGTTAGTCTCAACCGAAATCTCAAGAAAGGGCCTTCGCTATACAGTCCAACGTAGGAGGATTTTGGCTCCGGCAAACCTAAAGGTTAGCCTTCGCCGAAACCTCAAGACAGCGCTTTCGCGATGCGCTCAAGTGATTTGAGGTTGTGGTTCCGGCGTAACCTGAAGGTTAGCCTTCGCCGAAATCTCAAGAAAGCGCCTTCGCTATACGCTCCAACGTAGGGGGATTTTGGCTCCGGCCAACCTAAAGGTTAGCCTTCACCGAAACCTCAAGACAGCGCTTTCGCGATGCGCGAAAGCGCTGCCTTGAGGTTTTCCATCGAGGTGGCGAAGGAGATGCGGAAGTAACCTTCGCTGCCGAAGGCCGAGCCCGGGACTACCGCCACGTTGGCTTCCGCCAGCAGATATTCGGCCAGCGCGATATCGGTGGTCTCCTTTATCTTGCCTTGCTGGTGCAGTCTCGCGATGGCTTCGCGCGCATCGGGGAAGGCATAGAATGCGCCGCCGGCCATCAGGCACTTCAATCCGGGAATCTTGTTCAGTTCGCCCACCACGAACGCATGGCGCTCGCGGAACGCCTTGATCATCGGCGCGAGGCAGTTCTGGTCGCCGTTCAGCGCAGTTTCCGCGGCCACTTGGGAGATCGAGGTCGGATTAGAGGTGCTCTGCGACTGCACATTCTCCATCGCGGTGATGATGTGCTCTGGACCTGCCGCGTAGCCGATGCGCCAGCCGGTCATCGCATAGGCTTTCGACACGCCGTTCAGCACCATGGTGCGCGGATAGAGGTCTGGGCAGGCGTTCAGGATGTTGCAGAACTTCTCATCGGTCAGCGCGATGTGCTCGTACATATCGTCGGTCGCGATGATGATGTTCGGGTGCTTGCGCAGCACTTCGCCCAATGCCTTCAGGTCCTCCAACGTATATACCGCGCCCGACGGATTGCTCGGACTGTTGATGACGACCATCTTGGTCTTCGGCGTGATCGCTGCCTCCAGTTGCGCGGGCGTCAGCTTGAAGCCCTGAGCGATGTCGGCCTGAACGATCACCGGCTTGCCTTCGGCGATGATCACGATGTCCGGATAGGAGACCCAGTAGGGGGCGGTGATGATCACCTCGTCGCCGGGGTTGATGGTGGCCAGCACCAGGTTGAAGAAGCTTTGCTTGCCCCCGCAGGAGACCAGGATCTGCTTCGCGCTGTAATCCAGTCCGTTGTCGCGCTTGAATTTGGCGATGATCGCCTGCTTGAGTGTCGGGATGCCACCCACGGCGGTGTACTTGGTGAAGCCCTTGTTGATTGCCGCGATCGCGGCGTCCTTGATGTGCTGAGGTGTGTCGAAATCAGGCTCGCCCGTTGCCAGTCCGATGATGTCCTTGCCTTCCGCCTTCAGCTTCGCCGCGCGGGCTGCGACGGCAAGGGTGGGGGACGGCTTGATGGCGAGTACGCGAGAGGAGAGAGGCACGATTTTTCCTTGCTGATTGAACGTTGGGGCGAATTATACCTGCGCCGCAGAAAGAGTGAACCGGCGGCGGGGCATGATTATTCAGACTAGGCGGTGGGGTTGGTGCGGAAAGTTTTTACGGCCAGCCAGCCACCGAGCAGGCTTTCCGCCAGATAGAGGATGCTGGATATCCCGTGCCACATCTTGAACCGTTCTGCGAAGGCGCTTTGCAT
>DASTGP010000070.1:0-28976 GCA_035605585.1 Gallionella sp. | reverse complement strand
TGTACCTTTCGAGCAACAAGGTGTGGCATGCGCTGGAGGTATTCCTCCCCTCTCCCATTAATGGGAGAGGGGAGGAATACCTCCAGCGCATGCCACACCTTGTTGCTCGAAAGGTACAGCGGCACCTGAGTACGGAAGGTGCTCCAGTACACCACCAGCAGGATGAGGAAGGCGGTAAGGAAATAGCCGGAAGGGATGTCGAACGCGAGCATCAGCACCAGCGCGGGGACGAAGGCGAACTGGATTGCCAGCCACCAGCGTGCCAGCCCGGCGAAGTAACTGAAGACAGTCGCAAATGCGCCGCACAGCAGGGCGAATGTCAGTGCCGAGACTTGCCCTCCCGCAACGCGCAGGCTCAGGACAGCGAGCGCGAATGCGGCGAATTGCAGCAGCAGGGCGATGACGGCGGGTGGGAGTTTCGCGGACAAGGTATTTTCGACCAAAGGAGATGTGTAGGGTACGTCATTCCCGCGCACGCGGGAATCCAGTTGATAAAAATCTCTCCCGTGTAACGGGACAATGTCGTCCGCTTCGCGGGACGTTTGTTTACTGGATTCCTGCTTTCGCAGGAATGACGGCGGGGGTTAGCGTACCAGCCCGTCCTCGACTTCCATTCTTTTTTCGCGGCCGACGAGCCGTTCCACCAGCGTCAGCGCGAAATCCATCGCTGTGCCCGGGCCGCGCGAGGTGATGAGCTTACCGTCTTCCACCACGGCCTGCGGCTCGCGCAGGACTTTCGGGAAGGGATCGAGCGCGCCGGGGAAACTGGTGGCGTGCTTGCCGTCGAGCAGGCCGGCGGTGGCGAGCACGGAGGGT
This sequence comes from Gallionella sp., assembly GCA_035605585.1. Classification (GTDB taxonomy): domain Bacteria; phylum Pseudomonadota; class Gammaproteobacteria; order Burkholderiales; family Gallionellaceae; genus Gallionella. The sequence goes on along the minus strand of DASTGP010000070.1, from coordinate 28,160 downwards.
GCGGCGCAGATCGCGGTGACGTACTTGCCCGCGCCGTGCATCCGGCGCACCAGCTTGAGCACGCGCGCGTCGGCCTTGAGGTTGTTGGTTCCGGGCTGGCCGCCGGGCAGTACGACCATGTCATAGTCGTGGTCCAGCACCTCGTCCAGCGTGGTGTCGGGCACCAGCACCGTGCCGCGGCTGCCGCGCAACGTGCCCGCGTGCAGCCCCGCGAAGACGACGGTCACGCCGCCGCGGCGCAGGAGGTTGATGACGGTGACGGCTTCGAGCTCCTCGCTGCCGTCGGCGAACAGGATCAATGCGGTTTTCATGCTTCCATTCCGAGTTGGTATGCGTGGATCAATGCGTTTTTGAGTTTGGGATGCTGGTCGAGGTTCTCGATGCCCATCTCGCGCAGCGCGATGGACTGCAGCGAATCGAGCATCTGGCTTGTGCCGCGCTGCGCTGCGTAGCCTTCGAAGTCGAACACGCCGTCATGCAGGAATTGCGCGGCGAGGCCGGTGGCGTTGCCGAACTCGATTTCTTCCATCTCCATCACCTCGTAGATGTAGGAGTAGGTGTTGATGCCGTGCTCGACCGCCAGCACATGGTGCAGCGAAGGCGGGTCGATGTATTTGTCCAGCATCCGGTCGAGGTCCAGCGTGGAGTTGAGCGTATAGGTCTCGCCCTTGAAACAAAACTCGATGCGGGCGTCGATGCTGTTGGCTGCGCCTTCCGGCGCGGCCGTATCCGTGTTCACCATACTTACATGCGTCCCAGGTCTTCGATTGCATCCACGACCATCGAGGTTCCCACCGTGATCAGCAGGATGTCGCTTGCTACGCGCACGTAGCGATGTCCAGCGGGCGGTGGGCCGAGCTCCCTTGAGAGCCGAGGCGGCAGGTCGTAGAAGACTACGTCATCCGGTAGCGGCTGGCCCATGGCCCATTTTTTGGCCTGTCCGGGCGGCAGGCAGCCATTGTGTTTTTTGGCGAGGCCGGGTGGGCAACGACCTTGGCGGAATTGCCCCGCGAAGTAGTCGTGAGCTAAGGTGCGCTGATGCTCGTCGAAATGCCCGTCCCCATCGCGCCGTTTATCTCCCTTGTCATGCCCCTGATCGCCTTCGCGTTGCTGTTCATGCTTTCCGGGCTTGCCGCCGCCGGCCCATTCGGGCTTGTCGGCGAGCGCGGGGGCAGCCGCAAACATCCCGGCGAACAGGAGCGCTAGAATGTGGTTCGTTCTCATGGTGATGCGTTGCATGATGCCCTCCCGATGGAAAAGTTGCGGGCTGCATTCTCGCCCAGCCGGATTGCAGCGGCAATGGGCAAAATACCTCAGCGCGTTGTCCTGTGGTGTGTCAGAAGGTACCCGCTACGCGCACGCCGACCATGCCCGGCGCGATCTCGGGAAGCAGCGCCAGTTTGCCCGCACGCAGAGTCTGGTTGTGAGCGACGACGCTCTGGCCGACCAGGGTGCCGATCAGCGCGCCGGCCACCACGTCCGAGGCGAAGTGGGCGTCATGGTAGGTGCGCGCGAGGCCGGCCAGTCCGGCGATGGTGTATGAAGTGCACTTGACCCAGGTTTCGTCATAGTGGGCAGCGACGACAGAGGCCACGGCGAATGCCTGTGTGGTATGTCCGGACGGGAAGGAGGCAGCGCCGCTGAACGGGCGGAAGTTGGTGTAACCCCGGTTCTGGTTGGGGCGGCTGCGGCCGACGGCGAATTTCAGCACCGGGGTGACGATGCCGCTGGCGACGATGCTGGCCGCCAGGCCGTCCTGCGCGACGTTGATCGCCTTGTCGTCGTCCATCAGCGCGCCAGCGACGTAGAAGCCGCCCAGCACGCCCAGCGAATATTGGGCTCCGAAGCGCTCGATATTGCGCATGAAGCTGCTGTTTCCGGGATGGCGGAGCATCTCCCTGCGCAAGGGGCGGTCGACGATGGCAGCGGTGCCGACCACGGCGAGCGTGGCGATACCGAAGTCCTGCCAGTCGTCCTTTTCCCAGCGCGCTGGAGCGGTGACGACATGCTTGACGTCGTCGAGCACCATCGCGGGATAGGAAGGTGTTGCATCGGCAGCGTGTGCCGTGCAACTCAAGCTCCAGAGGAGGGCTGAGGCACAGCCGGAAAGAGTAACGCGGTAAAGACCTGCAGCAACGTTCTCGAACATGGCCTGCCCTCCTGTGGAGTGATTAGTCGCGGAAGTTCTGGTACTGCAGCGGGAAGTCGGTGATGGATTTCTTGATGAAGGCGATGGCGGCCTGCAGGTCGTCGCGGTTCTTGCCGGTCACGCGCACGGTGTCGCCCTGGATGCTGGCCTGTACCTTCATCTTGCTGTCCTTGATCAGCTTGACGATCTTCTTCGCCAGCTCGATCTCCACGCCCACCTTCACGGTGCAGCTGCGCTTGACCTTGTTGCCGCTGACCTTCTCGATCTTGTCGCTGATCTCCAGGCACTTGATGTCCACGCCGCGCTTGGTCAGCTTGCCGTTCAGGATGTCCTGCACCTGGTCGAGCTGGAATTCATTGTCGGCATGGACGGTCAGCACCAGTTCGGCCTGCTCGACGCGCGCGTCGCTGCCCTTGAAGTCGAAGCGGGTGCTGACTTCCTTGTTGGTCTGTTCGACCGCGTTCTTGACTTCGGTCTTTTCTACTTCGGAAACGATGTCGAAGGATGGCATAACAAATCTCCTTGCTGGGTTAGCCGCAACGCACCGAGAAGCGGTTGGTTGCGGTTGATACTAACCAGCGGCTTGGCTGGCGTTTTCTGCTGGCATAGCCGATTGGCTATACAAAGCTACCTTCAGGTTGGTATCAACCAAAACTGCAAACGTAATCCACCGCGCCTGCGCCGGTGTGGATATCGAAGCTGCTGTTCTCTGCCACCTTGAAGCTGCTGCCCGCGGCATAGGTCTTGAACGCGGCCTCGCCGGCGATTCTCACCTGGCATTCGCCTGCGGTGATCTCCATCAGCTCGGGTGCGCCGACGTTGAAGGTGAGTTGGCTGTTCGGCAGCACCACGCCTACGGTCTTGCGCGAGCCGTCCGGGAAGAACACCGAGTGCGACACGCACTTGCCGTCGAAGAATACGTTGGACTTCTTGCCTACGCTGACGTTATCGAATTTTTCCGACATGTTTGATATTCCTTCTGATTATTTGCGGTTCTTGAGGTTGGCGGCGATGCGCATGCGCAGTGCGTTCAGCTTGATGAAGCCGCCCGCGTCCTTCTGGTCGTATGCGCCCTTGTCGTCCTCGAAAGTGGCAATGGTCGGGTCGAACAGCGAATCGGTCTTGGAGTCGCGGCCGACGACGATCACGTTGCCCTTGTACAGCTTGACGCGCACCCAGCCGTTGACGGTCTGTTGCGTGTGGTCGATCAGGGTCTGGATCGCGCGGCGCTCCGGGCTCCACCAGTAGCCGTTGTAGATCATGCTGGCGTAGCGCGGCATCAGGTCGTCCTTGAGGTGGGCGACTTCGCGGTCCAGAGTGATCGACTCGATGGCGCGGTGCGCCTTGAGTATGATGGTGCCGCCGGGGGTTTCGTAGCAGCCGCGCGACTTCATGCCGACGTAGCGGTTCTCGACCAGGTCGAGGCGGCCAACGCCGTGCTTGCCGCCCAGCTCGTTCAGCTTGGTCAGAATTGCGGCTGGAGTCATCTTGTTACCGTTCAGGCCGACGATGTCGCCGTGCTCGAATTCGATGTCCAGGTATTCGGCCTGGTCGGGGGCCTTCTCGGGCGACACGGTCCAGCGCCACATCGACTCCTCGGCCTCGGCGGCGGGGTCTTCCAGATGGCGGCCTTCATAGGAGATGTGCAGCAGGTTCGCGTCCATGGAGTAGGGCGAGCCACCTTGCTTGTGCTTCATCTCGATGGGGATGCCGTGCTTCTCCGCGTAGGCAAGCAGCTTCTCGCGCGAGAGCAGGTCCCATTCGCGCCACGGAGCGATGATGCGGATGTTCGGGTTCAGCGCATAGGCGCCAAGCTCGAAGCGCACCTGGTCGTTACCCTTGCCGGTCGCGCCATGCGAGATGGCCTGTGCGCCGGTCATGTTGGCGATCTCGATCAGGCGCTTGGCGATCAGCGGACGCGCGATCGAGGTGCCGAGCAGGTATTCGCCTTCGTAAACCGTGTTGGCACGGAACATCGGGAACACGAAGTCGCGCACGAATTCTTCGCGCAGGTCGTCGATGAAGATGCTTTCCGGCTTGATGCCGAACTTCAGCGCCTTCTGGCGTGCGGGTTCCAGTTCCTCACCCTGGCCGAGGTCGGCGGTGAAGGTGACCACTTCGCATTGGTAGGTGTCCTGCAGCCATTTCAGGATGACCGAGGTGTCGAGTCCGCCGGAGTAGGCGAGTACGGCTTTTTTGATGTCGCTCATGATTGATACCCGTTAATTAAAGTTCAGTTTTGCTTGTGTTCTGTCGCAGCTTGCTGCGCACCTTGTTGTCGAATCTCTCTTTGTCGATCACGAAGCGCTCGTGGGTGCCCTGCGCGATCACGTCCACGCCGTCGTGCGCCGAGACGGAAAAGCGGACTCGTCGGCCTTCGACCTTGGTGACTTCCACCGTGGCGGTCACCTCCAGCCCCGGCGGGGTGGCGGCCTCATGGCTGACGTTGATGTGCGTGCCCAGCGATTGTTCTTCCGGCCAGTCCAGATGCGGCTTGATTGCCATGATGCACGCCCATTCCAGGAAACCGACCATGAAACCGGTGGCGAATACTTCCGGCATGGCAAGGAACTCGGGCGATTCCGGATACAGCGCGGGCACCGTCTTGGTCGGCGGCAGCAGGAACTTGTGTTCGTAGCGCAGGCCCGGCTTCAACGTGTCTTTCATGCGTTACCCTTGATCGCCGTAGGGCGGGTTTTACCCGCCGTGGCGGGCTGAGCCGGCCCTACGATTAATTGTCCAGTTTTCCCAGCAGCAGGTATTCCATCAACGCTTTTTGCACATGGAGTCTATTCTCCGCTTCGTCCCACACCACGGACTGCGGGCCGTCTATCACTTCGGCGGAGACTTCCTCGCCGCGATGCGCGGGCAGGCAGTGCATGAATACGGAGTCCTTGGCTGCGACGCGCATCATCTCGCCGTCCACCTGCCAATCGGCAAAGTCCTTCATGCGCTCTTCGTTCTCGGCTTCCCAGCCCATCGAGGTCCACACGTCGGTGGTCACCAGGTCGGCGCCGCGCGCGGCTTCCATCGGGTCGGCGAATTCCTCGTAGTGCTCGTCGCCGTACAGGCCGGCGCGTTCTGGCTCGACCTCATAACCGGGCGGCGTGGAGACGTGGACGTTGAAGTCCAGGATCTCCGCGGCCTGCAGCCAGGTGTTGCACATGTTGTTCGAGTCGCCGATCCAGGCCACGGTCTTGCCCTTGATCGAGCCGCGATGCTCGATATAGGTGTAGATGTCGGCCAGCACCTGGCAGGGATGGTATTCGTTGGTCAGGCCGTTGATCACCGGCACGCGCGAGTTGGCTGCGAAGCGCTCGATGATGCTCTGTTCGAAGGTGCGGATCATCACGATGTCGCTCATGCGCGAGATCACCTGGCCGGCGTCTTCCACTGGTTCGCCGCGCCCCAGCTGGGAGTCGCGCGTGTTGAGGTAGATGGCCGAACCGCCGAGCTGGTGCATGCCTGCCTCGAACGACAGGCGGGTGCGCGTGCTGGCCTTCTCGAAGATCATCACCAGGGTGCGGTCCTCCAGCGGCCAGTATTTCTCGTAGCGCTTGAAGCGTTCCTTGATGATGCGCGTGCGTTCGAACAGGTATTCGAACTCTTCGCGGGTGAAGTCCTTGAACTGCAAAAAGTGTCTTACGTTTGCTGCCATGATTTGCTTCCTATCAGGATTGCAGGAATTCTTTGATCAGCGGGCACAGGATGTCCAGCATCTGCTGAGCTTCGTCCTGCGACATGACGAGCGGCGGCAACAGGCGAATTACGCTGTCGGCAGTGACATTGATCAGCAGGCCTTGCGCCAGCGCCTTGCCCACCAGTTCGCCGCAGGGTTTTTCCAGTTCGACGCCGATCATCAGCCCCTGTCCACGGATCGCCTTGACGCCGTCAACGCCTGCGAGTTGTGCGGCGAAGCCATCGCGAATGAACTTCCCGAGTTGCTCGGCATGCGCCAGCAGTTTGTCTTCTTCCAGGATGTTCAGCGTGGTCAGTCCGGCGATACAGGCCAGCGGGTTGCCGCCGAAGGTGGATCCGTGGTTGCCCGGCTTGAACAGTCCTGCAGCCTTGCTCGCGGTCAGGCACGCGCCGATGGGCACGCCCGAGCCCAGGCCCTTGGCCAGCGTCATCACGTCCGGCAGGATGCCGGTGTGCTGGTGGGCGAACCATTTGCCGGTGCGCCCGATGCCGCTCTGTACTTCGTCCAGCATCAGCAGCCAGCCGTGCTGGTCGCAGAGCTTGCGCAGTCCTTGCAGGTAGGCCGCATCGGGCGTGCGTACCCCGCCTTCGCCCTGGATGGGCTCGACCAGAACGGCGACCACGTCGTGATTGTGCTGGGCAACCTGCTCGATGGCGTCGAGGTCGCTGTACGGGACGCGCACGAAGCCTTTCACCAGCGGCTCGAAGCCAGCCTGCACCTTGCGGTTGCCGGTGGCGGAGAGGGTGGCCAGCGTCCGTCCGTGGAAGGATTTCTCCATCACGATGACGTTGGGCATCTCGACGCCCTTGTTGTGTCCGTACATGCGCGCCAGCTTGATCGCGGCCTCGTTCGCCTCGCAGCCGGAGTTGCTGAAGAACACTTCCTGCATGTTCGACAGGCTGCACAGCTTGTCGGCGAGCCATTCCTGCTCGCGCACCTGATAGACGTTGGAGCAGTGGATCAGCTTGCTGATCTGCGCGTGGAGTGCGGTGGTGAGGCGCGGATGCGCATGTCCCAGCGTGTTCACGGCGATGCCGGACAGCGCGTCCAGATAGCGCTTGCCCTCGGTATCCCAGAGCCACGCGCCTTCCCCGCGTTCGAACGCGACGGGTTGGCGGGCGTAAGTGTTCATTACATGCGACATACAGACCTCTAAAAAGAAGACGGCGGACTTGTCCGCCGTTCAGCCATAAACAGGAAGCGTATATTGAGCCAAACAGCCCTACAAAGCAAACAAGCCGACATTTCTGTCGGCTTGTGCGGTGAATCAAGACATCGCGGCTGATGCCGCGGGGCGATTACGCCATTGCCTTGATGGCCGCAGACAGACGGCTCTTGTGTCGAGCAGCCTTGTTCTTGTGGATGATCTTCTTGTCGGCGATGCTGTCCACGGTGCTGACCGAAGATTGGTAAACGGCTTGAGCAGCGGCCTTGTCGCCGGCTTCGATAGCCTTGATCACCTTCTTGATTGCAGTGCGCAATTCCGAACGCAGACTGCTGTTGTGGGCATTCTGTTTAACTGCCTGACGTGCACGCTTGCGGGCTTGTGCGCTATTTGCCATGACTACTCCTTGAAAATTCGGTACGACGAAAGGCGCGCATTCTAGTAGCTCCGCCAGGCTTTTGCAAATATTTTTGTGGAATGCCGGCTTGGGGCGGTCGGGGACGGCCCGATGGTATGATGCGCGGCGTTTACAGCGGACCGTCCCAGATTAGCATGAATCTCCTCAAAGCCCTTGCCACCGTCAGCAGTCTGACCTTGCTTTCGCGCATCCTCGCGTTCGTGCGCGATGTGTTGATCGCGCGAATATTCGGGGCGGGGGCGGCGACCGACGCATTTTTTGTGGCGTTCAAGCTGCCTAATTTGCTGCGCCGTTTGTTTGCCGAGGGAGCGTTCTCGCAGGCCTTCGTGCCGATCTTCGGGGAATACCGGAACCGCAGGGGGCACGATGAGACCAAGTTGCTGGTCGATCACGTCACTACCATGCTGGCGCTGATCCTGTTCGTGGTCACGCTCGTCGGCATCGTCGCCGCGCCTATCCTGGTCTATATCAGCGCGCCGGGCTTCACCAAGGATGCGGAGAAGTTCGACCTGACCGTGCAGCTGTTGCGCATCACTTCGCCGTACATCTTCTTTATATCCCTGGTCGCGGTCGCGGCGGGCATCCTCAATACCTATAACAAGTTCTGGGTGCCCGCGTTTGCGCCGGTGTTGCTGAACCTGTGTTTCATCGGAGGCGCGCTGTGGCTGGCGCCGTATTTCGACCCGCCCATCATGGTGCTGGCCTGGGCGGTGTTCGTGGCCGGCTTCGTGCAACTGGTGTTCCAGATCCCGTTCCTGAAGAAGATCGGCATGCTGCCGACCATCCGCTTCAGCCTCAAGGACGAGGGCATGTGGCGCGTCATCAGGCAGATGGGGCCGGCGGTGTTCGGCGTGTCCATCGCGCAGATCAGCCTCATCCTCAACACCATCTTCGCCTCGTTCCTGGTGGCGGGCAGCGTGTCCTGGCTGTACTACGCCGACCGCCTGATGGAGTTTCCCACCGGGATGCTGGGGGTGGCGCTGGGTACCATCCTGTTGCCGTCGCTTTCCAAGCTGCATGCGAACGGCGATATGGCCGAGTATTCGAAGCTCCTGGACTGGGGGCTGCGCCTGACCTGCCTGCTGGCATTGCCCGCCGCGCTGGCGCTGGGCATGATCGCCGTGCCGATGCTGGCGACCTTTTTCCAGCATGGGGAATTCAGCGCGCACGATGTGCTGATGTCGCGCAACGCGTTGGTCGGCTATGCCGTCGGATTGATCGGGTTGATCCTGGTGAAGATTCTCGCCCCCGGCTTTTATGCCAAGCAGGACATCAGGACCCCGGTGAAGATCGGCATCGTCACGCTGCTGGCCACGCAGGCGATGAACGCGCTGTTCATCGGCTGGATACAGCACGCCGGGTTGGCGCTCTCCATCGGCCTCGGCGCCTGCCTCAACTCCGCCATCCTGTTCCATTTCCTGAAGAAGCGCGGCATCTACCGGCCGGAGCCGGGCTGGGCCAAGTTCTTCCTCAAGCTGGCGCTCGCCTTGCTTGCGCTCGGGCTGGCGCTGTGGTTCGGGATGGGCAGCGAACAGCATTGGCTGGAGGCGCACGGCTGGGCGCGCATCCTTCATCTGGCGGCGCTGGTGGTGGGCGGTGTGCTGGTCTATTTTGCCGTGCTGTTCGCGCTGGGTTTCCGGCTCAGGGATTTCGCGAAGCGCGGGACAAACTGACGGGGAGAATCGCCGATCAGCGTTCGAGCCGTTCGACCAGCTTGTCCACCTGCTGGGCGATGGCGTCCCAGATCCCCATCGGCCCCGCCTTCCTGATTTCGTCCTGTCGCCAGTTCTCGGGAGGCTTGCACTTGGCTTCATCGACCCAGCAGGCGAGTCTGTCGCGATTCGCCTTTAGCTTGCTCAGCAGTTCGCTGGTTTCGGTCTCTTCGGGAGTTTGAGTCAGCTTCTTCTCAACGTGCGCCAATACTTCGTCGAGGTGCTTCAAGCGCAGGTCGTATTCCCTGATGCGTTGTTCTGCCAGCAAGCGATAGATGTCCACCATTTTCGCCTCCAGAAGTTATCGGGTCTGGATGCATTATTTGTCCGGCCTCCATGCCGCACAATGGGCAAAAGTACGCAGCGCTCACCGGCGCGGAGACTACTTGTCGTTCAGCAACCCCTGCATCGCCGCCACCGGCCTGACCTGCGGGAAATACACGGTATGCAGGCGGCTGGCCAATGCTTCCGACCAGGGCACGCCTTCGCTGTGGGCGATGTCTTTCCAGAAATGCACGAGTGTTTCATCGTAGGTGTCGATGGCCGCGGCATAGCCGGTTGCGTCGTAGCGTTCGTCGTGGCGGAACGTCCCGATATCCATGCGCGGCTTTTGCGGGGCGTCGCCGGCGATGTGGCCGAGAGTGAGGCCGACCAGCGGGAAGGTGAGCGGTGGCAGTTCCAGCAGGTCGATCATCCCTTGCGGGTTGCGGCGGATGCCGCCGATGGGCACGACGCCCAGCCCCAGCGACTCGGCGGCGGTGATCAGTGTGCCGAGCACGATGCCCGCGTCGACCGCGGCGACCCCGAAACCTTCCATGCTTTCGTGGATGATCTGCGTCTGGCCCGCCTTGCGCACGCCGAGGTCGGCCTTGTGGAAGTCGATGACGATGGTGATGAATACCGGCGCCTGCGCGACCCATGCCTGACCGCCCGCGAGTTCCGCGATGCGCGCGCGCCTCTCCGCATCGCGCACTACCACCAGCGAGATCTCCTGTGCGTTCATCGAGGTCGGCGCCTGGTGTGCGGCGGCTATGATCTGGCTGAGCATTTCGTCGCTGACCGGATTGGTCTTGAAACTGCGGATGCTGCGATGGGCCTGCTGGATACGTAAGGTTTCGTTCATTTATGCCTCAAGGTTTGATGTGCATGGCTTTCGCTACCACGTCGCGTGTCAGGTGTGGGGCGAACAGTTCGATGAAGTCGTAGGTGTAGCCGCGCAGGTATTCGTTCTTGCGGATGGCGAGGCGCGTGGTGTTGGCCTTGAACAGGTGGCCGGCCGGGATCTTGCGCAGGTGGCCCTCCCGTTCGGGCTTGAAAGCGATCTCGGCAAGGATGCCGATGCCGAGGCCGAGCTCCACATAGGTCTTGATCACATCCGCGTCGATTGCGGTGAGCGCGATGTTCGGGGCTATGCCGGCATCGGCGAAGGCTTCGTCGATCCTGCCGCGCCCGCTGAAGGCGTGGTCATAAGTGACGATGGGGTACTGCGCGATCTTTGCCAGCGTCAGGCGCTTCTCATTCAGCAGCGGATGCTTCGGCGGAACGATTACGCAGTGGTGCCATTCGTAGCACGGCAGGGTGACGAGGTCGTCATAGAGCGACAGGCTCTCGGTGGCGATGGCGACGTCGGCCTCGCCGCTCAGAACCTGCTCGGCGATCTGTGTCGGGTTGCCCTGGTGCAGGCCGAGCTTCACCTTGGGATACCGTTTGATGAACTGCTTCACCACCGGCGGGAGGGCATAGCGGGCCTGGGTATGGGTGGTGGCGATGGTGAGGTGGCCGCTGTCCTGTTCCTGGAATTCCTGCCCGACCTGCTTTAGGTTGTCGGTTTCCTGAAGGATGCGCTGGGCGATGTCGAGGATGGTCTTCCCGGGTTCAGTGATGGCGACGATGCGCTTGCCGCTGCGCACGAAGACGTCGATACCCAGTTCTTCCTCCAGCAGCTTGATCTGCTTGCTGATGCCGGGCTGTGAGGTATACAGCGCTGCGGCCGCATCGGAGATGTTCAGCCCTTGCCGTTCGATTTCGCGCAGGTAACGCAGTTGCTGGAGGTTCATAATGAATTTTGTTCATAACGACAGGTTATAAAATCCTAACATAAAACCATTTGGGAATATAACTCGGCCGGACTTAGAATGCGCGCCGTAACTTATATAGAGGCAGGTATGGACTGGATGTACACGTTATCCGGCTTTCTGGTCGGGCTGATCGTCGGGGTGACCGGAGTGGGTGGCGGGTCGTTGATGACCCCGTTGCTGGTGCTGTTGTTCGGCGTGTCTCCCGCGACTGCGGTCGGGACCGACCTGCTATATGCGTCGCTGACCAAGACGCTGGGTGGCTGGGTGCACGGGCGTAACGGCTCGGTGGACTGGAAGGTGGTGGGCCTGCTCGGCATGGGGAGCCTGCCGGCAGCGGTTATCACCATCGGGCTGTTGAAGTATTTGGCGCTGGACGAGAAGACCTTGCGCGGCTTGGTGACCGGCGTGTTGAGCGTAGCGCTCTTGCTGACGGCGGCGGCCCTGCTGCTGAAGGATCAGATCAAGAAGCTGGCGCGGCGCGCGGACGGCACGGTGTATGAGCTGCACCATCGCTACCTGCCCGCGGCGACGATCGCCACCGGCGCGGTGGTCGGCACTCTGGTGACGATCTCCTCCGTGGGAGCGGGCGTGCTGGGGACAGTGGCCTTGTTGTTCCTGTATCCGCGCATGTCGGCGGTAAAGGTGGTGGGCACGGACATCGTACATGCCGTTCCGTTGACCGCGATCGCCGGGATGGGGCACCTGGCACTGGGTACGGTGGATCTGGTGCTGCTGGTCAGCCTGCTGCTGGGTTCGCTGCCCGGGATTTATATCGGCAGCCATCTGAGTGCGAAAGTGCCTGAAAAGGTATTGCGCCCGGTCCTGGCAACCATGTTGCTGATCATCGGCCTCAAGATGGTGTTCTACAAGTAAGGGGAAAGACATGAGTGCGAACAAACCGAACAAACCCAAGCAAGTCAGCTGGTTCAACGGATGCGGCGGCCGCATCGGCGTGGTGGTCGGCCAGACCGGCGAATACGCATATATCGGCGCGGCATTGCGCCACGACGAGGATGCGGATGTGGAGCATATCCTGATGTATGGCGCCAAGTTCCCGCTTGAGGCCGCGCTTTTGCTGCCTGTGTCCAAGCGTTATCCTGACGGGGAAAACTAAATGTATCGTTACGACCAATTCGATCGCCAGATCACCGCCGAGCGCGTCGCGCAGTTTCGCGACCAGGTGCGCAGGCGTTTGTCGGGTGAGCTGAAGGAGGACGAGTTCCGCATCCTGCGCCTGCAGAACGGCCTGTACATGCAGATCCATGCCTACATGCTGCGCGTCGCCGTGCCGTACGGCCTGATAAGCGCCGCTCAGATGCGCATGTTCGCATCCATCGCGCGCAAGTACGATCGCGGTTACGGGCATTTCACCACGCGCCAGAACATCCAGTTCAACTGGTTCAAGCTGGAAGATGCACCGGAGGCGCTGGCCGACCTGGCGACGGTGGAAATGCACGCCAACCAGACTTCCGGCAATTGCATCCGCAACATCACCTGCGACGAGTTCGCCGGCGTGGCGCGCGACGAGATCGTCGATCCGCGCCCTTACGCCGAGATATTGCGCCAGTGGAGCACCTTCCATCCCGAGTTCGGCTACCTGCCGCGCAAGTTTAAGTTCGCGATCAGCGGGGCCCAGCAAGACCGTGCTGCGACCGCGGTGCATGACATCGGCCTGTCGGTGGTGAAGAACGCTCAGGGCGAGGTTGGTTTCCGCGTGATGGTCGGCGGTGGCCTGGGACGCACGCCCATCGTCGGCACCGAGATCTGCGACTTCGTGCCCTGGCAGCACGCCATCACGTACCTGGAATCCATCGTGCGCGTGTATAACGAGCACGGTCGCCGCGACAACATCTACAAGGCGCGCATCAAAATACTGGTGAAAGCGCTTGGCATTGAGGAATTCAGGCGCCAGGTGGAAGCCGACTGGCAGTTCACCAAGAACGGCCCGTGTACCATCACCGAGGCGGAGTTGAACCGTGTCGCGGCCTGCTTTACTGCGCCGGCCTACGAGCAATTGCCGGAAGGCGACGCGGCCATGGAGGCGTTGCAGCGCGACAACAAGGCCTTCGCCAATTGGCTGCAGCGCAACGTCAAGCCGCACAAGGTGCCGGGCTACGCGGCGGTGGTGTTGTCGCTGAAGAAGACCGGCATTGCGCCGGGGGATGCGACGGCGGAACAGATGGATGCGGCAGCGGAGCTGGCCGAGCGCTTCAGCTTCGGCGAGTTGCGCATCACGCACATGCAGAACCTGGTGCTGGCGGATGTCAGACAATCCGATCTGATCGCGTTATGGAAAGCCGCCGATGCGATGGGCATGGCGACGCCCAATATCGGGCTGCTGAACGATGTCATCTGCTGCCCCGGCAGCGATTTCTGCACGCTGGCAAACGCGCGCTCCATCCCGTTGGCCAAGGCGATAGCCGAGCGTTTCGACAACATCGACTTCCAGCACGACATCGGCGACATCGAACTGAATATCTCGGGCTGCATCAATGCCTGCGGACATCACCATATCGGGCATATCGGCATCCTGGGCGTGGATAAGGATGGCGAAGACTGGTACCAGGTGTCGATAGGCGGGTCGCAGGGCAATTCCGCCGGGGTGGGGAAAGTGATCGGAAGCTCGTTCGCCTTCTCGCAAATGCCCGAGGTGGTCGCACGTTTGCTCGAGGTTTATGTGCGCGAGCGCCATGCCGACGAGCGTTTCATCGACACCGTGCGGCGGATCGGTTATGGCCCGTTCAAGGAGTATGTCTACGCGACGCCGATAGCCGGCGATGCAAAGCTGGACGGGGCCGAATACGCCGCTCTGGAAAAGGGTACGCCCTACGACATGCCTTACTATTCGCGGAGGTTTTAATCCGATGATCATTAAAAATAAAACTGTCGTGGATGACGACTGGAGCGTGTTGCGATTGAACGAGGGCAATACGCCGGAAAGCGTTGCCATTCCGTCCGGCAAGGTCATCGTGCCGCTGAAGGTGTGGCAGGCGCAGCGTGACAAATTGTCGCAACGCGCGGATCTGGGCGTGTGGCTGAATAGCGATGAGCGCGCGGAGGATCTGCAGGACGATTTGGCGAGGTTCGCCGTGATTGCGGTGAACTTTCCCAAATTCGCCGATGGGCGCGGTTATTCCATCGCTTATCATCTGCGCACCCGATTGGGCTATCGCGGCGAATTGCGCGCCATCGGCGATGTGTTGCGCGATCAGCTGTTCTACATGCAGCGCGCCGGCTTCGACGCGTTTGTCCCGAGGGCGGACAAGGATATTCACGAGGCATTGAAGGGGTTGAGTGATTTCTCGCTCAGCTATCAGGCTTCGGCAGACGAAGCGCAGCCGCTGTTTCGGCGTGTGCAACGAGGAGGTGCAGCATGAGTGCATTACAGCAAAAGATCGAACAGACCGTCGCCGTGCTGCGACAGGCGGCGCAGGATTTTGCGCCGGTTGCCTTCGCCAACAGCCTCGGCGCGGAAGACATGGTGTTGACCGACCTGATCGCGAAGAATGGTTTGAACATCGAGATGTTCAGCCTGGATACCGGCCGCTTGCCGCAGGAGACCTACGACCTCATGCAGGAAATGCGCAAGCGTTACAGCGTGCCGCTGAAGATATATTTTCCGGACAGTGTGCTGGTAGAGGAATATGCCGCACAATACGGCGTGAATGCTTTTTACGACAGCGTCGAGTTGCGCAAAAGCTGTTGCCATATTCGCAAGGTCGAGCCGCTTAAGCGCGCGTTGGCAGGCAAGAAGGCGTGGATCACCGGCATGCGCCGCGACCAGGCAGTCACGCGCGGCGGGCTGGAAGTGTCATCCTTCGATGCGGATCACGGCATGCAGAAGTTCAATCCGCTGCTGGACTGGACCAACGCTGAAGTGTGGGAATACATCAAGGCCAACGACGTGCCGTACAACAAGCTGCACGACCGGTTTTATCCCAGCATTGGCTGTGCGCCTTGTACGCGCTCCGTCACGCCGGGTGAAGACATCCGCTCCGGCCGCTGGTGGTGGGAAAACCCGGAGAACAAGGAATGTGGCTTGCATGTAGCAAGCCATATTCCGAAACGGGCATAGCCCGTTTGTTCTCCGGGTTTCGGCGAAGACTTATGCCGCGCGAAGTGCGGCGTTAGTCGAAGCCAAAATCCTTAGAACAAGGAGTGTGGTCTGCATGTCGGGAAGACATCACCGCTGAAGTTCGTTTCAACGAAGTAAGTTTGAAAATTGAGAGAGAAATATGAGCAGTCATACATTTACCCATCTGGATGCGCTCGAAAGCGAATCCATCCACATCATGCGCGAAGTCGCCGCGGAATGTAAGAATCCGGCGCTGCTGTTCTCCGGCGGCAAGGATTCCATCGTGATGCTGCGCATCGCGGAGAAGGCGTTCCGTCCGGCAAAGTTTCCGTTCCCGCTGGTGCATATCGACACCGAGCACAACTTCCCGGAGGTGATCGAGTGCCGCGACAAGCTGGCCAAGGATCTGGGCGAGCGACTCATCGTGCGTTCGCTGGAAGACTCCATCAAGCGCGGTACCATCGTCATCAAGGATCCGGAGAAGCCGCGCAACCCGTACCAGTCGGTGACGCTGCTGGAGACCATCGCCGAGTTCGGCTTCGACGCCTGCATGGGCGGCGCGCGCCGCGACGAGGAAAAGGCGCGCGCCAAGGAGCGCATCTTCTCGTTCCGCGACGAGTTCGGCCAGTGGGACCCGAAGAACCAACGCCCTGAGCTGTGGGACATCTACAACACGCGCGTGAACCCCGGCGAGAACATCCGCGTGTTTCCGATTTCCAACTGGACCGAGATGGATATCTGGCAGTACATCGAACGCGAAAACCTGCATATCCCGAGCATCTACTATGCGCACCAACGCGAGATCATCCGCCGCAACGGACAACTGGTGCCGGTGTCGCACCTGGTGCAGCCCAAGCCGGGCGAGAAGGTGGAAACCATGTCGGTGCGTTTCCGTACCGTGGGCGACATGACGTGCACCGCGCCGGTGGAATCCACCGCCTGCTGCGTGCGCGAGATCGTCGAAGAAACGGCCACCACACGCATCACCGAACGCGGCGCGACCCGTCTGGACGACCAGACTTCGGATGCTTCGATGGAGCTGCGGAAGAAGGAAGGCTATTTCTAAGGATCAATAATGGTAGGAGCACGCCCTGCGTGCGAGCACACAAAAGATGTCGCGCGCAGGGCGCGCTCCTACGGAAACCAGAGGATTACAGTATGAGCAACACCACACAACTGTTACGTTTCATCACCGCCGGCTCGGTAGATGACGGCAAGAGCACGCTGATCGGCCGCCTGCTGCACGATTCGAAGTCCATCTTCGAGGACCAGTTCTCGGCCATCGCCAAGACCAGCGAGAAGCGCGGCATGGGCGCGGTGGACCTGTCGCTGCTCACCGACGGCCTGCAGGCCGAGCGCGAGCAGGGCATCACCATCGACGTGGCCTACCGCTACTTCGCCACACCGAAGCGCAAGTTCATCATCGGCGACACGCCGGGGCACGAGCAGTACACGCGCAACATGGTAACCGCCGCCTCCACCGCCAACCTCGCCATCATCCTGGTCGATGCGCGCAAGGGCGTGCTCACCCAGACCAAGCGCCATTCCTACCTCGCCAGCCTGCTTGGCGTGCCGCACATCGTGCTGGCAGTGAACAAGATGGACATGGTGGACTACTCCAAGCAACGCTTCGAAGAGATCGTGGGCGAGTACAAGCGCTTCGCTGCGCAGCTCAATCTGCACGATGTGCATTGCATCCCGATGTCCGCGCTGAACGGCGACAACGTGGTGGATCGCAGCCCCAGCATGGACTGGTACATCGGCCCGACCCTGCTGGAACTGTTGGAGACCGTGGCGGTTGACCACGACGTGAACACCACCGACTTCCGCTTCCCCGTGCAGTGGGTGTGCCGCCCGCAGACCGAGGAGCACCACGACTTCCGCGGTTTCGCCGGACGCATCGAGGCGGGTGAGGTGGCAGTGGGCGATGAAGTCACCATCCTGCCTTCCGGTCGCACCAGCAAAGTCAAAGAGATCTTCACCTACGACGGCAGCCTGAAGACAGCCGTCGCCCCGCAGTCGGTGACGCTGACGCTGGAAGACGAGATCGACATCTCGCGTGGCGACATGTTTGTGCGCGGTGCCGCTGCTCCCAGGGTAGAGAAGGAGTTCGAGGCCATGCTGTGCTGGTTGTCCGAGTCGCCGCTCGACCGCAACCGCAAATACATCGTCAAGCACACCACACGCATGGCGAAGTGCCTGTTCTCGCGCCTCGATTTCCGCGTGGACGTGAACACGCTGGAGCAGCATGCGGTCGAAAAGCTGAACATGAACGACATTGCCCGAGTCGCGCTCAAGATCCAGCAGCCGCTGGTGTTCGACAGCTACACGACGGATCGCGCCACCGGCAGCTTCATCGTCATCGACGAGGCGACCAACAACACCGTCGCGGCGGGGATGATCGCCTGACCCTGTTGTACGGAACGCATCAGGTTGTAACGCAGACACAAAAAAACCTGCCGGATCGACTCCGGCAGGTTTTTTTGATTTCGCGAGGGGTTATTGGTCCGAGGTGAGCGTGATTACTTCCGACCCCGCGTCGTACTTTTGCAGATACTTTCCGATTGTTTCAAAGGTGGCGGTTACCGGAGCATCGGGCTGGTCCGAGGTGGAAATCTCGGCACTGAGCAATGAGCCCAATGCCAGCTTGAGCGGACTCACGTTGACTGGCTGCGCCTCAAAGTAGGCTTTCTCGTTCGCCTTGATCTTCTTGATGTCGTCGGTCTGGTAGATCGCCGCATTGACGACGTCCAGCGTATGCTCGGTGCAGTTCTGTTTCCCCAGGGTGTACGGATTGGCGATCAGCGAGTAGTGCGGGTCGTGCAGCGCCTTGTAGGTCGGCGAACCGATCACATCCAGCAAGCGCTTTTGCAGGTCCGCAGAAGGGATGATGATGCCTGCCTCCAATACCGCAACGCCGGAAAAGAAATCCACGGGGTAATCCTGTACCAGGCCGCTGACATCGGGATGCCCATCCTGCTGATAGAGGTTGTAGATCGCATATCCCGGCACTTTGCGGCCATCCGCGGTCGTGATCTGTGAATACACTGCAAATGCCACATGGGTGAAGTGCATGCCTTCAGGCAGCTCCGAGGCGGGCCGCCCCATGCGCGCCAGAATGGCGACATATGCGCCTTTCGAAGCCATGGTCTTTTCGACCTTTTTGGCGAAGCCGACGATCTGCTCCGGAGTAAAGTGGATTTCTTCGCTGGCTTGGCTGCTGCCAGCGTGAGCCGGCAATGCCGAGAATGCCAGCAGTGCCAGCGCAAGAATCATGTTGGAGAAATGTTGCATGAACGAATCCTCGCTTAGATGGCTTTGTCAGATTTAGCTTGGGGAGCGGCGTTTTTCTTTTCTTTTAGCGCCTCATTGGGCGGCATCACCGTGATGGCCTCGTCGGTGATTTCCAAAGGTTTGCCGATGGGGGCTGCTGCGGCCCTCGCCGAGTCGTTCGCCGCGCCGATGCTCACTGCACCGCCAACGCTTAATGCTGCACCGCCGATGGACAGGGGTATCGCGGATGCGGCCGAGGTCACTTGTCCGGAAGCGGCGATCGAATGGCCCACGCTGGCGCTGGCATGCGAGCCGGATTGGGCGGCATGTCCCGAAGCCTGACCTGAATGAGTTTGGTCCGATGCCATCGCTACGCCTGCGCTTGCCAGTTGAATGGTCAAGGCGATGTTCCACAAGTGAATTTTTTTCATGGCGATTCCTTTCGAGTTAATCACGGCTAAAGGTACTGCTGCGCGTTTATACCGTGCCTGCACCGATACAGGCAAGGCTCATAGCTCCGGTTTGATGATTAGCGTCTGCGCGCCCTCATCGTATTTTTCCAGATATTTTGCAATGGTTTCAAAAGTGGCAGTGACCGGCGTGTCCGGCTGGTCCGACAGGGTGATCTCGGACGAGAAGAGCGAGCCGAGCATCAACTTCAGCGGGCCTACGTTGACCGGCTGCGCCTCAAAATAGACTTTTTCGCTGGCCTTGATCCTCTTGATGTCGCTGGTCTGATAGATCGCCGCATTGACTACATCCAGCGTGTGCTCGGTGCAGTTCTGTCTGCCCAGCGTGAACGGATTGGCGATGGCCGAATAATGCGGATCATGCAAACGCTTGTAGGTGGGAGAGGCGATGGTTTCCAGCAGCCGTTTCTGCAGTTCGGCGGACGGAATGACGATGCCCGCTTCGAGTACCGCGGCTCCGGCGAAAAAGTCCACCGGAAAGTCCTGTATCAACGAACTGGTGTCGGGTTTTTCGTTGCGCTGGTAAAGGTTGTAGATGGCATAGCCGGGGACCTTTCTGCCGTCGCCGGTAGTGATTTCCGAGTACACCGCAAATGACACATGGGTGAAATGCATGCCTTCCGGCAAGTCGGAGGGCGGGCGGCCTACCCGGGCAACGATGGCGACACGCGCACCTTTTTCGGCAAGTGTCCTCTCCATTTGCTTGGAGAATTTGATGATCTGTTCGGGTGGGAAGTGAGCCTCGCCCCCCGCTTGGCTGCCGGCGAACGACGGGGTGCTAATGAGGATGGAGAGCAGAACCGCGCAGGCGAGGAGGGGGCGCGCCGCGTTCATCGGCCTTGCTCCGCAGTGGCTTTGAGGGCCTCGTTGGGCGGGGTGATGGTCAGTACTTCGTCGGTGATTTTGAGCGGTGTGCCGATCGGGGCGTTTGCCGCGCTCATGGAATCCTTGGCGAGCTGCCCGCTGACGGCTCCGACCGATCCGCCGATAGCCAACGGCACCGCCGACAAGGCGAACGTGGCCTGGCCGGATGCCGCGATCGCATGTATGGCGCTCGCGCTGGCATGCAAACTGGCGCCGCTGGCATTTTGGCTTGCCTGGCCGCTCAGCGAATCCGCCCCAGCCAAGTTGCAAAAGCCGATACCGAAAAAAAGTGCACCGATAAAACCTGCTGCTGTTTTTTGCATGGGAACTCCTTATCCAGACTTCAACTTGATGATCGAGACGGAAAAAAGCCTCGGCTTTATACACTTGGCAAACATCCTCAACAAGTGGCAGTTGATGTGCATGCAATGAGTCACCGGCAGCTTGATCGTCATCGACGAGGCGATCAACAACACCGTCGCGGCGGGGATGATTTCCTGATAAGGGCTGACAAGGAAGGGCTCTTGGTTTTATAGTGGCGGCATGAGTCTTTTCGCTTTAATTGCCGCCCTGATCCTGGAGCAGTTCCAGCCGCTGTCCTCGCAAAAATACCTGCATGGCTGGCTGTCCGGCTATGTGAACTTCTTCCAGCATCACTTCAATGCGGGCGAATTCAGGCATGGCAAGATCGCCTGGATGCTGGCAGTGCTGCCGCTGCTGGTGGGCGTGGTGGTGCTGTACTGGCTGATGTACCGCGCCCATCCGGTATTCGCCTGGGCGCTTGATGTGCTGGTGCTGTACCTCACCATGGGGTTCCGTCAGTTCAGCCACTACTTCACCGATATCCATAAGGCGTTGCGCGACAACGAACTGGACAAGGCGCGCAGCCTGCTGTCCGAATGGCGCGGGGTTCCCTCGCACGAACTGAACGCCGAGGAAGTGGCGCGAGTCACCATCGAAGAGGCGCTGGTGGCATCGCACCGCAACGTGTTCGGCGTGATCGTCTGGTTCGTGCTGTTCAGCGCGCTCGGTCTGGGCGGCGCGGCAGGCGCACTGCTGTATCGCCTGGGGCAGTTCCTGTGTGCCCGCTGGGGGGGCGAGGATGCGGCGGAACTGGGCGAGTTCGGCGGTTTCGCAAGGCAGGCGTCCTATTTGCTGGAATGGCTGCCGCTCCGCCTGACTGCCGCCACCTTCGCCATCGTCGGCGATTTCGAGGATACGGCGTACTGCTGGCGCACCCAGGCGGCGAGCTGGCCCGATCCCGAGGCGGGCATCCTGCTCGCCAGCGGGGCCGGAGCCCTGGGTGTGCGCCTGGGCATGCCCATCCCGCAAGGCGGCCTGCCGCTGGATCGCCCTGAGCTGGGCATCGGCGACGAAGCGGATGCCGATTTCATGCAGAGTACGGTTGGACTGGTATGGCGCTCGGTGGTGTTCTGGATCATCCTGCTGTTGTTGCTGACCCTCGCAAACCTGCTGGGCTGACCGTGGGAACCATCATCCCGGCAGCCGCTCTATCGCTGCAGTAAATCTTCACGGCACTTCAAACATGAGCAAAGACCGTATCGGCAGCAAACTGCAAGTTGCGCTCGGCAATCTGGACTCGCTGCCGGCCATGCCGGCTATCGCCCAGAAGCTGCTGGCGTTGCCTCTGGATACCGATCAGGGCGAAGCTCAGATGCTCAGCCTGATCGAGCAGGACCCGCAGCTTTCCGCGCGCATCATCGGCCTGGCCAATTCGCCCGCCATGGGTGTCGGGCGCAAGATCACGGGCATCCGCGATGCGGCGATGCTGCTCGGCCTGAAACGACTGAAATCGGTGGCCGTGGGCATCGCCACCATGTCCAAGCTGACCGGCCAGCACGCCGCAAAGAATTTCGATCCCCAGGACCTGTGGTCGCACAGCATGACCATCGCCATCGTGATGAACACCGTCGCGCGGGAGATGCCGAGGCGGATACGGCCGGACGAAAACCAGATCTTCCTCACGGGACTGCTGCACGACATCGGTTTCATGGTGTTGCATCACCTCGATTTTCAGGCCAGCGACGAATTGCACCGTCAGATGCGCCTGCAGCCGAAGCGCCACATCCACGATCTCGAACTGGAGCTGCTGGGGGTGACGCATTGCCACATCGGCGCGCTGTTAGCGCGCCACTGGCATCTTCCATCCGAGATCGCCGAGGTGGTGGAGCTGCATCACTCGCCGCGTACCGGCGATGTCGAGCTGGCCAATCCGTTGGTCGCGCTGGTTAGCGTCGCTGAGAAGCTGTTGCCGGATTTCGGGATCGCCGAACACACCAACGAGGCGATCAGCGAGGACGAGTGGCGCGAGCTGTGCATAGCCCCCGCGCGTGCGGACGAGATATCCGCGTTGGTCAACGAACTGGCGATGCAGGTCGTGCAGCTGCCGGAGACCCACCAGGTATCGGCGCCGGCCATCAAGATCGCCGAAGAACAGGCCCCACGTCGGCCGGCAGCGCCGCAAAGCGCGCCACCCGCCGCAGGCAAGCCCGCCGTTGAGTCCCGCTCCCCGATACGTGCGCTGCTCGGATGGCTGGGCGGGTTGTGGCGGTGACGGCGGATGTGCGCATCCGTGTCGCCGCCGCGTAGGTCGCATGCTGTACATATCCCATAACGTCGCCATCGCCGATCACGAGATCGAGATCACCGCCGTGCGCGCGCAGGGCGCCGGCGGGCAGAACGTCAACAAGGTCTCCAGCGCGGTGCACCTGCGTTTCGACATCGGCGCATCGTCGCTGCCGCCGGAATTCAAGCAACGCCTGTTGAATCTCAACGACCAGCGCATCACCAAGGAAGGCGTGGTCATCATCAAGGCGCAGGAATTCCGCAGCCAAGAGAAGAATCGCGGCGAGGCGTTGCGGCGCCTGAAAGAGCTGGTGCAAAGCATCGCCGTGCTGCCCGCCGAGCGGCGCGCTACCAAACCGACGCGCAGCTCGCAACGGAAGCGCATGGACAGCAAGGCGAAGCGGGGGATGGTTAAGAGCCTGCGCGGCAGGGTGGTGGAATGATGGCTCCCCTCTCCCATTGGTGGGAGAGGGAATTTATGCAGGTTTGATTCAGGAAAACTCATGGCAATCAAAGCAACTGTCTTCAAGGCCAATCTGCAGATCGCGGATATGGAACGTCACTACTACCAGGACCACTCGCTCACGCTGGCGCAGCATCCGTCTGAAACGGACGAGCGCCTGATGGTGCGCCTGCTGGCGTTCGCGCTGCACGCGCACGAGCATCTGGAATTCGGTCAGGGCATGACCAACGACGAAGAGGCCGACGTGTGGCGCAAGGACCTGACGGGAGCGATCGAGTTGTGGATCGACGTCGGTCTTCCCGACGAGAAACTGATCCGCAAGGCCTGCGGTCGTGCCGACCAAGTGGTGGTGTATTGCTACGGCGGGCGTGTCGCCGACATGTGGTTCGCGCAGAACAGCGCACAGTTCGAGCGCCAGAAGAACCTCACCATCGTCAACCTGCCACAGGAAAGCACGCAAGCGCTGGCCAAACTGGCGCAACGCACGATGGACCTGCAATGCACCATACAGGACGGGCAGGTGTGGCTGGGCGACAGCGATACCAGCGTTCAGGTGGAGCGGGTGGTGCTGAAAGAGGCGGCGGGGAGGAAGTGATGTTCGGTTCGTCGTGGCTGACTGCGTCAGTTAAAGGAATCCCGTAAGGACGATATCAATGGACATGAAGAATTCCTGCCCGGCCGATGAAGTCATGTGCCATTGCAGCGGCACCAAGCGGGGCAATATTCAAAGCCTGTTCGAGCAAGGTTCTGATATGGATACTATTTCCAGAAGGACCGGCGCGCTCTCGGGCTGTGGTGGCTGCGAATGGGATATTGCAGCGTTCCTGAATGAACTCGCCAAACAACAGAACAATAGCTAGGACGCGCCATTGCGTTGAGCGAGCGCGAGAGCCATTTTTCCGTTACTTATTTTTCGCTGTCCCAATGCTCGAACCAGTCGGTCAAAGCGCGGATTTCTCCAAGGGAGGCGAGCCGGTGATCGATGGCATCGTGATTGCCCCATACCACGTCTGCCAGGGTGCCATCGGCCACACGGGATTCGATGTCGTGGCAATAAAGCCCCTGGTCACGCTGCACATAGAAACCGTACGTGCGGCACGCCACCGGGCGCTGGGTATAGACAGGACAGGTGCCGGTAGCAAGGTCCAGCATTGGGCAAACGACGGGGCGCGACCGCGGGCTGGTTAAGGCGGCCATATTCTTGCGGATTTCCTGGAGTCGTTTTGGCGGCAGGTCTGTCAGCCCCTCCTGTAGCAAGTCCCATTCTGCCAACGTTAGTCGAGGCACGTCGGCAAGCCGCCGACAACAACTATCGCACCCCTTCCCGCACAACCAGTCGGAACGATCTCCCCGGATGGTTTGTACGCGCACGTTAATATCGACATGTAGTTGGGCTAGAGTGGTCATCGTTATCACTTAAATGGTCCGGCTCGGCCTACGTTGGCACGAGAAAGCCGTCATTTTACGTGTTTGTCGAAGTGCGGCTATTGCGCATAACGGAAGCATGTGAGGATTCCGTCGAACCGGCCGCTAAGGCCGACGACAGGACTTCGGCCTTAGCCGACGTTGGTGCTATGCCAGAAATGCAGCAGCTTTGCTGCCTCTCAAACGCTCGTAGTGACACGGGTTCAGCCATGGCATTTCTTGTACTTCTTGCCTGAGCCGCAGGGGCATGGATCGTTGCGCCCGGTCTTGGTTTGTTTCTCTGGACGCGGCGGCTGCACGAACTGTGTGACGCGATCCTTGAACTGCCGCAGCGCGGGCGTTCTGAAGAAATTCCACGCTCGATTCATCTCTTCGTAGTACGTCTTCCTCTCGTCCGGCCAAGGCTCGCACGGCATCAGGATGAAGTCCTCGGCCACCGTGCCGCCCGAGAACTTCGGAGCCTCGATGCCGATTCCGATGACCTTCACCAAGTTCGGGAACTTGTTTTTCGCGGCGCCGCAGGCGATTTCCAGCAGCGTTTGCCGCTTCTCGCGGAAATCCGCTGCTGCGCGGAATTCTTCCGGAGCGCGCAATTGCAGGAGGACATAGCCGACATTCGGCTCGTACGAGGGCAGGAAAGTAACCTTGCGCGTGAACGAACCCGTGTCCGGGAAGCTATCGACGGCGTTGAGAATCTTCTCGGAGAGGCCCCGACGCATGAAGCGCGGCTCCTTGACCATTTCGTAGATCGCACTCTCGCCGCGTACGATGTTCGAGTTACCGCCGAGCGTCCCCTCCAGACTGTTCTGGCAGGTCCGCTGGATCAACTGGTCCCAGAAGTACGAGATGCGGTCAGCGTTCTTGGTGTTCTTATAGACGCCGGTCTGTACGAAGTCGCACCACGCGCCCTCGCCGATCGTCACGCCGTTGACCTTGCCCCTGTCCTTGCCCTTCGGCCCGATGACATGGCGCTTGGTCGCGGCGTCGTAGTTCACGAGGTAGTGGCCGAGGAGGTCTTCCTCGCCGCAATAGCTCAGATAGTCGAAGGCAGCGGAGGCGCGGACCTTTTCGTCGAGATAGGCTGAGAAGTCACTGACCGTATCCAGCTCGCGCAGCACGATTGGCATGTTGTGGCTGTCGAGAACATGAACCGGGTTGTGCCTGTCGATCTCGATATGGAACGGATGAGTCGCGCCTCCGCCGGTCTCCGTATAAGTGATCGCAAGGCTGCCGTAGACGTTCTGCGGCGATGCCCGTTCGCAGGCCTCCTTCGCCCCGTGAGCGACGATGATCTTGTGGATAACGCCTTTGTCCTTGTCGAATGGAACCGGGAATGGTTTTTCACGCTTTGCGTCAAGAAAGATCGGCCTGCCGCTGCGGATGTAGCGCTCCGCCCCGTGCGCGGTTCTGACTTGGCGGTCGATGACATTGCGCTTCCAGCGTTCCCACAGGACCTGCGGGTCTTTGTCGGGGATCTCGGGAAGTTCGCTCTCGCGGTCGAAGAAGATGAACACGGTATCGCCGAATACCGCGAGCAGGTCGCACAATTCGTGCCCGTCATCCTTATGCGGATTCGGATAGCTCCAGAGCTTCAGGAATGATCGCTCGCAGAATTCTGCGAGCATCTTCTCCGTAACTGTGACTCCACTCGATTTTTCAATCATTAGAGAATTGCTCATAGGCCAAGAACTTTAATCCTTTTCTACTAAGGGCAAAGTAACATAATCCGAACAACTTAGAGCATTCAGGCGGATGTCAGCTTACCGCTCCTTGCTGTCAATTTTGTCCGTAGAGATAAAGTCTGCTTTGGCCGATGAGCCGACGTTAGAGAACAATTTATTTGAACAACGGCTGTGATCGATTCTGCCGTTCGACTAGCCACTAACACCCCGCCTGACTGATCTGCTGGAACAGCTCCAGCCGCCTTGCGTCGATCTTCCCTGCTTCGACCGCGCTGCGTATCGCACAGCCCGGTTCGTGCAGGTGGTGGCAGTCGTGGAAGCGGCACTGGCCGCGGTAGGGCGCGAACTCGACGAACCCTTCCTCTATCCCGCCGAAGCTCAGGTGGTGCAGGCCGAACGCCTGCACACCGGGGCAGTCGATCAGGCTGCTGGTTTCGTCCAGCTGGTATAGCCGCGCATGGGTGGTCGTGTGCTTGCCGGAATCCAGCGCGCTGGAGATCTCGCGCGTGGCGGCCTGGGCCTCGGGCAGCAGCGCGTTGATGAGGGTGGATTTTCCCATGCCGGATTGGCCGACGAGCACGCTGCTGTGGCCTTGCAGCAAGGGGCGCAAGGCTGATGCGTCCTGCTTCGCGCTGAGTTCCAGTACGCGGTAGCCGATGGTGCGATAGGGGGCGAGCCGGGCGCGCGCTTCTGCGGCAAGCCCGGCCAGGTCGCATTTGTTCAGCACGATCAGCACTTCGATCTGCTGGTCGTGCGCGGCGACCAGGCAGCGAGCCAGCAGTTCGTCGCTGAACGAGGGTTCGGCGGCGACCACGACGACGATCTGGGTCACGTTGGCGGCGATGAGTTTCTCGCGGAAGGCGTCGGAGCGGTACAGCAGCGAGCGGCGCGGGGTGATGCGCTCGATCACGCCCTGCGCACCGTTCTCCGCGGAGGCTTCGCCGGTGCGTTTTACCTCCACCACGTCGCCGCACACCACTTCGCTTTTCTTGCCGCGCGTCAGGCAGGCCAGCTCGCTGCCGTCTTCGAGGCGCGTCAGGTACTGGCGGCCGAAGGCGGCAACGACCTGGCCGTGGATCGCGGCGCTCAAATCTTGAACAGCGCGTCCACTTTCGCGGCGCAGATGAAGTCGTTTTCGGACAAGCCACCGATGGCGTGGGTCGAGTATTCCACCTGGCAGCTGTTGTAGGTGACCTTGAGGTCGGGGTGATGATCCTCGCGGTGCGTCATCCACGCCACGGCATTCACGAACGCGATGGTCTCGTAATAGTTCTTGAAACGGTAGGTCTTGCTGATGAGGTGATCGTATTGTTGCCAGCCGTCGAGCTGCTTCAGGAGTTTGTCGGCTTCCTGCGGCGTCATCGGCGCAGTCCCGCCTTCGCAGGGCTTGCATTGCCTGGTGGTCAGGTCGCTTACGGTAGTGTCCATGATGCCCTCCTACTTCAGGTTGTAGTAACGGTTGAGATAGGCGCCGAGATGCTGTTCGTCCTGCGGCGTCAGGTTCACGCCGACGTTGCCGGTACAGAAGCGCATCTGCTCGACCAGCTCGGGCACGCTGTGCACCTTGCGGTCGGGGCGGGTGAACATCGCGCTGCCGTCGCCGCCCAGCATCGCACTATGGCAGCTGCCGCACTTGTACTGCGCGAACAGTTTCTGCCCGGCCTGCGCGTTGCCGTTGGGGAACGGGTCGGCCGAGGCCGCCGTTGCGGCACAGAACAATGCAATCGTAATCGCCAGTCTCATCTATACCTCCTATTGGGCCTGCAAATGGGCGATGCGTTCCATCGCCGGCGGGTGCGAATCATAGAACTTCGAGTACAGCGGGTCGGGCGTCAGCGTCGCGGCGTTATCCTGATACAGCTTCACCAGCGCACTCACCATGTCAGTCTTGTCGGTCTGCTGTGCGGCGTAGGCGTCGGCCTCGAACTCGTGCTTGCGCGAATAGGCCGACAGCAGCGGGTGCAGCAGGAAGCTGAACACCGGCAGCACCATGAAGAACAGCAGCAGCGCAAGCGCGGTGGACCGCGTGGTGACACCCAGGCCTTCGTAGAACCAGCCGGTCTGCATCAACTGGCCGAGCAGCCACAGGAAGCCCAGGCT
>DASTGP010000043.1:0-3343 GCA_035605585.1 Gallionella sp. | reverse complement strand
CGTTTCGCGCCGATATTCTTTGCAAGGACGTCGACACCGATCGCTGGGTGCTGATCGGAAATCAGCTAGAGCGTACAGACACACCGTAAGCGAAGCTCCGCGGCCCTTTTCTATTTTGACCGCCTGGTTCGCCGACGCGGTTTCCATTTTTCCGACAATGCGTTGACGGCAGCCTCGAGCTCAGCTCGATCGACAACGTTGGGATCGAACCGCTCCGGGCCCCAGCGGCGCATATGTTCATGCTCCGGATGGGCGGGGTCGCTGATGGCCTGGAGGTATTCAGCATAGCCTGGCGCGCCTCCAACATCCTCCGGAGGGCCGCGGCCGATGGCGTCGAGTAAGAGTGGGAGACCCTCTGTCGGCGTGTTGTCGAACCATTTTTCGAGCTTGATCACATGGTTCCAGCTGTCGCCGAAGTCA
Source organism: Gallionella sp. (assembly GCA_035605585.1). Taxonomy (GTDB): domain Bacteria; phylum Pseudomonadota; class Gammaproteobacteria; order Burkholderiales; family Gallionellaceae; genus Gallionella. The sequence continues at coordinate 2,923 of DASTGP010000043.1, read as the reverse complement.
TAGAGATAGTGGATCGTCTTGGCCCCAGTTTCGTGAACGATATCCCAGAGGCGCGCCTTACGGGCATCCATGGGCTGGTGGCCGTAGTCGTTATCGGGATCAGGAATGCCCCAATGGACCTCGCCCGTGAAGAACTCGAAGAGATGGCTATTCGTCCAGCCAAACGCCGCCTGGAGGGTCAGATGCAGCCGATCAAGGCGCAGCGTGAGCGGCACGACAAGCCGCCGCATCACTTCCGGTTTCACGTCCTTAAGAGTTACCTTGATCCGGACCGCAGTCGTGTGGAGGCTCATGCCACCAGCCTCGGATCCTGTGCATGCATCGTGTAGGTCGATGCCCAGGGAAGTAGTTCGTCCAGTCGTGACGCAGGCCAACCATTGACGAGCTTGGCGAGAACGTCAGCGAGCCAGTGCTCGGCACTGACGCCATTGAGCTTACAGGTCTCAATGAGCGAAGCCAGCAATGCCCAATTTTCGGCGCCTTCGTCGCAGCCAGCAAAAAGGGAGTTCTTGGCGTTGAGCTTGATCGGCCGCATCGCTCGCTCGACTGCATTGGTGTCCATCTCGATGCGCCCGTCATCAAGGTAGAGCGTCAGACCATCCCAATGACGCAGCGCATAACGCAAAGCCTTCGCCGTGTCGCTCTTCTGCGCAAGGTGATCAAGCTTGGCCTCAAACCACTGCTTCAAGGCTGCAGCCAGAGGTCGGGCATGCGCTTGTCGCCCCGCACGGCGCTCGGCAGCAGATCGGCCGCGGAGCGCCTTCTCGATCGCGTAAAGCTGGGCGATGCGCTCGAGAGCCTCGCGGGCAACCGGAGCTGGCGCTGGAACAGCCTCGCGCTCGATCTTCACAAACTGGCGCCGAAGGTGCGACCAGCAGAAGGCGAGCGTGCCGGACAGCGCGTCGGCACGCGTCGCTCGGGTCATGGTCTTGTAAGCCTCATAGCCATCGCAGTGGATGATGCCGCGATAACCCTCGAGCAGCCTCAAGCCATGAACAGCGCCGCGGCCCGGTGCATAGGCATAGACCACCCCAGGTGGTTCAGGCCCAGCCCAAGGCCGGTCGTCGCGCGAGAGCGCCCAGAAGTAGCCGGTTTTGGTCCTGCCGCGCCCCGGATCCAGCACGGGTGCTGGCGTCTCATCGACACAAAGCTTCGCAGAGGCCAGCAAGATTTCGCGCAGACGGTGCCACAAGGGTTTCAGCTCCTGGGCGGCATAGCCGACCCAGAAGGCGAGCGTGGAACGGTCGAGCGCGATACCGTGTGTCGCCAGCATCTGCGCCTGACGATAGAGCGGCAAATGCCAATGATACTTGGCGTCGATCACATGCGCGACGAGCCGCTCGGTAGGCAGCCCACCCTTGATCAATCGTTCCGGCGCGGCGTGCTGGAGAACGACGCCATGACAGGCGCGGCAGGCCAGTCTTGGCCGTCGGGTCACGATCACACGATACTGCGCCGGCACCACGTCCAGCCTCTGGCTCTCATCGCTCCCAATCTCAAAAAGGACGCCCTCGCAGCACGGGCAACAGGTTTCAGCGGGCATCAGGGTTTCGACGATACGCGGCAAATGCTTCGGTAGCTGGCCCCGATTCGCTCTGCGCTTAGCAGTTCTCTTCTCGCATGTTTTAGGATTGGCGCGATCCTCAGCTGCTTCGAGAGCCGCGACGGCCTCGTCGATGTCCTCTAAAACAAGCTGTAGCTGGTCATCGTCCAGCTTTTCCGAGGATCGACCGAAGCGTGCATCTTTCGCAAGCTTGAGCAATCGCTCGAGCCTGGCACAGCGATCCAAGAGAGCCGCGGCAAACGCACGCAGCTCGGCTACATCGCTCGGCAGTTCGTCAGGCAAATCACTCATTGACTCTGAGTCTGCCATGCTTCGCGCGCCGATGCAGCGACGATTTTTATTTTCTACGCAAGTGCTTTCGGCTGCGAGCTTCGAGGCGCGTGCATGCGTGTCCAATCCATGCCGGCCAGAAGCGCAGACAACTGCGCCGCATTCATCCGCATGACGCCGGCCACAATGGGAGGCCATTTGAAGCCGCCGCTATCGAGCCGCTTCCAATACATCACAAGGCCGCTGCCGTCCCAGACGACAATCTTCACCCGGTCGGCGCGCTTCGCACGGAAGACCACCGCCACGCCCTTCATCGGGTCATGGCCCAGTGTCTCCTTGGCCAAAAGCGCCAGGCCGTCCGCACCCTTCCTGAAGTCTACAGGTTGTGTCGCCACGTAAACCGTAAGGTCAGCGGGAGCCGTCAGCATGAACCTGTCCGGCGTAGTGCCATAAACAAATCGCTGAGCACGGCAAGGCCGGGCGTTCCGCGCACCTCTACCCGCGCCCCCAGGAACTCAACCGTAATAGCGGATGCTTCCGGTGATACGGATGGCTCCGTAGCTGCCGATTCTGAAGACTCTGACACCAGAGGCACGAACAATAATGTATCCGCCGTGGCCGGTAGTGCCAATTGACCCAAGCGGGCCATCCGCCGCCAACCATGCACTTGCTGCGGCCGACAACCGTGGCGGCGGGCGACTTCTGCAACAACTGCGCCCGGCCGAAAGCTCTCAGCGACAATCTGACAATCTCCGCCTTCACCTCATCCCGCCAGCGCTTTCGACCCACGCCAGCATACACTTCGATACGCGAGGACAACGGTCGTCTTATGTCGTCCGAATGGTCGTCCATTGTGAGCACCCTTGCCGAAGATGACTCTTCTAGCGATGCTCCCAAGTCTGTGCACAAACAATCTGAAGGGCCTCGGCGCCACGCTTACAATTGAACTCTGGGCACTTCGATATTTCCGGGATGACCGGATCGATCAGATCACCGAGAACAAGCTGGGTGACTACATCGAGTGGCGACTGAACCAACCTCGTCGTCCCGCCGTCGCCAGTCTCAAGAATGAGCGTACTGCGCTCAGGC
>DASTGP010000033.1:0-7748 GCA_035605585.1 Gallionella sp. | reverse complement strand
CATGGCGACGTCGGGGGCCGCCGTATTGCTCTTGCCGACTGGCGGGAGCGTTGCGTTGCCCGCTGCATCCTGGGTGACGGGAGTGCGTATCTCCTGGGGGATTTGCATCAGCATGGCCATCACCGAGTTCGCCGCATCGCTTGGCGTGCCGGCATCGGTCACGATGGCTGCGGGATCCTTTGTATCCTTGCTGTCCGCGGCATTCGCAGCGATGGAAATTTGGGCCAGGTTCGTCAGGGCGGAGTCGGTTCCGCTGATTTGCCGCGCGAGCAATGCGGCGAACGGGTCGGCAGCGCCCGAACCTGCTGCAGTCTGGGCATCGTCAGGCGCACTATTCATCAGCGCTGCATTCGAGGCATTCCCGGAAGACTGGGGGCTGTTGCTGGTGATCGGTAGGTTAGTCATGGTGGTTCTCCTTCGTCACTTGGTCTGGTTTTCCGGGTTGTTCATCTTGTAAGCCGCCATCCTGCCGGTATGATCATCCAGCATTTTTTGCTCCGCCTTTTCGGCGATTTTTTTCTGCGCATCGAAATGGCGTTGCTGCAGTGCGTCGAACGATTTCAGCTTGCGTTGCGTCGTATCGAATTCCGTGCGGCCGATCTGCGTCGATATCTTGCTTTGCTCGACCGCTTTGCGCTGCTGGTTGATCGCTTCGTCGAGCTTGTTGATGAAGTGCTGGAAATTGCGCAACTGCGCCGGATCCATGCCGTTCCGGGTGGCTTCCTGCAGGCGATTCTGGTAGTCCTTGCGGTATTCCATCAGCGTATCCAGCTTTTGTTGCGCGCTTTGCTGCAACTGATTCAGCTGGCCGAGCTTGCGCGTCGCAGACTCGTTTTGATGCTGCGTGAGGTTGATCAAGGGCTGCAAGGTGAATGGCTTGGTCATGACGTCTCGTTATGCTTGCGGCACGAATAGCGCGCCAAGTTGTTCGATGCTGGACTGGTAGGTCTCGCGCTGGAACATGCCTTGTTTCAGGAACTGTTCCATTCTCGGATAAATCCTGATGGCTTCGTCCAGCAGCGGGTCGCTTCCGCTGACGTAGGCGCCGACACTGATTAGGTCGCGGTTGCGCTGGTAGTGGGCGTACATTTGCTTGAAACGCTGCACGATGGCCATATGTTCCGGCGATGCCAGATGTGACATCACCCGGCTGATCGACGCCTCGATGTCGATCGCGGGGTAGTGCCCCTGTTCCACGAGGCGCCGCGACAACACGATATGGCCGTCGAGGATGGCGCGCGCGCTGTCAGCGATCGGATCCTGCTGGTCGTCGCCTTCGGTCAGCACGGTGTAGAACGCGGTGATCGAACCGCCGCCTTCCAGTCCGTTGCCGGCACGCTCCACCAGCTGCGGCAGTTTGGCGAATACGGACGGCGGATAGCCTTTGGTCGCTGGCGGTTCGCCGACCGCCAGCGCGATCTCGCGTTGGGCCATGGCGTAGCGGGTGAGCGAATCCATGATCAGCAGCACGTTCTTGCCCTGGTCGCGGAAATACTCGGCGATGGTGGTGGCATAGGCGGCGCCCTGCAGGCGCACCAACGGAGAGGTGTCAGCCGGGGCGGCGACGACCACCGAACGGGCCATTCCTTCCTTGCCGAGGATGTCGTTGATGAATTCCTTGACTTCGCGGCCGCGTTCGCCGATCAGGCCGACCACGGTGACGTCGGCGTTGGTGTAGCGCGCCATCATGCCGAGCAGCACACTCTTGCCGACGCCGGAGCCTGCGAACAGGCCCATGCGCTGGCCGCGACCCACGGTTAACATGCTGTTGATTGCGCGTACGCCGACATCCAGCGCGGTATCGATGGGCGCACGCTCCAGCGGATTGAACGGGCGGCTTTGTAACGGAGCCGACTCGGCGTCTACCAATGGCCCGAACTGGTCGAGCGGCTTGCCGGTGCCGTCCACCACTCGGCCCAGCAGCATGTTGCCCACCGGCAGATGCTTGGCCAGATCCGAGATACGGCGGCGCGGCGCTTTGCGCTTGCCGTCCAGCGTCAGGTGGCGTGACGGTTCGACCGGTGTTACGCGTGCGCCTGGCACCAGTCCGTGCACGTCGTGCTCAGGCATCAGGAACAGTTTTTCCCCAGCGAACCCGACCACCTCGGCCTCGATTGTGTTGTTCGGCAGATGGATCGCACAGGTACTGCCGACGGGCATTTGCAGGCCGACCGCTTCCATCACCAGACCGGTCACCTTGGTGAGATGGCCGCTGGTGGGCAGGGTATTGCAGTCGGCGACATATTCCTTGCCGTCCCGGAGGAGGTTCTGCCATCTTGTGCTGGGGGAGGGCATCAGGCTCGCCATGATTTGTCCTGCCCGATCGATTCGACGACGCGTTTCCAGCGTGCTTCCGTGGTACCGTCAATATGGCTGTGCGCGGTTTCGACGCGGCATCCGCCGCGTTCGATCTTCGCATCGGTGAAAATCTTCCAACCGGCGTGCGCCAGTTGGTCTCCCATATGTTCTCTCACCAGCGCCGCATCGTCCGGGTGCAGGATCAGGTGGGCGTTCTGGTTGAAGTGCGGCAGGCTGCTGATCGCGTCGCTGACGATCTTCAGGATGACTTCCGGCTTGGTATGCAGGGTCTCTCGCACCATCTGGCGGGCGACTTCCAGCGACAAGTCGAGCAGCGACTGCGCCACTTGTTCATCCACTTCGTTGAGTGCCGTCTGCAGGTTCTGCAGCAGCGTCTGCATTTGCGCCGCTTCGTTGCGGGCCTGCTGGATGCCTTCGGCATAACCCGCTTCGCGGCCCTGGGCATAGCCCTCGTCATACGCCTGCTGGCGGATGCTTTCCAGTTCCGCGACGGTGGGGAGCGCGACAGCCGGTTCCACTTCTGCATGTTTGTCGACGACATGCGTGTCGAACGAAGCCAGTTCCCAGCGTTCGAACGCGGTCAACTGTTCCTTGGGAATGATGACGCTGTTAGACATACGCGTCCTCTTCGCCCTTGCTGCCTAATGCAATCTGGCCTTCGTCGGCCAGGCGGCGCACGATCTTGAGGATTTCCTTCTGGTTGGCTTCGACTTCGCTGAGCTTGACCGGTCCCTTGGCCTCGAGGTCCTCGCGCATCATTTCGGAAGCACGTTGTGACATGTTCTTGAAGATCTTTTCGCGCAATTCTTCGCTGGCACCCTTGAGCGCAACGATGAGGGACTCCGATTGGACCTCGCGCAAAACGAGCTGGATGCCGCGGTCGTCGATGTCCAGCATGTTTTCGAAGACGAACATCTTGTCTTCGATCTTCTGTGCCAGCTCCGGGTCGAAATGGCGCACGTTTTCCATGACCTGGGATTCCAGCGTGCCGCCAAGGTAGTTGAGGATTTCCGCGGCGGCGCCGACGCCGCCTTGCAGGCTCTTCTTGCCGGTTGCGCTCCCCGACATGAGTTTGCCCAACACGTCGTTGAGTTCGCGCAGGGCCACGGGCTGCACGCCATCCAGCGTGGAAATGCGCAACAGCACATCGTTGCGGGTGCGTTCGGAGAACAGTTTGAGGATGTCGGCTGCCTGGTCTGGCTCCAGGTGCACCAGGATGGTGGCGATGATTTGCGGATGCTCGTTGCCGATCATTTCCGCAACCGCAGCGGGATCCATCCACTTCAGGCTCTCGATGCCGCTGGTGTCGCTGTTGTGCATGATGCGGTCCAGCAGACCGGCGGCCTTGTCGTCGCCCAGTGCCTTGGTGAGCATGTTGCGGATGTAATCGTTGGAGTCCATTCCGATGGTGGTCTTGCTCGACGCGGAGACCAGGAATTCGTGGAACACCTGGGCGATTTCCTCGCGGCTGAGGTTCTTCAGCGTCATCATCGCCGCGCTGATCTTCTGCACTTCCTTGGGTTCGAGATACTTCAGCACCTCGGCAGCTTCGCTTTCGCCGAGCGTCATCAGGAAGACCGCGCTTTTTTCGATGCCGTTACTCATTGCCGCTCACCCATTCCTTGATTACGCTGGCGACGATCTTGGGCTCCTGCTGGGCGATCTGTCGTGCGGTTTGCAGGGTCTGCTCATAGGACGGAACGGTGGGCGCATAACTAACCCCGGCCGGTTCCTCCTCGGCCCCTTCGACGACGGCCTCGAACCCGCCGGTGCGGCTCGGCGGCGTGATCAGCGACTGGAACGCCGGCTTGATGATGCGGAAGACGACGAAGAACATCACTGCCGCAATCAGGCCGTACTTGAGCAGTTCTTTTGCCAGCTCGATCATGTCAGCCCGTTCCCAGAAGGGAGTTTCTTCGACAGTCTCCTTGCTTTCGGTAAAGGCGGCCACCTGGACATTCAGGCTGTCGCCGCGAGTCTGGTCAAAGCCCACGGCATCCCTGACCAGGTTGTTGATCTGCTCTTTCTCAGCATCGGTCAAGGGTTTGCTGCTGACCTTGCCCTTGGCATCGGTGACCTTGCGGTTGCCGTTCACCACCACCGCGACGGACAGGCGCTTGATCGAACCGACCGGCAAAACGGTGTGGCGTATGGTGCGGTCAACCTCATAGTTGATGGTGGAATCCTTTTGCATGCTGGAGGCCGGGTTCGTGGCCGCAACGCCGCTTGCTGCGCCGCCGGAAACAATCGGGGCGGTGGCCGGTACCGGAGGCTGGTTGGACAGTGCGCCGGGAACGCCAGAAGCATTGAGTCCGCCGCCATTGATCGATTCGGAGTTCTGCTGGCTGCGGACCGTGCTTTCGGCCGGATTCTGGTTGGGCTTGAAGATCTCGGCAGTCTGCTCGGTGCGCGAAAAGTCGATGTCGGCGGCCACCTGGGCGCGCACATTGTTGTCGCCGAGCAACGGGGTCAGCAACGACTCGATGCGTTTGATGTAGTTTTGCTCGATTTGCTGAACATACTTGAGCTGGTTGGCATCCAGCCCCCCATTGAGGTTGCCGTCGTGGTTGGCGCTCAATAACGTGCCGTTCTGGTCTACGACGGTCACGTCCTTGGCGGACATCTCCGGCACGCTGCTCGAGATCAGATGCACGATCGCGCTGACCTGGGCGGAATCGAGCGTCCTGCCGCCTTGAAGGCTGAGGACTACGGATGCGCTTGGCTTCTGTTGTTCCTTGACGAATACGCTGGGCTTGGGGATGGCAAGGTGGACGCGGGCGGCGGCCACTGCGCCGATACTCTGCACCGAGCGCGCCAGTTCGCCTTCCAGCGCGCGCTGGTAATTGACCTGTTCGGCGAACTGGGTGATGCCGAAACGCTGGTTCTCCATCAGCTCAAAGCCGACATTGCCGCCCTTGGGCAGGCCCTGGGACGCGAGCTTCAGGCGGGCTTCGTGCACCTGATTGGACGGAACCAGGAGGGCGCCGCCGCCTTCGGCGAACTTGTAGGGGATGTTCATCTGGGTCAGCGAGTCGATGATGGCGCCGCCGTCGCGGTCCGACAGGTTGCTGTAGAGGACGCGGTAATCCGGTGTCTGGCCCCACATCCACAGTCCGGCGACGAGCGCAAACAACGCTGCAACGCCGGCCGCCAACCCCAGTTTCTGCTGGATTGTGAGCTGGTCGAGGATGCTCGCTGTCTTGTTTTCCTGTTCAGCCATGATGATTCATAACCACACCAAAAAGCCACTCGGGCAGTGGACGCATTATCAGTGGCAGCAGGCTTTTTGAAAACCGGAATAAGGGGGGAAACCCGAGCCTATTCCGTTCATAGGGATTGCAGGGATGGGGGTATCGTGCCTTCACCTGAGAAACCGCCGACTAAGCCGCCAATGAGACAGCGGGGATCAAGCGGCGTTCCACCGAGGAGGCAATCGTGAACACTTCAGCAGTAGACAACTTGTTGGCCCAAATGCGCATCGCGGCGGCAGCGGCCGGAATGCGCGAGCCCCCCCAGGCGGCGCAGGCCGGCAAAGTGGATTTCGCCAACGTGTTGAAGTCTTCCCTGGATGGGGTGGCTCAGGCACAGTCCAAGTCCGACGAGATGCAAAAGGCGTTCGTGCTAGGCGACGACCGGGTCAGCCTGAGCGACACCATGATCGCCATGCAGAAAGCCAGCATCAGTTTCCAGACCGCCGTCCAGGTGCGCAACAAGTTCGTGCAGGCCTATAACGACGTCATGAACATGCAGGTATAGGCGGGGTTTAGCCCGAGGTCCATCCGGACGGCAACTTCCTTGGGCTTACTGCGTCTTGCTCCGCTCGCGCTGCATGTTCGTGACATAACGCTGCAGCAAGATGGTGGACTGGCCGTCCAGGTTCTTGAATGCGCAGCCCGCGCGCTTGTGCGTCCGCCCCGATGGCGAGGTCAGCACCGCCAGGCTTTTCACTTCTATCGTCGCATAGATCGTGCCCACCTCGGGTAGGTCGATCCGGCAATCCGGATAGATTTCGCCCGGAACCAAGTCGATGTCCGATTCCGAGCAGGTCAGGCCGACCCCGCCGCCGCTGATATCCATGACGGTGACTTCGCATGGCTTCCTCGATGGCGCCCTGCTCGCCGGGATGATGCAGCGCAACGGCGAACTCACCGGCGTCGAGAGCCGGTAGTATTCGCGCCGCTGCAGACGGTAAAGGTGGTCCGGCAGGGGGACATAGAAGGCGGGATAACCGCGATATTCCACGCTGCTGGCCTGATCTGCGGTGAACTGCACCTTGACTTGCTGGTGCGAGCTGACAAATACCAGCTTCTTGCTTTCGATGATGCGCCGGTTGTCTGTTTCACTTGGGCTTTGCTCCAGCCACAAGCCTTTATTGTCGACGCCTAGCAGCGTGACCAGGATGAAGTCGTTCGTGTTGCCGTAATAAAGCGCGACCCGAGACTGTTTCTCTGCGATCTTGTGCAGGATGAACTCAATTTCCTTTGCCGAAACGATGCGGTGTCTGTCGTCATCCTCGCTGGAAAATATCTCGATTTTTAGAGGAATGTCTTTTTCCATGTTCTCAGTGCAGCTTTGGCGAAATAGCCGCGCATGATAGCAAAATTACGGTTTTACAAAAGGCGGAATAGCGGGGGTATTGGGATGCTCAAGGCGATATAACCAGGCAAGCAGCTCGGCCACCGCAAGGTAGAGCTGCGGGGGAATTTCCTGATCGAGTTCGACCTTCATCAACAGCCCGACCAGGTCCTCGGATTCATGCACGTAAACGCCGTTTTGCTTCGCGCGTTCGATGATTGCCTGTGCGATTAACCCGCGTCCTTTTGCGACTACCTTGGGCGCCCCCTGGTTCTGGCCGTAGCTTAACGCGACGGCGCTTTGTTGCGGCGTGAGCGGGGGGCGTTTCAAGATTTTTCCACCACGGCGGCGGTCAGCGGAATGCCGGCATCGGCCAGCGCATTCCTGAGCTGGGGCAGGGCACGGTTGAACAGGTCGATGGTGCCGGCATCGGCGGCATGCAGCGTCATCCTCAACCCGCTCTCGGCAAAGACCAGCCGGGCATGGACATCGCCCAGCCTGGGCAAGGCCAGCTCCATTTCGGTGCTCCACTCGCGTTCCCTCTGCTGCCGCGGAGCCTGGTGTTCCGGCTGTCCCTGTATCTCCCACTGCATTTCCTGCCCCGGCCAGACCTGTCCGGCCCAGGTGAGCTGGTGCGTTTCCAGCGTGTGGAGTTGTTGCTGCACCAACGGCAGCAACTCCTTGGCGATCGGCAGGCCGGAATCGCCGGGTGCCTTGGCCGGTTGCGCGGGTTGAGACGTATCGGTCAGGACGGGTTGCTTGCCGGTGAGCTGGTTTTGCGGCTCGACCAGCAATTGAGCCGTGCTGCGTTCTCCTCGTACCCATTGCGCCTGGTGCGACTCGTAAAACAGGCC
>DASTGP010000019.1:0-8753 GCA_035605585.1 Gallionella sp. | reverse complement strand
CGGCGTCATCACCCGCACACGCTGTCCGTCGGACCGCCGCAGCGTAGAGCTAGGCGTTTCACCGGAAACCCGCGCACTGATCGAACGTTACGTGGAGATGTTTTCCAACATCAACGAAATTCCAGCCTGATCAGAGATACGATGAAACAATTGCTGCTCGACCTTGCCGGACTGACCGACGAAAACCGCATACGCGCCACCGTTTCCGAATTCCTCTCGTCTTTCGGCGAAGTGACCACCCTGAAAATCTTCGACCTGCCGGAACACGACAGCAGGATCATCCTCATCACCATGAATAGCCAGGAGGCGGCCATCGCGGCCATCAACCACCTCGGCTTGCTGTCTTTCGGCGAACGTTCCCTGGTCATCACCATCCCGAACGCGCAGGCCTGACCTCCGTTCCATACAGGAAATTTCCCCTTTGTCTGCCGGTTAAACACTGGCAGAATGAGGCCTCTTCCTCTGGAGGCCGCCATGAAAGCACCGATTCGAATCACAGTCACCGGCGCCGCCGGTCAAATCGGCTATGCCGTACTGTTCCGCATTGCCAATGGCGACATGCTTGGGCGCGAGCAGCCCATTGTCCTGCAGCTGCTGGATGTGCCGCAGGCACAGCAGATGCTGCGTGGGGTGATGATGGAGCTGGAAGACTGCGCCTTCCCGCTGCTGCAACAAGTCATCGTCACCGACGACCCCAAGGTCGCCTTCAGGGATACCGAGATCGCCATACTGATCGGCGCACGCCCTCGTACCAAGGGCATGGAGCGCAAAGACCTGCTGGAAACCAACGGCGCGATCTTTTCCGAACAGGGCAGGATACTCAACGAATACGCCGCGCGCCACGTCAAGGTGCTGGTGGTAGGAAACCCGGCCAACACCAATGCGCTGATTGCGATGAAGAACGCGCCCGACATCGACCCGCGCAACTTCAGTGCGATGATGCGCCTGGACCACAACCGTGCCATCGCCCAAGTCGCGCAGCACCTTTTCCAACCGGTACGCGACGTCAAGAAGATGATCGTGTTCGGCAACCACTCCGGCACCCAGTATCCCGACCTCGACCATGCAGAAATCCGCGGCCGTTTGGTGCGAGACCTGCTGCCCGATCAGGACTGGATTGAAAAGGTGTTCATCCCGACGGTTCAAAAACGCGGCGCGGCGGTGCTCGATGCTCGCGGCCTGTCGAGCGCGGCTAGCGCCGCCAATGCGGCGATCAGCCACATACACGACTGGATGCTCAGCTCGCACCATAACGACTGGGTCACCATGAGCGTAGCTTCGGACGGCAGCTACGGCATTCCGGAAGGTGTGATTTACGGCTTCCCCGTCACCTGCCGTAACGGTCATTACCGCATCGTACAGGGGCTGTCGGTCAGCGAACTGGGACGCAGGCACATGGACGAGAGTTATCGTGAGTTGATCGAAGAACGCGACCACGTGAAGCACCTGATCTCGTAGCTCCCTCGATACTCCCATGGCAGTCAGCCTGCCATTTTCCAATCACGCGCCCGATTTTCGGCTGCCGCTCGTTGGCCCGTTGTGGCATTCGTAGCAGCCGACTGCCTGCCCCGCAGCATAGCTATGTGAACCGATACTCCTAGGCACCTTCACCCGACTGAGGGGGGAGCCGCGGAAATCCTTCCCGTGGCAATAGGCGCAGCCGGTGCGTGCAGCGGCACTCCTTGACACCTCGCCGTGCCGTTTGAACCACTGGCTGCCGGTCGGATGCATGCCGTGCGGTCCGCCGTTCACGGTATTAGGCATGGACGCATGACAGGCCGCGCACTCCAGCACGGGCCCGGCATAGCCTTGGATGGCGATGTTTTGCACGTTATCGTTGTCTTCCCGGCTAGGACTCTCGGCATGAGTGGAGCCGTGGCAAGCCGGACACTTCAGACCACCATGACCGTCGCTGAAACGATATAGCCGGGCGCCTGCGGTGGGCACGTCGGGTGAAGTTGCAAAATGGCCGTCACCCCAGGACAACGGTCTCCCCTGGCTGTCGACCCCAACCAGTTCCCGCTTGCCATCATGGTGACAGGCTTGGCAATTCGGCAAGTCCAGCCACCCCTTCCGCGATGGACGGCCGACGTGACTCATCCGGCCATGGCAATCTTGGCACTGATGATCCGAACCGGCCATGGCACCGCGCAGGCATTTCGTGACCGACCCCGGGTGGCACAGGTAGCATGCGCTGCGGTCATTGATGTGATCCAGCGTCATGCCATTACCGGGATCCGTCTGGTTCGCATGCGACCGGTGGATCGCCTCGGTCATCGGCGAGAGGCCCTCCATGCCGGTCTGCACCCCAGCGTCGATCCGATACACATTCGAAACATGACAAGCCGGGCACAGCACCGGTTTCCCGGCCATTGCGGAGCCGTACAAACCATCCGGATAGCCCTTCGCTTTCAGGGCCGCGGCAAAGGCAGGCTTACCCGCCTGTTTCTCGTCATGCAACCGCAGGATGTTCTTCTTCCAATCCGACAGCGGATCGGGATCGAATACCCAGCCAGCTGCCGGTCTGGCACGATTCTGCGCCGCATTGCCGTCGGTATTGGAAGCATGGCAGTTATGGCAATCCATCATGTCGCTCACCGGCAACACCACCCTGGTCGTGGCCAGCACTTGGCCGGTACTGTTCTTCGCCACCACCCGGACCATGGGATAGTCGTTCCTTGCGTTGGCATCGTCCACATTGGTCATCGGGATGCCGACCGCCTCGAACCAGTTGTACTTGGCGTTATAGGCCATCGGCGCGGGACTATTTGAAGCCACGGGATAGCCCAGCAGACCGACGTCAGCCGGAGGTGCCATGCCGAACAAGATTTTTACGTATTGCCAGAAATTGGTTTTGGTCGAGCTGATGGTATTGATCGAACCGCGGGTGTCCGGCGTGGATTGGTAGGTCATCGTGACACCGCTGGCCACCAGCATTCCGGTTGACCTGTCCACCAATTGCGCGTTCAGGGTGCTGAACGGCGGCAGGATGGAAAAAACGGAATAGCCGTTTCCGTCGTAGCAATGCATGCCCAGGTTGCTCCATGCCAGCAACGTGAAATTCCCCGGTGCGACCGAAGTCACGGTTACCGCCACCGTACGGGTATTCAGGCCGTCGCGGAAGGAAACCGTAACCTTACCAGCAGCCCGGCCCGTGATCCGGGCAACGCCATCTTCGTAGCTGACGGTTGCGATATCCGTGTTCGACGACTTGGCATTCACCCTTCCGGAAGCATCGTTCACGCCGAGCATGACGGTATTGCCGATCAAGACCTGTAGCCGGGTCGACGAGACACTCAGCGCCTGGGCACTTCCCATGTGAAGCAGCGCAAATAACGCGACCGTCATTCCGATCACGCAGACGAACATGCTTCGGCCGTGTTTCATGGCATCGTTTCCCCGCGGAAATTGAGGCATCGTTATGAAGCGCAAAACGCTTGCCTCACGAAGAGGCCACCTTACGTTCGCAAGATGCCTGGGGAAAATAACAAGAACAGCGTATTGCGAGGTCGGAAAAGCAGCAGGCCCATGCTCACCTTGATTCCTGACATACTGTCCCCATATTTAGCTCATTCCTTTCCGGGAGTCCGCCATGCCAACCGTCCGCCCCCCTGCAGTCGCAGGCATGTTCTACCCCGCCGACCCGCGCCAGCTTGCGCATGATGTAAGGCACATGCTGTCCAAGGCACGGCCTCATAAGCTGAATCCCAAGGCTCTTATCGTTCCCCATGCCGGCTATGTCTATTCCGGCGCCATCGCGGCGGCGGCCTACGCCGCATTGCGGCCCATCGCCGCACGCATCCGCCGCGTGGTGTTGCTCGGCCCCACACACCGGGTCGCGGTGTTCGGACTGGCGCTGCCGGATGCGGACGCCTTCGACACGCCGCTGGGCCGCATCGAACTGGATGTGGAGGCCGCGCAAACCATCGCTGGCTTGCCGCAAGTAACGATCAGTGCCGATGCGCATGCGCTGGAGCACTCGCTGGAGGTTCAACTGCCGTTCCTGCAAAGCGTTCTGGGAGAATTCCGACTGCTGCCGCTGGCGGTCGGCATGGCAACGCCAGAAGAGGTCGCCGAGGTGCTGGAAAAACTGTGGGGCGGCGGAGAAACTCTGATCGTGATCAGTTCCGACCTGTCCCATTTCCTGCCCTATACCGCCGCTCGGCAAGTAGATGAAGAAACCGTACACACCATCCTCAAACTGGGGCCTCCCATCAACCACGAGCAAGCCTGCGGCGGTACGCCGATCAATGGTCTTGTCGTCGCCGCGCGCCGCCACCATCTCATCCCCCATCTGCTCGATCTGCGAAACTCCGGCGACACCGCCGGGTCTCAGGACAGAGTGGTGGGCTATGTATCCATCGCCTTTACCGAAGGAGATCAAGGTGAGCAGGGAAAAGCATGAAACAGCGTCCGCATCAAACCGCGGCAGGGTATTGATCGGCATCGCGCGCGGCGCCATCTCCCAGGCGTTGGGTGAGGCGTACCCGCCGGCACCGCAGCATGACTGGCTAAGCGAGTGGGGCGCGACCTTCGTCACGCTGACGCAGGCGGGAGAGTTGCGCGGTTGTATCGGATCGCTGCAGGCCCATCGCCCGCTGGCCGACGATGTTCATCACAATGCCCTCGCTGCGGCCTTTCAGGATCCCCGCTTTGCGCCGCTCTGCCGGCACGAACTGGGAATGACCGAATGCGAGGTCTCGCTGCTTTCGGCTGCCGAAAGAATGAAGTTCAGCGGTGAGCATGATGCACTCGCGCAACTGCGCCCCGGTGTGGACGGGGTCATCTTCGAATACGGCCCCTATCGCAGCACCTTTCTTCCTCAAGTCTGGGAACAGTTGCCCCATCCGCGCCACTTCATGGCGCATCTCAAGCGCAAGGCCGGATTGCATGATGGTTTCTGGGCGGAAGAAGTTCAGCTGTCGCGATACACCGTAGATAAGTGGCGCGAAGCAGACTTTCCCAAGGCAAACCACTAAAGAGGCAAGCTGAAATGGACGAGCCGATCAGCCCCGCCGAGCGTCATCCGGCAAAATACTGGCACATGTTGGAAGACGGCCGCATCCAGTGCGACCTGTGCCCGCGCGACTGCAAGCTGAGAGAGGGCCAGCGCGGCGCATGCTTCGTGCGCGGACGCGTCGGTTACACCATGGTACTCACGACCTATGGACGTTCCTCCGGCTTCTGCATCGATCCCGTAGAAAAGAAACCGCTCAACCATTTCTACCCCGGCAGCAGCATCCTGTCGTTCGGCACAGCCGGCTGCAACCTCGCCTGCAAGTTCTGCCAGAACTGGGACATCTCGAAGTCACGCAGCTTCGACAGGCTCGCCGACCAAGCCAGCCCGGAGGCCATTGCGCGCACCGCGGATGGACTGAATTGCAAGAGCGTGGCATTCACCTACAACGATCCCGTGATCTTCGCCGAATATGCGATGGACGTCGCCGACGCCTGCCACGAGCGAGGCATCAAGACTGTTGCGGTCACGGCCGGTTATATCCACGACCAGCCACGCCGCGAGTTCTTCGCCAAAATGGATGCCGCGAACGTCGACCTCAAGGGATTCACCGATGAGTTCTACATCAAGCAGACCGGCGCGCACCTACAGCCGGTGCTGGATACGCTGAAATACCTGTGCAATGAGACGAAGGTGTGGGTGGAACTGACCACGCTGCTGATTCCCGGCCATAACGACTCGGCGCAGGAGATCGAGCAGATGAGTGCATGGATCGTGAAAGAACTCGGTGTGGACGTGCCGCTGCATTTCACCGCCTTCCACCCCGACTACAAGATGACCGGCGTGCCCCCGACTTCGGCCGACATCCTGACGCGCTCCCGGGAGATAGCCCTGACCGCCGGCCTGCGCTACGTGTACACCGGCAACGTCCACGACCTCTCAGGCGGCACCACTTACTGCCCGGGCTGCAAACAGCCGCTGATCGTGCGCGACTGGCACCAGATACGGGACTACAAACTCACACCGGATGGCGCCTGCCCGTACTGTGGCACCGTCGTGGCGGGACACTTCGAGCACTTCGGCAAACAATTCGGAAGACGGCGCATCCCGATCAGGATGTCATAACCTTCCCACCCGCACGGCCAGCGGCCAGTTGATCCTGCAAGTCTCGCCATGCCACAGCGGCGCGATCTCTGCGGCGAATGCGGCGAATGCGGCGACAGGATCTTGCCCTTTCTCTCTCTCGTAGCGGCCGACCGCCGACCAGCTGCGCAGATATCCCAGCAGCTGCAGCAGCGTCCAAGTCGCCTCCATCGCCATCGGCGGCACCTGCAATTCGGCAAAGGGAAAGTCCAGTGTACGATATCCCTCCTCCACCAGCCTGCGCTCCGGCGGCCAGTAAGGACCTATGGTGTTCCGGTAGAAATCCTGCATGTGCGCATCGATCGCTGTATCGTCCACATGATGTACGCCGTAGCTCCACACTGCGACGATGCCGCCCGGCTTGAGCACGCGTCGCACCTCCGCGTAGAAACGGGACAGATCGAACCAGTGTAAAGCCTGCGCGACTGTCACCAGATCCACCGAACGATCCGGCAAACCGCTGTTCTCGGCGCTGGCCACCGAGTAGTGCACATTGGAATGAGGGATCGCGACTGCGATCTGCTCTGCACTGGCATCGGTCGCATAGACCTCGCCGAACCGCTCGGAAAGCGGCACGCTGGCTTGGCCGCTGCCACATGCGCAATCCCACACACGCGCATCCGCTGCGACCAACCCGGACAGGTACTCGAACAGAACAGCCGGATAACCCGGCCGGTATGCAGCGTAGTCAGCCGACAGCGCCGAGAAGTGATCCTTGAATGCCATGCGACGGCATCATGCAGCGCGTTGGCGTCGCGCCTCGAACAGGCAGATGCCCGCGCTGACCGAGACGTTCAGGCTTTCCACACTGCCCAGCATCGGGATGCGCACCAGTTCGTCGCAGGTCTCGCGGGTCAGTCGGCGCAGGCCTTCGCCCTCCGCCCCCAAGACCCAGGCCAGCGCGCCCTTGTGCTTAAAACCGTGCAGATCCTGCTCGGCCTCGCCGGCCGCGCCCACCACCCAGATGTTGCGCTCCTGCAGTTCGCGCAGGGTGCGCGCGATGTTGGTGACGGTGATGTAGGGCACGGTCTCCGCCGCACCGCAGGCGACTTTCTCCACCGTCGCAGTGATGCCGACCGCGCGGTCTTTCGGAGCGATCACCGCATGGACACCGAAGGCATCGGCGCTGCGCAGGCAGGCGCCCAGGTTGTGCGGGTCCTGCACGCCGTCCAGCACCAGCAGCAACGGCGGCTCCTCTATCGTATCCAGCACGTCTTCCAGATGCTGCACGCGGCGCGCCGCATCGACGCGCGCGGCCACGCCCTGATGGCGCGTACCGCCGGCCATGCCGTCGAGACGTTTCGCATCCACCGGGATCACGCGCACACCGTTGTCTTCTGCCAGCTTGATCAGATCGCGCATGCGCGGATCATTGCGCTGCGACTGCAGGTAGATTTCCAGCACGCCGTCCGGGTTCTGGCGGATGCGCGAAGTCACGGCATGAAAGCCGTAGATGAGACGCAGGTCAGCCATGCTTCTTCCCTCCGGAAGATTTCCCCCCTGCTGATTTCTTAGCACCGGCCTTCTTCGGCGCCGTACCACCCCAGGCACCCGCACTTAATTCATTCCCGGATGCCTTCCCGCCCTTCTCCTCGTCGGCATCTTCTTCGTGCAGCACGAAGTCGACCTTGGTGTTTTCCATGTCCACCTTCACCACACGCACCTGCAAGCGATCGCCCAGGCGGTAGCGCTGACCGGTACCCTCGCCGACCAACTGGTGCTTGGCGGCGTCGAAATGGAAGTAGTCCTTGCCCAGTTCGGACACGTGCACCAGTCCTTCGACGTAGAGATCGTCGAGCGAAACGAACAGACCGAAGCCGGTGACCGAGGAGACCGTACCGGTGAACACGCTGCCGAGGTGGTCGCGCATGTAGAAGCACTTCAGCCAGGCCTCGACGTCGCGTGTGGCATCGTCGGCACGGCGCTCGGTCATCGAGCAGTGCATTCCCAGTTCGGCCCATTTCATCGCAGGCTTGTATTGCTTGCCCTGCAGCACGGCCTTGATGGCACGGTGCACCAGCAGGTCGGGATAGCGGCGGATCGGCGAAGTGAAGTGCGTGTAGGCCTCGTAGCCCAGACCAAAATGGCCGACGTTCTCCGGTTCGTACTTGGCCTGTTTCAGCGAGCGCAGCATCACGGTCTGCAGCAGGCCATGATCGGGGCGGCCCTTGATGCTCTTCAGCAGCTTGGAGTAATCCCCTGCCTGAGGCTCCTCGCCGCCGCCGAGTTGCAGGCCGAATTCCTTGAGGAACTCGCGCAATGCTTCCAGCTTCTCCGGCGTCGGGCCTTCGTGGATGCGGTACAGCACGGTGTGCTGGTTCGAGTGCAGGTAGTCTGCCGCACACACGTTGGCCGCCAGCATGCACTCCTCGATCAGGCGGTGCGCGTCGTTGCGGATCACCGGCACGATCTTCTCGATCTTGCCCTGGTCGTTGAAGATCATCTGCGTCTCGACCGTCTCGAAATCGATGGCGCCGCGCTTCTCGCGTGCCTGCAGCAGCACCTGGAACAGCTTGTACAGGTTGTTGATGTGCGGCAACAAGGCAGCATATTCGCGCGCATTCTCCCCCTGTGGATTTGCCAGCATGTCGGCGACCTTGGTATAGGTCAGCCGCGCATGCGAGAACATCACCGAAGGATAGAAGCGATGTTT
>DASTGP010000013.1:0-45603 GCA_035605585.1 Gallionella sp. | reverse complement strand
GGAAGCGGTGAACAGCATGCCGTCCCGGACGAGCGCATTGATGTAAGGCGCATCGCTGTCGCCGATGATCTGCGAGTACGCCTTGTTCTCCATTACCACGATGACGACGTGATCGGGGCGCGGCAAAGGATCAGCGGCGGCGTTTGCGACCAATGGAGCAAACAGCAAGGCGAACAGGGCGAATGCTCTCATTCGGAAGGCTTCTCCTCTTGAATATCGGGCGCGATTTTGGCATCTGCCGGTTGCTTCTTCGGACGGTTCTTGCTGTCGTCCGCGAAACGGAAGCGCCCGGACAGCACGCAACCCTTCATGCCGATGTCGCACGGCTTGTTCAGCACCTTCTGGCACCTGCCGGCGACCTCGTGCGGACAACCCCAGCCGCTCATTTTTCAACTCCGCCGAAAAAGTGCCGTTCGCCCTGAGCCTGTCGAAGGGTGAACGGCGTTCGTAACATCAGGCCTTCTTTACGAATTCGGTCTTCAGCTGCATCGCGCCGATGCCGTCGATCTTGCAGTCGATGTCGTGGTCGCCGTCGATCAGGCGGATGTTCTTCACCTTGGTGCCCACCTTCACGACGGAAGACGAACCCTTGATCTTCAGGTCCTTGATCACCGTGACGCTGTCGCCGTCCACCAGCACGTTGCCGAAGGCGTCCTTGAACACCTTGGCCTGCTCGCCGGCCTCGGCGGGTGCATCCTTGGACCACTCGTGCGCGCACTCGGGGCAGACATAGTTACTGCCGTCTTCGTAGGTGAATTCGGAACTGCATTTAGGACATTTTGGCAAACCGCTCATGGTGACTCCTGTGATTGAAAGTTTCAGAAATGGGATGTACTTAATGGTAATCGTCTTCGCGCTGATGGCGCACCGCAATGACGGTCACGGTTTCGTTGTCATCGATCTCGAACAGCGCAACATAGCCTGCGCCGCCAAAGGGAATGACCAGTTCCCGTAAGCAGGCGTCGTCACTCATTGCCTTGCGGCAAGTGAAGGGGAACTGTTCCAGCACCTGGATAGCTGCGGCGATGGTCTTGCGCGCAGGCTTCGCGGCGTGAATATCCTGTTCGGCCAGAAAGGTGAACAACCGCTTCAAATCTTCCTTGGCTTCCAGCGTGTAGCGAACCTTGAGGGTCACTTACGCGCCTTCTTCTTGGTATCGGCAATGATGGCGTCCAATTCCGCCAATACCTCTTCGGAAGAAAAATATACACTGGATTTCTTTGCCGCATCGCGCGAAGCAAGCCCGCGCACGATGAACTCCTGCTGCGTCCGGCGGAACTCCACGTTACGGCGCAACGAATCCTCGACGAACGCCGACAGCGTCTCGCCGGGACGCAGAATCTCCTCGGCGGCCTGCCTCAGTTCGGGTTCCACGCGCAGCGCAGGCATGGTGGCGGTTTTCATGGGATACCTCGTGCATCGCAAATGCGATGCGCATCATCGCCGAAGTCGGCGGGAGATGCAAGGACGGGGCAGATGGTAGGTCGGGTTAGCGCAACGTAATCCGACCTACGCGGCTATGGATGCGGATGCGGTGAAATCTCGACTTCAGAGCCATCGGGTAGCTTGATTCGCTCCGGCCCACAGAAATCTCGCCGAACTCTGAGTTCTTCATAGAGCAATCCTTTGTGAATATGGCTGAAATTTGGTGCATTACTATTTAGCCATTCATCATTCATAAAATTGGGGGGCTGAAGGTAGCTTCCGTCTTTCTCTATTCGATCTTGTCCGTAGTGCTTTTGATAACGTTGTTCCTGGGCGGCTTGCTCTGGATACTTGAGGGCAGCGTCACGAACTCTTGCTAGATCTAAATGAACCTTGTTCAAGACGCCTTGAACGGATGCTTCAACATGCGTTCTTAGCTTCACCACGCTTTCTGACGCAATCGGGTACGCGAGGCACTTGTTTGATAAACCAATCGCCATGGGAATGTTGAAACCAGTCGGTTCAACCGACATGCACATCTGAAGTATGCGTGGCTCAATGCTCTCCAAGTCGTCGTGAGCCACAAGCGTGTTTCGCAACTCAATTAGGTGGTTGTGTAGCGCAGCATCGAAACCAGCCTCGCTCTTCAAGTGACGCATTGGGTAGCGGGTTGTTCCGAGCGAGGTCTTTGTGTCTACAAACGGCTTTGCATATTTGACAACGGCAAAGCAAAAGACCGACGAAAGGAGAATGTGATCTTTCGTTGGTATGAGAGAGAGAAATCGATCAAACCCTTGAAGCGAACCCACCAGATTCTGGTAGGCCTTGATGCCGAGCTTTGCATCATTGCAAGCTTGGGCATGAATGTTCATCTGTTCCGAGGGCTACGTGAAGTAGAACACGACATTACAATTTATATCCCCGATGCACCGCCACCACGCCGCCGGTCATATTGAAGTACTCGACGCGCTCCAGTCCGGCGTCGATCATCATCTGTTTCAGTTCTTCCTGTCCCGGGTGCATGCGGATGGACTCGGCGAGGTAGCGGTAGCTGTCCGCGTCGTTGGCAATGAGCTGGCCCATCTTGGGCAGCAGCTTAAAGGAGTAGAGGTCGTAGACCTTCTCCAGCGGCTTCGCGACCTTGGAGAATTCCAGCACGATGACGCGGCCGCCTGGCTTGAGCACGCGCTTCATCTCGCGCAGCGCGGCGTCCTTGTGGGTGACGTTGCGCAGGCCGAAGGCGATGCTCACGCAGTCGAAATAGTTGTCGGGGAAGGGCAGGTGTTCGGCGTCGCACTGTGTGGTCGGCGTGGCGATGCCCTCGTCGAGCAGGCGGTCGCGGCCTACGCGCAGCATGGCGTTGTTGATGTCGGTAAGTACGACCTGGCCGGAGGGGCCAACTTCCTTGAGGAACAGGCGCGACAGGTCGGCCGAGCCGCCCGCCACGTCCAGCACGCGCTGTCCGGTGCGCACGCCGCTGACGCTGATCGCGAAACGTTTCCAGATGCGGTGCAGGCCGACCGACATCAGGTCGTTCATGATGTCGTATTTGCTCGCGACCGAGGTGAATACGCCCGCGACGCGCTTGGCCTTGTCTTTTTCGTCTACGGTTTCGAAACCGAAATGGGTTTGTGCCATCTTTTATGCTCCTCTTTTCAACTCCCTCTCCCGCTGGCGGGAGAGGGTGGGGGAGAGGGGCATTCCGATTTCTACCCTCTCCCTAACCCTCCCCCTGCAGAGGGGGCGGTTTATTTTGATCTTGCCGGGTCGCGCGATGCGCTCGCCTTTTCCAGCCTACTTAAGTAATTCTGCCAGAGTATCTCCTGGTCGTGCCCGAGGCCGTACAGATAGTCCCAGGAATACAATCCGGAGTCGTGGCCGTCGTCGAACGCGATCTTGATCGCATATTGGCCGACCGGTTCGAGCCCGTTGATGCCGACGTTGCGCTTGCCCACCTGCAGCACTTCCTGCCCTTCGCCGTGGCCGCGCACTTCGGCTGAGGGCGAATACACGCGCAGGTATTCGGCGGGCAACGTGTAGCGCGCGCCGTCGTCGAACGCGACTTCCAGCGTCTTCGACTTCTGGTGCAGGGTGATTTCGGTTGGGGTCGTCATAGCGGCGCATTATCGCAAGCCGGGGAGCAATCCACAAATCGAAGCAAGCTGCTGACACCACGCTGTCAGCAGGCGGGGATAGACTGCGCGAGATGAAAGAACAGGCCATGCGAATTGCCGACCTTCCCAACTTCGGCTCGAAGTCGCAGCAAATGCTGGCGCAAGCGGGCATTCACACCATCGAACAACTGCGCGAACTGGGCGCAGTGCGGGCCTTCGTGCAGGTCAAATGCTGCGGCGCGTGTTCGAGCCTAAGTCTGCTGTGGGCGCTGGAGGGGGCGCTGTCGGGGCGGCAGGACGTGGCGCGGCATGACCGCCTGCGTTTGCTGCTGGAACTGGAGGATGTCGAAAATGAACACAAGAGTTAAGCGTTACTGGATCGGCGTCGCCAGCAAGGAGCATGTGAAGACCGGCGTGGCGGGCGGCTTCAGCCAGCTATGCCACGGCAAGGCGCAGCCGCTCAAGCGCATGGCGGTGGGCGACGGGCTGATTTACTACTCGGCCAAAGAAAAATTCGGCGAGGATGCGCCGTGCCAGCAGTTCACCGCCATCGGCGTAGTGACCGGCGGCGAGGTCTACCCGTTCGAGATGTTCCCCGGCTTCGTGCCTTTTCGCCGCGATATCCGTTTCTTCGAGGCGCGCGATGTTTCCATCCGTCCGCTGATCGCGCGGCTCTCTTTCATTCGGGACAAGACGCATTGGGGCTACGAGTTTCGCTTCGGACATCTGGAAATCACTCAAGCGGATTTCGAGTTGATCGCAGCAGAGATGCTGCGAGGAAAGATTGCTGCCAATACGTTGTCAGTAGCAGGCGCGTAAATTTCTTCTGTCGAGATTTTCGACATAACCAACAAGGAGAAAAACATGTCCGACACGATAGAACTGATGCATTTCCGTCTGAAACAAGGCGTAACTTCGAAAGATTGGCTGAAGGCGAACGAGAAGATCAACGACTGGGTTGTGCGGCAGCCGGGGTTTCGCTTCCGCAGCGTTTCCGAGACCGGGGACGGTGAGTGGATCGATATGGTGTATTGGGAAAGCATGGATGCGGCGAAGGCGGCAGGCGAGCAGTTCGGCCCGGAGTTGAAAGCGGCTTGCGAGCAGTTCATCGATATGTCCAGTTTCTTGATGAGCCGCAGCCAGGCGCATGTGATGCAGCAAGGCTGATTGGGTTCCAGGACAATTTCCTGTATCGCAGAATGAAGGGAGTAGAAGAAACAATGAAAATCACCGAAATAGCATTCACGGGTATGCCGGTTACCGACATCAAACAGTCCCGCGCGTTTTATGAAGACATTCTGGGGCTCAAGCCCACACTGGAAACGCTTGGGGGGATGCTGGTGGAATACGGCCTCGGCAACGGGACATTCACAATCGGTTGCCTGGGTGCAGCATTCAAACCGTCATCGGACGGATCGTTTATTGCACTTGAGGTGGAAGATCTCGACTCGGGAATAGCGCGGTTGGAGGCCATGGGCGTGAAGTTTGCGATCGGAATTACCGAATTGCCAACAAGTCGATTCGCTATGATTCTTGACCCGGACGGTAACAAAGTTATGCTTCACAAGCGAAAGGCATAATGGGCACTGGCAAACGAAGCCTAAGGAAGCGCTGAATGAATATGTTTTTGCCGTTCCCGCGAAAGCGGGAACCCAGTTAAATCCATAAGCTGGATTCCCGCTTTCGCGGGAATGACGAATAAATCAGCATCTCCCTGACTCTGCAATATACCGGACCTGCGCAAAGAGTCGCGCAGGCTTCGCGTTGCCGATGCCTATAAACCTGAGGTCAAGAAACCCAAGCCGTAAACAATGCGTAAATCCGAACGTCTGTTCAAACTGGTGACCTTGCTGCAAGGCCGCCGCACGGCGATGACCGGGCAGGCGCTCGCGGAAGCATTGGATGTCGGGCTGCGCACGGTCTATCGCGACATCCAGGCGCTTGTCCTCTCCGGCGTACCCATCGACGGAGAGGCGGGCGTGGGCTACCGCTTGCGCGCGGGTTTCGACCTGCCGCCGCTGATGTTCGAGATGGATGAGGTGACTGCCCTGCTGGCGGGTAACCGCATGGTTCAGGCCTGGACCGACCCTGCGCTGGCCGAGGCTGCGAAACGTGCCGAGGCCAAGATACTCGCCGTGCTGACGCCGGCGATGCTCAGCGCGATCGCGCGCTTGCCGTACCGCATTCCGAACTATTCCCACCCCGAACGCGAGACGCACGGCCTGCTGCGCAAGGCGTGCGAGTTGCGCCTCAAGGTGACCATCGCCTATCGCGACATGAAAGAGCTGGAGACAGAGCGCACGCTGTGGCCGCTGAGCCTGGTCGGCTGGGGCGACTGCTGGACGCTGCTGGCTTGGTGCGAGCTGCGCGACGAATACCGCAACTTCCGCGTCGACCGCATCCGGCACATCGACTGCCTGTCGGAACACTACCCGCAGCATCCCGAGCGCAACATCGAGCACTACCTCACGCAGATCGTCGGCATCGAGGACGAACAGAAACCGGCCTGAGGAGCATGGCGATTCGTCGGCACCAGAACCGTGGCTGCCTGACCGGACTACATTCCCGGCAGATGAAATCGACCCGGATGCCGCTGGGGGCAGGATCAGGACTGACGCTGCTGTGCCCGCCACGCAGACGGCGGCAAACCCAGTTCGCGTTTGAATGCCTTGTTGAAAGCGGCTTCCGACTCGTAGCCGACCCGGGCGGCAATCCGGGCGATGCCGGGCGGCGAAGGTTGCAGCAGCAATGCCTTCGCCTGCTGAATGCGGTGGCGCGTCAAGTAGGCGATCGGCGAGATGCCGAGCTTGTTCCTGAAGTGCGCGGCGAGCGCCGAACGCGACATGCCGATTTGTGCGGCCAGCGAGGCCAGCGTCCACGGCTTGTGGCTTTCCCCATGCATCAGGCGTATTGCCTTGCCCAGCCGTTCGTCGGCCAGCAGGCCGGCCCAACCGGTGTCGCGCTCGCGCTTGCCGAGCAGGTAGGTGCGCAAGGTCTGTACGAAGAAAATGTTGGCCAGGCTGTCGAGCATCGCGCGGGCGCCGAGACTGGGCGCGGTGACTTCCTTTTCCAGCAAGTGCAGCGTGGCTTGCAGTGCCGCGAGCTCGGCATCGTTGACCTTGAAACAGATCAGCGGCGGCAGCAAATCCAGCACTAGCGGATAGCGTTCGTCGGCGAAGATGAAACGCCCGCCGAGTACGGTGGTGCGTTCGCCGTTTTTGCCGCAGCGCAATGTCCGGCCTTCCAGCCTCGCGATGGCTTCCTCGAATTTTTCGGTCCGGCCCTCTGCGGTATCGCGAATGCGAAACGCATTGCCGCGCGGCAGCAGGTAGCAGCCGCCCTTCTCCAGTTTCACCGGCGCTGCGCCATCCTTGATGTCGATATGGCAACAGCCCTCGGTGACGATGCCGAACTTGGTGTGCAGATAGGCGTCCAGGTCCAGCCCCCACGGCGCATGCCCCTCGACGCAGGTGTACGCCGCCTTCTTCACCCGCAAGCCGGGCAGCAAATTTTCCAGACCATCCATATAACGAGCCGATCGAACAAGAATACGGGACTGCCGGACATGGTTGGCCAACGGGGCCGAACCTATACTCCATGCAGCCTGTCGCAAAGGCACACAACGAAGGGGAATCTAGCATGGAACTCGGTTTGAAAGGGAAGAGAATATTGGTGACGGGCGGGACGCGCGGCATCGGTTTGGCGATCGCGCAGGCGATGGCGCGCGAGGGGGCGAGCGTCGCGTTATGTGCGAGGAATGCCCGTCAAATAGACGAAGCGGTGGCGAGCCTCCGTCGACAAGGGCATGCGGCAAGCGGCGCCGCCCTGGATATTGCGGACCATGGTGCGCTGGAAAGGTGGGTGGCGGAATCGGCCCGCCAAATGGGCGGCATCGACGTGGTCGTCGCCAACCCCAGTGCATTCGGCGTGGGCGCGTCCGAACAGGATTGGCGGCGCGGTTATGAAGTCGACCTGATGGGAACCGTGCGCCTGATGGAACTGGCGCAGCCCCATCTGGAGCGTGCCGCGCAGGCAACGGGCGATGCCGCGATCCTGGTGCTTTCATCGGTAATGATCGTCGAGGCCGACCGGGAAAGCGCCTACGGAGCCTACAAGGCCGCACTGGTGTACCACGCCAAAGGCGCCGCCCGCAGGCTGGCTCCCGCCGGGATCAGGGTCAACGCGGTATCACCCGGAACCATTTATGCCGAGGATGGATTTTGGGGCAATGCGAAGCGCCACATGCCGGAGGTGTATGAGGCCTACCTCAGGCGCAACCCGTTGGGGCGCATGGGCAGGCCGGAAGAAGTGGCGAATGTGGCGGCGTTCCTGTGTTCGCCGGCGGCATCGTTCGTCACCGGCGCCAATATACACGTCGATGGCGCGTTGAGCGGCCGGGTGAACTACTGAAAACTCCGCAGCACCTTATGGAAGTGCTGATTTATTCGTCATCCCCGCGAAGGCGGGGATCCAGTGCCTTTATTTAACTGGGTTCCCGCCTTCGCACCGAGCCGCCCCAGCCTGCACTTCCTTGCTGCCGCCGATGTTCTCCGGCTTCCAGTCGCTGCCCTTAACCAGCGCGGCGAGCTCTGCCATTGCGGTCATGTTGCGGGATGATCGGGCGGTCGCCGCCATCCAACTATCCTCAACTATGTGAGAAACTGCATTCCCGGCAACGACAGGCTTTTAATCCCGGAACGCGGGAATCTGATTATGGTTGAACATCAAGAATCGAAAGTAGTCCGCAATCTCTCGATTTCGCTGTTGGGTCTGGCGGCGGTGTTTGCCATCGGCACGGTGGGATATCGCATCCTCGGGGGAGCGCAGTACTCCTGGGTGGATTGCTTTTACATGACATTCATCACCATCGCCTCCATCGGCTTTGGCGAGGTTGTCGATGTGACGCAGTACGAATATGGCCGGTTGTTCACCGTGTTTATCGGCATTGCCGGTATCGGTTTGCTGGGCTATGTGCTTTCGACATTCGTGACCTTCATGCTGGAACGCGACCTTAACGTCTCTTGGCGGAGAAAGAAGATGCAGAAAAAAATCGACCAACTCAAGAACCATTACATCGTATGCGGCATCGGTCTGGTGGGCAGCAATGTGGCGCACGAGCTCGGGGCGACCGGGCGCAAGACGGTTATCGTCGATAGCGATATGGGGAATATCAATCGCTATACCGGCAGTCATCCGGAGCAGCTATACCTGAACGGCGACGCAACGGACAACGATGTATTGCTGGCCGCGGGCGTCATGCGCGCAAAGGGCGTGTTTGCGGTGGCGCACGACGATAGCGCCAATTTGGTCATCAGCCTGAGTGCGAAGCAGCTCAACCAGAACCTGCGCGTGGTGGCGCGCTGCCACGACCTCAAGAACGCCGAAAAAACCCGGCGTGCCGGGGCGGACGAGGTCATCTCGCCCGATTACAGCGGCGGCCTGAGCATCGTCTCGGCGATGGTGCGGCCTAACGTGATGAGCTTCCTCGACGAAATGTTCAAGACCGAGAGCAACTTCCGCATGGAAGAGATTTCGATTTCGGAGCGTCTGGCAGGCAAGCCGCTGAAGGCGCTGTATCACGGCAACGAAGATTGCATCGTGCTCGCCGCCAAGAGCAGCCAGCAAGCCTGGCGGTTTAACCCGTCGTCCGACCACATCTTGCAGGGCAACGAAGTATTGATGGTGATGACCACTCCGGAAGGCCGCTCCCGCCTGAAAGAACTGTTGCAGGACATCGCTTGATTGTTCGCCTGTTTCGTTTTCGGGCAGTTGAATTGCGTTCCACTTACCTTTCGCGGAGTATCGAAATGAAGATTCGCCTGTTGATGTTATTGCTGGCTTTCTGTGCGTCGCCGGCGGCGGTTGCCGCAGAAGAATTATCGTCCGGCCAGACCCTGTACCTGCCGATCTATTCCCACATCTGGCATGGCGACCGCATCGCCAACAAACAGCCGGTGAAGAGCCTGGTCTCGGCATTGGTCAGCATCCGCAACACCAGCCTCAAGACTCCTATCCGGATCGTCTCGGCACGCTATTACAGCACCGAAGGAAATCTGCTCGGGGAATACCTGCCCAAGCCTGCGGAAGTCGGTGCGATGGGAACGCTTGAACTCTTCGTCGAACGCAAGGAATCGGCGGGCGGATCGGGTGCGAACTTCGTTATCCAGTGGGATGCGGCGGTGCAAACCAATCCTCCCGTCGTCGAAGCCGTTCATGCGGACATCAAGGGCGGCGGGCCGGCTGTCTCGTTCGTCACGACGGCGCGACCGATAGTGGCCGACAAATAGGCTGGGAGCCGGTTTTTAGAGGCTGCGTATCTTCTTCAGCAGCGCGGTAGTCGAGCGCTCGTGCAAGAACGGGATGCTGTGCACCGATCCGCCCCAGGCAAGCACTTCCGTGCTGCCGACGATGTTCTCCGGCTTCCAGTCGCCGCCCTTGACGAGCACGTCCGGTCGGCAGGCGAGGATGAGGTTCAGCGGCGTGTCCTCGTCGAACGGCACGACCAGGCTGACCGATTCCAGCGCCGCGAGCACCTCCATGCGGTCGTCCTGCGGATTGATCGGGCGGTCGCCTCCCTTGCCTTGGCGTTTCACCGAGGCGTCGCTGTTCACGCCGACGATCAGTGACGCGCCCAGCGCGCGCGCCTGCGCGAGGTAGGTGACGTGGCCGCGGTGCAGCACGTCGAAGCAGCCGTTGGTGAACACCAGCGGGCGCGGCAGCAGCGCGGCCCGCTCGGCGAAATTCTCCGGCAGGCACAGCTTGTGTTCGAAGACGGGACCCGGATACATCAATCGAGGTACTCGAACAGGCGAACCACGCGCTGGACTCCGCCGGTGGTGCTGGCGATCTCGGTGGCAGCCTCGGCTTCGCCGTGTTTGACGATGCCCATCAGGAACACCGTGCCGTTTTCGGTGACGACCTTGACGTGGTCGGCGTTGAAGCGTTTGTCCTGCATGAAGCGCAGCTTCACATCCGAGGTCACCAGACTGTCGCTGCTGCGCGAGGTAAGCGAGCTGACGCCGGAGACTACCAGCTCGTTGTTGACGTTGCGCACGTTTTCGATGCCCTCGACCAGCTTGCCGATCTCGGTTTTCACCGTTTCGCTCGGCACTTCGCCGCTGATCAGAACGTTGCGGTTGAAACTGGTGACGTTCACGTGCACCTTGTCCTTGTAGATCTTGCCGATGCGATCGAACGCCTTGGTCTCGATCGCTTGGTCCTCGACATAGGCACCGCTGGTGCGCCTGTCCTGGGCCATCATCACACCGGCGCCGACGCCGACGGCGACCACGGGGAAGCAGCCTTGCAGAGAACCCGCCAGCAAAGACAACAGCAGCAGGGAAACAATCCGCATCGTCATTCTCCTAACAATAAGTAATCGATCACATCGCACAGGCAATGCAAGGAAAGCAAATGGACTTCCTGGATGCGCGCGGTGCTTTTTGCGTTTACGCAGATCAACACGTCGTTGGCGTGCAGCGCTCGCGCCATTTCTCCGCCGTCGCGTCCGGTCAGCGCGACCACTCGCATGTTGCGCTCGTGCGCGGCGTGGATCGCGGCGACCACGTTGGGCGAATTTCCGCTGGTAGAGATCGCCAGCAGGCTGTCGCCGGGCAGGCCGAGCGCGCGCACCTGTTTGGAGTACACCTGGTTGAAATCGTAGTCGTTGGCGATGGAAGTGAGCACCGAGCTGTCGGTGGTCAACGCGACGGCGGCCAAGCCGGGGCGCTCCTTCTCGAAACGGTTCAGCAGCTCCGCCGAGAAATGCTGCGCATCGGCCGCCGAGCCGCCGTTGCCGCAGCACAGGATCTTGCCGTCATTGGCGACGCAGTCGAAGAACAGCTGCGCGCCCTCGGCGATGGGTTGTGCCAGTTCTTCCTTGACCTTGAGCTTGAGTTCGGCGCTGTCGTTGAAGTGCTTGATGATGCGTTTGCTGATATCCATAAAATCCATTTTCCGGGCGAATCGCGGTGTCGCGTGCTGGTTGCGACGTAACCTGAAGATTAGTCTACACCGCAACTCCGTTGTCGCTCATTCCTCGTCTATCTTTGAGATATGCCTCGTCATTCGCTGCGCGGCTCCTTGCGCGTCATCCCGCAAAATGGATTTAGACGCCCGCAATTTGTAATGAGCGCGAATATTAACTCAATCAGGTATCGAACGCATTCCTGAGCCACTGCACGTTGCGTCCCTGCGCATCGTCCATCAGCAGGGCGTCGAAGCGGCACGGCGGCAGTTGCGGTAGGCCGGCGAGATACTGCTGCGCGGTGCGGATGAGGCGCTGCTGCTTGTGCGCATCGATGCTGGCCGCGGCGCCGCCGAAATCGCCGTTGCGCCGCAGGCGCACCTCGACGAACACCAGCGTCGCCCCATCCCGCATGATCAGGTCGATCTCGCCGAAGCGGCCGTGATAATTGTAGGCGACGGGCTTGAGTCCCTGCCGCTGCAGGTATTGCGCCGCCCATTGTTCGGCCAGCGCCCCGTCGTTCATTGCGGTGGCGCTGCCTCGGGAACGGCCGAGGTCGGTACCAGGCCGGGGAACATCGGCGCTAAGGGAGCGACCGGCGCATCGGGCAGCTGCGCGTGCCCTTGCACGAATACCGCTGGGATCGCCGTGCGCAGGAAGGTGTGCCCCTCGAGATCGATATGGCCACTCACGCCGTCAATCGGCAGAGAGACTTCGACTTTCCTGGCCAGCATCAACTGGATCAGGCGGAAGGCGTCGATGCCCAGCGCGTAGAAGCGTTCATGGTCGGTGGGCAGCGGCGGCGCGGCGCGCGGATAGCTCATCACCGCCGCGTGGTCGGGTTCCAGCAGCCACGGCATGTCGACGAAGCGGATGCCGTCCAGGTCGTAGTTGATCAGCGTCTCGGCGTTGCCGACGAAGATCTGCGAGGTGGCGTAGATCGGCAGCTTGTTCGGCAGGTAGGGGCGAATCTGCCGCGCCGTTGCCGCATCGGCGGCGAGGAATACCAGGGTGTCCGGTTTGACGGCGACATCGGCGAATACGGCCGGGTCGTTGTTGAATTCGATCTCGCGCAGGATCGTGCCGCCGTCTGCGACCCATTTCTCTTCGAAGGCGAACTGCAGCCGTTTGGCCAGTTGCGTATGGGTGGTGATGACGATGGCTTGGTGCAGGTTCTGGCGTTTGGCGAGATTCGCGACCTCTCTCGCTTCCGATTCCACCGCCATGCCGAAGAAATACAGCTGCGGTGGGGCGGTTCGATCCGCGACGTTCAGCGCCAGCGTCGGCACGACGAGGTCCTTTTCTGCCGCCAGCGTATTGACGCCGTTGCGCGTCAGCGGTCCGACCACGGCGCGCGCGCCATTGGAAATCGCGCGGCGGTACATCGTGACGATGTCGTTGCCCTCGTCGAAACAGCCGTACACGCGCACGGGCAGGCTCTGCGGATTGGTGATCTCCGTACCCGCGGCGGCGAGGAAGCCTTGCTGCACCGCCTCGGCGACGGGGCCGAAAGTGGCCGACTTCAGCGGCAGCAACAGTGCGATGTGGGGCACGGGTTTCGCCTCCGCCGGCAGCAGCGGCTCCTCGGTGGCGCAAGCAAAACCGCTCACGTATAGTGCGAGCAAAGCCGAAAACCAGAGGAATACGCGTTGCATCATTCACATCCACAGAAATTGGAAGCCGCATTATATGTAGTTGCCACCCCGATTGGGAATTTGCGCGACATCACCTTGCGCGCGCTGGAGGTGCTGGGCGCGGCGGATGCGATTGCGGCGGAGGACACGCGCAACACCGCGCATCTGCTGTCTCACCACGGCATCAGCGCGAACCGGCTGATGGCCGTGCATCAGCACAACGAGCGCGGCGCGGCGGAGAAGGTGGTCGCACTGCTGCAGGAGGGACAAAGCGTGGCCTTCGTCAGCGATGCGGGCACGCCGGCGGTGAGCGACCCCGGCGCGCTGCTGGTGCAGGCGGTGCTGGAGGCGGGGCTGCGCGTCGTCCCCATCCCCGGCGCGAGCGCGGCGGTTGCGGCGCTGTCGGCCTCCGGTCTGAACAGTCCGCATTTCCTGTTCTACGGTTTCCTGCCCAACAAGTCCGCTGCGCGCCGCAGCGAGCTGCAGCCGTTGGTTGAGCATCCCTATACACTGGTGTTCTACGAGGCGCCGCATCGCATCCTCGATTGCGTTGCCGATCTGCAAGCCGTGTTCGGGGCGGAGCGCGAGATCGTCTTCGCGCGCGAGATTACCAAGCTGTTCGAGAGCATCCATCGTTGTGCATTGGGTGCGGCGCTGGACTGGCTGAACAGTGACCCGAACAACCAGCGCGGCGAATTCGTGCTGCTGGTGTCGGGGGCAGTGCCGCAGCTAGGCCTATCTGTCGAAACCCGTACCACGCTGTCGTTGCTGCTCGAGGAACTGCCGCTCAAGCAGGCGGCGCAGTTGGCCGCAAAAATCACCGGAGCCAACCGCAGCGAGCTGTATCAACTCGCGTTGCAGATGAAAAAAACAAACGAAGAAAACGACTAAGGGGAGCCACGCGGCTCCCCCCTTGGTTTGCGCCCAAAATCCGGCGGTCTGGAACTTAGTTGATTACCTTCCACGAGCCGTCCGACTGGCGGCAGGCGGTTCCATACGCCTTTTCCTTTTTGCCGCTCACGGTGACGGTGGTCTGATACTCGCGACAGTTTTCGCCACTGGAAGATTGGAAGGTGCGGGTCGGTGTGGCGGAAACCTCGGCGCCCGTGTTCGGGTTATGCCAGGTGCTGGATTGATGGTCGCGGTTGTATTCCAGTGCGGACTCGGCCTTGCGCGTATCGTTATCATCCATATAGCGCCCCATCTCGCTGCCTAAATAGGCACCGAGCAGCGTCCCGGCGATGATGGCGCCGGTTCGTCCTGAACCTCCGCCCACTTGGTTGCCAAGCACCCCGCCCAAAACGCCGCCTACGACGGCACCACCTTGCTCCTTGGTCTGGCAGGCAGCCATGGATACGGCCAAGAGAGCGACGAATAGCATGGTCAAAATCTTTTTCATGATGACATCTCCTGTGTGAACGTCGTCGGTTTCATGTGAATTGCGTAGCCAGTCTAGGCGGCGATTCGCTCAGCTAGATCATAGAAAGTCTCATACCGGAAATATATTCGGGTAATTGCTTATTTCCGTCGTCGGGTCAGGATTGGAGATACTCCATCAAAGCCTGAGCGTTGTTGTGCCCGGCATCCTTCGCCGCATAAAGGAGCGTAGCGTTACCCTTGCCTAGCGCGGCCCGCAATTCGGCGACAACCTCTGGATGCCGGTCGAGCTCCTCGAAGTAGCGGCGCCGGAACTCGGGCCAGCGTTCGGGCTCGTGGCCGAACCACTGCCTTAGTTCCGTAGAGGGCGCGATCTCCTTGAGCCAGAGGTCTATGGCTGCCTTGTCCCGGCTCACGCCTCGCGGCCACAGCCGGTCGACGAGGATACGGGTTCCGTCGCTCTTCTCGGGGGTGTCGTAGGCTCGCTTGATCTTTAGTTTCATGATGGTGTCCTGGTTCGAAGTTGCTTGGAGGCACCTTAGCGTGAATGCTCAAGCGCGAACAATACGCAAAAAGGTGTAGGCACCAGAACGACTTCCCATTTTGCAGTCCTTTCAGGGGTTGCCTTTCAAACAAGCGTTTGATACGCTCGTTTTTTTATTCGCCGCATGGCGTGCGCGGTTTGCATCGCACCCGAATACTCACACAGAGGTTTTCCATGAATACCCTTGCCAAACCCTTCGTTCCCACCCTTTTGTTGATCGTCCTGCTGACAGGCTGCGGCGGCAAGGACAAGGCCGCCGCACCGGGCGGGCCGGGTGCGGCGATGCCGCCGCCTGAGGTGGACGTGATCACGGTGGCGACAGGGAGCGCGACGCTCACGCAGGATCTGCCTGGGCGCTTGCAGGCTTACCGCACGGCGCAGGTGCGCGCACGCGTCGAGGGCGTGGTGGAGAAGCGGCTGTTTCAGGAAGGCAGCGAGGTGAAGGTGGGCCAGTCGCTGTACCACATCGATGCGCGCACCTACCGCGCGGCGGCGGAAGCGGCAAAGGCTGACCTGGCGAGCGCGCGCCAGACCGTCGAACGCTACAAGCCGCTGCTTGAGATCAAGGCGGTGAGCCTGCAGGAATACGACCTCGCGGTGGCCAAGGCCAAGCAGGCCGAGGCGGCGCTGATCCGAGCCGAGGAAGACCTGGACAACGCTTCCGTGCCCGCGCCCATCTCGGGGTACATCGGCCGCGCCGCGGTGACCGAAGGCGCGCTGGTCGGCAAGAGCGAAGCCACGCTGCTGGCGACCGTCGAGCAGCTCGATCCGATCTATGCCAACTTCACCCAGTCCGGCAGCGACCTGCTGCGCCTGCGCCAGGCCGTGGCCGGCGGAAAACTGAAGCGCGCCGACTCGGTCAAGGTGGAACTGGTGCTGGAAGACGGCAGCACGTACGCGCAGCCGGGCAAGATATTCTTCACCGACATGGCGGTCGATCCGGCCACCGGTGCGGTGTCGCTGCGCGCCGAGTTTCCCAATCCCAAGCGCGATTTGCTGCCGGGCATGTTCGTGCGCATCCGCTTCCCCGAGGCGATGGCGGAGAACGTCATCCGCGTGCCGCAGCGCGCGGTGCAGGGCGGGGCGCAGGGCCAGTTCGTGATGGTGGTCGGGCCCGAGAGCAAGGCGACGCCGCAGCCGGTGAAGACCGGCGGCATGGCGGGAACGGACTTCATCATCGCCGAGGGGCTGAAGGGCGGCGAGCAGGTCATCGTCAACGGCCTGCAGAAGGCGCGTCCAGGCACGCCGGTCAAGCCGGTGCCGCTGGCCGAGGTCAAGGCATTGAAGATGGAAGACAAACCGTCTTCCGCCAAGTAGGGCCGCGCCATGTTCTCCAAATTCTTTATCGACCGCCCCATCTTCGCCTGGGTCATCGCCCTCATCATCCTGCTCGCCGGCGTACTCGCTTTGCGGGGCCTGCCGGTGTCGCAGTACCCGGCGGTCGCGCCGCCGGCGTTGTCGGTGACCGTCACCTATCCGGGCGCGTCGGCGCAGGTCGTCGAAGAGACCGTGATCGCCCTGCTCGAACAGGAGATGAACGGCATCGACAACCTGCTGTACATGGAATCGGCGGGGGAGCTGGGCAGGGGCAGCATCACCCTGACCTTCCAGACCGGAACCGACCTCAACTTCGCCTCGGTGGAAACGCAGAACCGCATCAAGCGCGTCGAGGCGCGCCTGCCTGAGGAAGTGAGGCGCCTGGGCATCACCGTGGCAAAGTCCGCGCGCAACTACGTGATGATCGTCGCGATGATCTCGCCGGAGAAGAACTACGACAACGTCGCGCTGGGCAGCTATGCCGCGGCCAACGTGCTCGACAGCATCCGCCGCGTGCCGGGCGTGGGCGAGGCGATGCTGTTCGGCACCGAATACTCGATGCGGCTGTGGCTCAAGCCGGAGAAGCTGCAAGGCTATGGCCTGTCGCCTGCCGACGTGTCGCGCGCGGTGCGCGCGCAGAACTCGCAGCTGGCCACTGGCGAGCTGGGCCAGCTGCCCAACGCGCCTGGCCAGCAACTCAATGCGGTGATCGTCACCAGGAGCCGGCTGTCCAGCCCGGAGGAATTCGGCAACATCATCGTGCGCACCAACCCGGACGGTTCGTCGCTGCGCGTGAAGGACGTGGCGCGCGTGGAGCTGGGCGCTCAGGACTATTCGACCAGCACCCGCGTCAACGGCCAGCCGGCGGCGGCCATCGCCATCCGCCTGACGCCGGATGCCAATGCGCTGGAGACCGTCAAGGCGGTCAAGTCGCGCATGACCGAGCTGTCGAAATTCTTCCCCAAGGGGGTCGACTGGTTGGTGCCGTACGAGACTTCGCAGTTCATCGACATCTCCATCAAGGAGGTGGTGAAGAGCCTGGTCGAGGCGCTGGTGCTGGTGTTCCTGGTGATGTACCTGTTCCTCGGCAACCTGCGCGCGACCGTCATTCCCACCATCGTCATTCCGGTGGCGCTGGTCGGCGCGCTGGTCGGCCTGTACCTGATCGGCTATTCGATCAACGTGCTGACGCTGTTCGCCATGGTGCTGGCGATCGGCATCGTGGTGGACGATGCGATCGTGGTGGTGGAGAACGTGGAACGCATCATGACCACGGAGAACCTGCATCCGCGCGAGGCGACGCGCAAGGCGATGGACCAGATCGTCGGCGCGATCATCGCGATCACGCTGGTGCTGTCGGCGGTGTTCATCCCGATGGCGTTCTTCTCGGGCTCGACGGGCGCGATCTACCGCCAGTTCGCCGTCACGCTGGTGCTGACCATGGCGTTCTCCGCGCTGATGGCGCTGACGTTGACGCCGGCTTTGTGCGCGACGCTGCTCAAACACCAGGCCGGCAAGGATGACCTGCTGCCTGCAACCGGCTTCCTCGGCTGGTTCAACCGCATGTTCATGAACACCACGCAGCGTTACACCGGCAGCGTGGCGAAGATCGTCAAGAAGACGGGGCGCTACCTGCTGGTCTACGCGGTGATTCTGCTCGCGGTGGGCGGGCTGTTCGCCAAGCTGCCGGGCAGCTTCCTGCCCGAAGAGGACCAGGGCTACTTCATCAGCGTGATCCAGTTGCCGGCGGGCGCGACGCAGGAGCGCACCCTGGAAGTGCTGTCGCAGGTCGAACAGTTCTACCTCAAGCAGCCCGAGGTCGAGCGCGTGGTCGGCGTCGCGGGCTTCTCGTTCTTCGGGCGCGGCCAGAACGCGGCGATCACCTTCGTGCGCCTCAAGGGCTGGGACGAGCGCAAGGCGGCGGAAAGCTCGTCGACCGCGCTGGTGCGCAAGGCCAACATGGCGATGTTCCGCATCAAGCAGGCGATGATCTTCGCGATCAATCCGCCGCCCATTCCCGAGCTCGCCGCGGTCGGCGGCTTCGACTTCCGCCTGCAGGACCGCGCAGGCCTGGGGCGCGAGAAGCTGCTCGAGGCGCGCAACATGGCCCTCGGCATGGCGATGCAGAATCCGGCACTGACCGGAGTGCGTCCGGAAGGGCAGGAGGCCGGGCCGCAGTTGTTCCTCGACATCGACCGGCTGAAGGCCGAGGCGCTGGGCGTCTCCATCACCGACCTGAACGATACCCTGCAATCGCTGCTGGGCGTGGCGTACATCAACGACTTCGTGCGCCAGGGCCGCGTGCTGCGCGTGCAGATGCAGGCGGAAGCCGACACGCGCCGCACGCCCGAGGACATCCTCAAGGTGTCGGTGCGCAACAACCAGGGCGGCATGGTGCCGCTGTCCGAACTGGCCACCGCGAAGTGGATCGCAGGTTCGCCCAAGCTCGACCGTTACAACGGCCTGCCGGCGATGAAGATCTCCGGCAGCCCCGCGCCCGGCCACAGCACCGGCGAGGCGATGGCGGCGATGCAGCAGATCGCGGAGAAGCTGCCGCCGGGCTTCGGCTTCGAATGGTCGGGTACCTCGCGCGAGGAGATACAGTCCGGCGCGCAGGCACCGCTGCTGTTCGCCGTGTCGCTGATCGTGGTGTTCCTGTGCCTGGCCGCGCTGTATGAGAGCTGGTCGATCCCGTTCGCGGTGATGCTGGTGGTGCCACTGGGCGTGTTCGGCGCGGTGCTGGCCGTCACGTTGCGCGGCCTGCCCAACGACGTGTACTTCAAGGTCGGCCTGATCGCGATCATCGGCCTGTCGTCGAAGAACGCGATCCTGATCATCGAGTTCGCGCGCAAGTTGCAGGACGAAGGCATGGGGCTGATCGAGGCGACGCTGGAAGCCTGCCGCCTGCGATTCCGCCCGATCCTGATGACCTCCATCGCGTTCATCGCCGGCGTGTTGCCGCTCGCCATTTCCACCGGCGCGGGCGCGCAGAGCCGCCACGCCATCGGCACCGGCGTGATGGGCGGCATGCTCGCCGCCACGCTGCTCGCCGTGTTCCTGGTGCCGGTGTTCTTCGTGGTGGTGCGCCGCATCTTCCCCGGCCATGCCCGCAAACATGTCGAGCATGAGGAGACCAGCCATGAGTAAGAAATTCGCAATCGCAACCATCACGCTGGCGTTGGCAGGATGTTCGCTGGCGCCGATTTATGAGCGTCCCGCCGCACCTGTCGCTGCCGCCTGGCCCGATTCCACCAAGGCGGGCGGCGCGCGCAAGGCTGCGGACACCGGCATCGCTCAGTACTACCCCGATCCGCGCCTGCAGGCACTGATCGTGGCCGCGCTGGAGCACAACCGCGACCTGCGCATCGCCACGGCGCGCATTGCCGAGGCGCGCGGACAATACGGCATACAGAAGGCCGACCGCTTGCCCAACGTCGATCTCAACGTGAGCCGCAATGCTTCGTCGTCGCCTGCAAGCACCTCGTTCACGGGGCGTCAGTTCAAGCAGCAGCGCTACGATGTGAACCTGGGCCTGTCGTTCGAGCTGGATTTCTGGGGGCGCGTCGCCAGCCTGAGCGAAGCCGCGAAGGCGAGCTACCTCGCCACCGAGTCGGCGCAGCGCGCCTTCCGCCTGTCGCTGGTCGCCGACGTTGCAAACGCCTATCTTTCGGCGATCGAACTGCGTGAACGAGCCCAGCTCGCCGCATCGACCGCAAAGACACGCGCTGCCTTCAGGGAACTGACCTCGCGCCGCCGCGACGTGGGTGTGGCGGGTGATCTCGACTTCCTCGCGGCGGAGGGGGCCTATCAGGCTGCCGTGGCCGAACAGGCCAGCCTTGAGCAACAACAGGCGGCTGCAGAGAATCTGCTCGATGTGCTGGTCGGCCAGCCGGTGGCGCAGATGAAAGACCTGCCTGCCGGGCGCAGCCTCGCGAAGCAGGGCATCTCCCCCGACCTGATCGCCGATTTGCCCGCCGAGGTGCTGCTGCAGCGTCCCGACGTGCTCGCCGCCGAGCAGCAGCTGATTGCGGCGAACGCGAACATCGGTGCGGCGCGCGCGGCGTTCCTGCCGCGCATCACGCTGACCGGCAGCGTCGGCACCGCCAGTCGCACGCTCGCAGGCCTGTTCGGTCCCGGCAGCGATGCCTGGAGCTTCCAGCCCTCGCTTACGCAGCCGTTGTTCGATGCCGGTCGCAATTCCGCCAATCTCGATGTGGCCGAGGCCCGCAAGGTGATCGCCGTCGCGGAATATGAAAAGGCCATCCAGCAGGCATTCCGCGAAGTCGCCGATGTGCTGAATGCGCGCGAAAATCTTGCCAAGCAACTCGCCGCACAGGAAGCGAACGCGCAGGCACAGGGCCAGCGTCTCAAGCTGGTCGAGGCGCGCTACAAGGCAGATATCGCCAATTATCTCGAACTGCTGGACGCGCAGCGCGACTCGTTCGCGGCGCAGCAGGGGGCGGTGCAGGTGCGGCGTGCCCTTCTGTCCAACGCGGCACAGCTCTACAAGGCGCTGGCCGGGCAGGCGGCGCAATGACGCGCGGCGCGGCGAGCGAACAGACCCGCGAGCGCCTGCTGGACGCGGCACGCGAGGTGTTCTCCGAATGCGGTTTTCAGGGTGCGACGGTGCGCGAGATCTGCCGCCGCGCGGAGGCCAACGTAGCGGCGGTGAACTATCACTTCGGCAGCAAGGACGGCCTGCTGGCCGAAGCCCTGCATTTCGAATCGCTGCGGATGCTGCAGGACTCCAATGCCAGGGTGGACGCCAGCCCCGAGGTTCGCCTGGGCCTGTTCATTCGCGAATTCATGCACATGCTGCTGGACGAGAAGGACTCCTCGTCGCAATGCCGCATCATGGCGCGCGAACTGGCCGATCCCACGCCAGCTCTGGACAAGATCGTGCGCGAGGCCATCGCACCGCTGCACGACTTCCTCGCCAAGCTGGTTCGCGAGATCATCGGCAGCAGGGTGAGCGAGGCCGAACTGCAGCGCTGCGTGAACAGCATCGTCGGCCAATGCATGTACTACCACCACTCCCATCCGGTGCTGCGGCGCCTGCATCCCGACCTGAACTTCGACGGCCAGGAGATCGATGCCATCGCGCGTCACATCACCGACTTCTCGCTGAATGGACTCAAGTACCTCGGCGGCCAGGCCTGAGGTTCCGTTAAAAGGCCTCCAGTCGAAACAACCGGCGTGGTCTATTGACTCACCGCACGTGGGCGGGCGAAACTGCTTCGCATGGCCCGCTCCCTGTTCCATTGTTCCGTGTCGCTCGCGCTCGTTTTTGCGCTGTCGGCATGCGCCTCGGATGACCAGACGCGGGTGACCGATGCCGCCACTTCGCCGTTGAGCGACCTGAACCTGATCCAAACGAAAATACCGCCGGTTCTGCTCGACGCGCGGAAACAGCCTTATGCGGTCCCTCCCGCAGCGACCTGCGAGGACCTGGTCGCCAAGGTGCATGAACTCGATGCCGTGCTGGGGCCGGACTTCGATGCCGCGCCATCCGGCCACGAGACCGGCCTGGTCGAGCAGGGAACGGGTCTCGCCAAGAATGCCGCCATCGGTGCCCTGCGCAGTACCTCGGAGAGCATCATCCCGTTCCGGGGATGGGTGCGCAGGCTCTCCGGCGCGGAGCGCCACTCGCAAGAGGTGGCCGCCTCCATCGTGGCCGGCACGGTCCGCCGCGCTTTCATCAAGGGACTCATGGCATCGAGATCGTGCGGAACGGCCCTGACTTCACGCTGATCGTTCAAATACCTCGGTAAAGAGCGTTGCTTTTCGGCAGCTCGAAATATCTAAAGCATTTTCCGTATTGACCCCTTGCAGCGGGCTAGGCCAGACTGGCCAGAGGTATCGGGAGATATTGACGCTCTAAATTGTGAATTCAACGTTTGGTATCAATTGCTGTGCCCGATTTGCAGTTAATCGGAGACACATTATGGAAAAGAGTACTACCAAAACGTTCTTCAGATGGCTTGCATTTCTACCTGCATCAATTGTAGGAATAATCGTTGTGCCGGTAATTGTTGATATCGGAAACTCACTTGCTCCCGAGTGGTGGCGGGAATCGATAATGGAATATATTAAGAGCGTTGCTGGAGCCGCGGCATTTGTTATATTTGGCGCTCTAACGGCGCCAAAGTACCAACTAAATATATCAATTGCGCTTGCCGTGATATATGGAATATTTAGTGGTTTCCTATTTGGCAAATTAGTACTAAGTGGTTTCAATACCGCAAATCTAATACTCGGGATCGTTGGTGCATTTGGAGCTTGCCTCTATATCAAGTCGCAAGCGAAACCAAACGACGTGTCGTAAAGCAGCTTTCCTGGCTTTGGTACAATTCCGCCGTTCATTCAGCGGAAACCATCATGCAGCAACTTACCCTTACCCGACCCGACGATTGGCACCTGCATCTGCGCGACGGCGCACTGATGCAGTCGGTGCTGCCGGACACGGCGCGGCAGTTCGCGCGCGCCATCGTGATGCCCAACCTGCGCCCGCCGGTGACGACCACAGCGCAGGCGCTGGAATACCGTGGTCGCATCCTCGCAGCGTTGCCGCGGGGCATGAAGTTCGAGCCGCTGATGACGCTGTATCTCACCGACAACACCGGTGCGGAAGAGATACGCAAGGCGAAGGCGAGCGGAGTGGTTCACGTGGTGAAGCTGTATCCGGCAGGGGCGACCACCAACTCCGATGCAGGCGTCACCGACTTGCGCAAGACCTACGCCGCGCTGGAAGAGATGCAGCGCTGCGGCATGCCCCTGCTGGTGCACGGCGAGGTGACCGATGCGGCCATCGACATCTTCGACCGCGAGGCGGTGTTCATCGAGCGCGTGATGCAACCGCTGCTGAAGGATATGCCGGCCCTGCGCGTGGTATTCGAGCACATCACCACGAAGGATGCCGCGCAATTCGTGACGAGTGCGCCGGATAACATCGCCGCCACGCTCACACCGCAGCATCTACTGTACAACCGCAACGCGATGCTGGTCGGCGGCATCCGCCCGCACTTCTACTGCCTGCCGATACTCAAGCGCGAGACGCACCGCGAGGCACTGGTAAAAGCCGCCACCAGCGGAAGCAGGAAGTTCTTCCTCGGCACCGACAGCGCGCCGCATGCGCAGCACACCAAGGAGAACGCCTGCGGCTGCGCCGGATGCTACTCCGCGCATAACGCCATCGAGCTGTATGCCGAAGCGTTCGAGCAAGCGGGCGCGCTCGACAAGCTGGAAGGCTTCGCGAGCTTCCACGGCGCGGATTTCTATGGCCTGCCGCGCAACAACGAGACCATCATACTGCGCAAGGAAGAGTGGCAGGTACCCGCCTCTGTGGGGTTCGGCGAGCATCGTCTCGTGCCATTGAGGGCGGGGGAGACGATGAAATGGAAGTCGGTGGGGTGATGATGGGACAGGATAGCGTGGCAAGAAGAAAACCTCAGGAGCCGTCCATAACGGACGGTGGGCACATGGACATTCTTATGATCAATGCCCTGATGGATTCGCTGTTCACGATCTTCGCCACCATGGTGAGGTTGAAGATACAGCCGGGCATTCCCGAGCCCAAAGAGGGCACA
The DNA here is from genome assembly GCA_035605585.1 of Gallionella sp. Taxonomy (GTDB): domain Bacteria; phylum Pseudomonadota; class Gammaproteobacteria; order Burkholderiales; family Gallionellaceae; genus Gallionella. The sequence goes on along the minus strand of DASTGP010000013.1, from coordinate 21,640 downwards.
GCAGCGAAGGGTGTGGTCTCGGCCCTCATCGGCATGAGGGGCGAGGGTGCCTGCGGAAGCGTCGCGCTTTCATTCACCCTGCCTGCGATCCGAGCCATCTCTCGCAGTCTGCTGGGACATGAGATCGACAGCGCGAGCGGCGAGGCGGCCGACCTTGCCGGCGAACTGGTCAACATGCTGGTGGGCGGAGCCAAACGCATCCTGTCCGAGAAGGGACACGATTTCGACATGCAGACACCGGAATTGCTGGTGGGCGAGGGGCATGTCATTGTGCACCACTATCCCGGCCAGACCGTCCTGCTGCCGGTCAGCATCGGGCAGGACGAGTTCTATATCGAATTGAATTTTGTCTGAGGGAGCCGCCATGCCTTTATTTCCCTATCTCGATTCCTCGCCCGACGTCGGCGACCGCGTCTATCTTCATCCCTCCTGCCAGGTCGTCGGCGAGGTGAAGATCGGCGATGACAGCTCCGTGTGGTGCAACACGGTGCTGCGCGGCGACGTGAACCGAATCGTGATCGGGCGCGGCACCAACGTGCAGGACCTGACCGTCGGCCACGTGTCTCACAGGACGCCTGAAAAACCCGAAGGCTCGCCGCTGATCGTGGGCGACTACGTGACGGTGGGGCATTCGGTGATCCTGCACGGCTGCACGATCGGCAACGAGTGCCTGATCGGCATGGGCTCCGTCATCATGGACGACGTGGTGATCCCGGACCATGTGATGATCGGCGCAGGCAGCCTGGTGTCGCCGGGCAAGGTGCTGGAGAGCGGCATGCTCTATATGGGCCGCCCGGCCAAGGCGGTACGGCCGCTCACGAAGGAAGAGGTCGCCTATCTGAGATATTCGGCCGAGCACTACATGCGTCTGAAGGACGATTACCTGAAGAATCCGAATACCTGATTGAGAAATATTTGAATGAATACAGATAACAAAGAAGAGATCTATCGTGCCAAGGTGAACCTTGAGACTTCGCGCATCGCGTGGAAGGAACTGCAGCGCTTCTTCGCCAGCGGTTCGGCGGTGGCGGTTTCCGCCGAGCTCGACCTGGTCGAGGTGGCGTTCCAGATCTCCGAGGACAACGGTGCGCAGGTCGCGCAGTGGATGTCTGCAGGCCAAGTCGGCAAGGTGACGGACGAACAGGCGCTGGCGTGGTATGAGGCGGACGCCGACGTGTGGGCGGTGGTGGTCAGTCCCTACGTGCTGGTGCAGTCAGCCGAAAAGCTCCAGTAAGCCTGCCTGGCGGGCAATGCCACCTATCCTGGCAGAGCATTGCGCAGCGACAGCAAGGCACTCCTTATCTCGCCGAATGACGGCCGCGCAACGACATCCGGCAGGTCGCAACGCAGTCGCAAGGTGCGGAGTGCGGCTACGACGTGCTGCGCTTCGATGGGGGCGCTACAGCGATCGAGCAGCTCCTCAAGCAGGCAGCCAAATGCGCGCACTTCGATGCGTTGCAGCATGGCCGCAAGTCGCTTGGTCTTCGGCTGAATATCGGACGATGAGGGAACGAAGGAAGCCGCACCGAAGTCACCCAACAGGCTGTCGCCCTGTTGGTTCCACAGGATGTTATGTGCGTAGAGGTCACCGTGCATTACGCCTTGCGTATGCAGATGCTCCGCCACGGCAGCAATGCCATGTGCGATGTTCAATGCGATCTCCAGAGTGAATTCAGTCTCCGCCGGATAGATGTCGCGTGTGCAGGAGTTGAGACTGGGCGGCCCCGCCAGGGTGCGGAAGCTTGGGTCTATCAGGGACATCACCAGTCCAGGTGTGCCATCCGGATGGCCGCTGACCCTGCCCAAAACCGGAATCAGGCCGGCGTGCGAACCGGCTGCGATGCAGGCGGCCTTTTCACTGCGCGGCAGGCCGTCGCTGGTCAGCGCCCCCTTGAAGACTTTGACCGCCACCGGTGACCTGATTGATTTCAGGTCGGCCCGATAGATCACGCCGGACGCGCCTTCGCCCAATTGATGCTGCAACTCCAATGTGTCCCATTCTATGTGCGGGATCGGCTGCTTTGCCATCGCCGCAATTTCGCCGGCATCGCTGAAGGGATTCCCCGCATAAGCCAGCCACGCGAGGCGCGGCAACGAGAGCAGCCAGTCGGGCAAATGGGCAAAGCGGTTCGCGGCGATGCGCAGCAATTCCAACCGGTTGCAGGCCGCCATTTCGTCGGGCAGACGATGCAGGCGGTTCCCCGACAGCATGAGCTTTTGCAGGCGCGTGCATGAGCCGAGGCGCGCGGGCAGTTCGGTGACCTGATTGTCGGTCAGGATCAGCCAGCGCAGCCGATCCGGCAACGCCGCTGCAGGAACATTGCCAATCTGGTTGGCCTTGAAGCCCACCATGTCCAGATTGCGGCATTGCCCCAGCACCTCCGGCAGATGGGTAAAGCGGTTATCCGAGCAAAAGATCACGCGCAGTTTATGCAGCTTCGGCAAGCCGTCGGGCAGGCTTGATAACGCATTGCCGGAGAGATTGAGGATTTCCAGCGTATCGGCAAGCCCGAAGATTTCCTCGGGGAAGCTGGTCAGTCCGCAAGACAGGTCAAGGCGTTTGATGCCGGTCAGTTCTCCGGCCTGCAACGATTGGAGTGTGTGCATGGTGAAACTATAGCGAAACCGGAATCGTGGCGGCTCGTTCGACATCTCGCCGGCTCTGGATCAAGGCGGCAATTGAACCGATGGAGAAAATGGCGAGACGGCGCCGGCAATATGTAGCCGGCGGTGAATCACTCGCCGTTCAGGAATCCCAGCATGTCGTCCTTCAACTCCCAGAACTCTTGTTCCGTCAGCTCTAGGCAGGCGAGCACGTCGGATTCGACGTGTTCCCATTCCGGATTCTTCTGGCACAGATGCTCATCCACGATCAGCTCGGCCATGTACACGATGCCGATCAGGCGGCTGACGTTTTCGCTGATGGAAGAGAAAATGGTGTCGTCGTGGTGATGCAGAATGGCTTGGCAAATATGCTGAGGCAGATACCAGGAGCGCGCCAGCATGTTGCCGACGATGGCGTGCGTGGTCGAGAAATGCTCGTTCTCCACCTCATGGATATCCTTGCCTTCATTGCTCTCGGCCATGACCGTTTCGCGGTAGGTCGGGAAATGCTGCATCAGCACGGGTATCCCGCAATCGTGGAACAGCGTGGCCGCGTAGGCATCGTCCTGCGATACGTCGGGGAGCTTGCGCGCAAGCCTGGCGGCGACGGCCGCCGACACGGCGGAGCGCTCCCAGAACTTGGTGAATTTTTCGGAATCGCCCCCCATGCTTTGGCTCAGCGCCGCATTGGTCAGGAGGTTGATGGTGGTCTTCAATCCGAGGAAGGAGATCGCTTGAGACACCGAAGTGATCTTGCCGCGAATCCCGCTGAGCGGGGAGTTGGCCAATTTCAGCAGCGCGGCGGTCATGGCCGCATCCCGCTTGACGGAGGCTGCGATTCTTTCCACATCGGTGTTCGGCTGGCGTGCGGTCTTCATGACTTCTTGCAGCAGTGCCGGGCAAGGCGGGATCTTAATGTTCCCCAATACCTTATTGAAATTTTCGGGTGTCGCTTCCATCCAACTTCTCCTAACTATCTTTTCTTGGCAGGCTTAGCCCATGCGGGTGACCAGCTTCTGTTGACATTGTGACATCCTAGCCGCGGTTTGAGAATGTGAACATATGCCGAATTATCTAGATAACTCGAACTACGAAGAAATTCGGGAGAGGGTGAGTGGAAAAAGAACGGGGGCCAGAGGCCCCCGAAGATGTTGCGTTAGAAGTGTTGCGTTAATTGAATGGTTGTGGACGCGGTGTCTTGTCGGATGACGGCGGCAGGAGCGGCAACTGGAACGATGGCTGCTTGCCGGTCAGCGTTTTCAGGAAAGCGACGATCTTGCTATTCTCTTCGTCGGTAAACTGCTTGCCCAACTGGATGCGGCCCATGGTGTTGACTGCGTCCTTGAGCGTGGCGGCTTCGCCATCGTGGAAGTACGGGTACGTCAGTTCGACGTTACGCAGCGTTGGCACCTTGAAGTAGAAACGGTCTGCATCCTTGCCGGTTACCGCGAAACGTCCCTGGGCCGGGTTGGACGTCTTGTATGGTTCGACCACGCCAAACTTCTGGAAGGAGTTGCCGCCAACGGCTGGTCCGTTGTGGCAGGCAGTGCAGCCGCTGTCCTTGAACAGTTTGTAGCCGGCGAGCTCATCCTTGGTCAGCGCCTTCTTGTCGCCCTTCAGCCATTTGTCGAAACGGGAATCGGGTGTGGTCAGGGTCTCTTCGAAGGCGGCGATAGCCTTGGTAATCTTGTCGATATCGACCTTGTCGGAACCGAAAGTTGTCTTGAATTCCGCTACATAGCCTGGAATGGACTGGACCACGTCGACAGCGAGCTCATGCGTGAATGCCATCTCGCCCGGGTTCGCGATGGGGCCACCAGCTTGGGCCTTGAGGTCCGCCGCCCGTCCGTCCCAGAATTGGGCGAGATTCATGCTGGAGTTGAGCACCGTAGGCGCATTGATCGGGCCCTGATGCCAGTTGTGTCCGACGGAGGTCTTGAGGTTGTCGGTGCCGCCCATGGAAAGGTTGTGGCAGGAGTTGCAGGAAATGAAACCGGACTTCGACAGTCGCGGATCGAAGTACAGTTTCTTGCCGAGTTCGACGAGGGCGGAATCCTTGATTTTGGTCGCTGCGAGGGGCTGGATCGGCTCGTTGCCGTTGGCGGCTTGGGCCAGGCCAGAGCCGGCAAACAGGGCGGCGAGCCCAATGGTCAGTGACAGCATGCGATGTCTGGTCATGTTATTTTTCCCTTTCTTGGTTGGTGACTAGCTACATCCGGTAACCGCCGGAATTGCGGCGGGGAGGTCCGACTACTTTGCTTGAAAAGCAAAGCGGTTCGAGAGCAGAATCCGAAAAGAGTTCCACGCTTATTTCTTTTTCATCTTCATCGCGGCTTCAATCTGTTGGCACAGCGTCTTCAGGATCTTGATGCGTGCGAAGTTCTTGTCGTTGGCTTCCACCAGCGTCCACGGGGCGATCTCGGTGCTGGTGCGATCCACCATGTCACACACGGCGGTTTCATAGTCATCCCACTTTTCGCGGTTGCGCCAGTCCTCTTCGGTGATCTTGAAGCGCTTGAAGCCGATCTTCTCGCGTTCCTTGAAACGCTTGAGCTGCTCATCCTTGCTGATGGAGAGCCAGAATTTGACCACCACGATCCGGTGGCGCACCATCTGCGCCTCAAAATCGTTGATTTCGCCGTAGGCTCGCATCCAGTCGGCTTCGGAGCAGAACTTTTCGACGCGTTCAACCAGCACGCGGCCATACCACGAGCGGTCGAAGATGGTCAGCCGCCCGCGGCGCGGAATGTGGCGCCAGAAGCGCCACAGATAGGGCTGGGCTCGCTCTTCGTCGGTGGGAGCGGCGATCGGCACGATGTTGTAGTGGCGTGCATCCAGTGCGCCGGCGACACGCCGGATGGCGCCACCCTTGCCAGCGGCATCGTTGCCTTCGAACAGGGCAATGACTGTGATGTCACTGAATTTCGGGTCACGAGTCAGGATCGCCAGTTTGCCCTGATATTTTTCCAGCTCAGTCTCGAATTTCTTCTTGTCGAGTTTCTGGGCTAGATCCAGCGTCTTGATGATGTTGAGCCGGTCGATCGAGGGAAGCGGCGGCGGGGCGGATATTTCGGTGACCTTCTGGCCGGCTTCATCGATGCGCTTGCGTATCGCATCGAGAACGACTTTGCCCACGGTCAGGCTGCGGTAGCGCGGGTCGTAGCCCTCGACAATGGTCCATGGTGCTTCGGCGGTGCTGGTATGACGAATCACGCTTTCGTTCACGGCGCTGAATTTGTCATATAGCTTGTAGTGCTCCCAATCGCGCTTGGTCACGCGCCAACGGGTCTTGGGATCCTTCTCCAGCATCTTGAGGCGTTTCTGCTGTTTTTCCTTGGATAGATGCATCCAGAATTTGAGTATCAGTGCACCTTCTTCCGCCAGCATGGTTTCCAGCCGCTTGGCCCGTTCGAGGCTCTGGTCTAATTCGGGGGTCTTGGCATGGCCAAGCACCCGGTTGAGTATCGGCCAGGTGTACCAGGAGCCGAGGAAGATGCCGATCTTGCCCTTGGGCGGCAGGGCGCGCCAGAAGCGCCACATCATCGGACGGTCCAGTTCCTCATCGGAGGGCTCACCCATGCCATGCGTCTCCAGGAAACGCGGGTCCATCCATTCGTTGAGCAGGTTGACAGTCTCTCCCCGTCCGGCGCCATCTACGCCGCCAACCAGAATGATGACCGGAAACTTGGCCAGCTTCGCCAGGTCCATCTGCGCTTCCAGCAGCGCCTCGCGCAGCTGGGGCACTTCCTTGTCGTAAGTAGCCTTGTCGATCGTGTGTCCAAGTTCGGCGGATTCAAACATGGTGTCCTCCTACAGGAATTCCGGCGAAATGACGAGGCGCAGCGTGACCGGTGGCTGGCCTTCGCGCTCGCGGTAGCTGAACCACCACAGCGCACCCTTCTTCATGCTCAGCGAATAGGCATCGCAGCCGAGCAGTTGGGCGGCGACTTCGCCTAGCGTCGGCTGGTGGCCGACCACCAGCACCGTGCCGCCGGCGTCCGGCCAGCGTGCCGCCTGCAGGATCGCGTGTGCGGAGGCGCCCGGGCCGATGGTGGGCGCGAGGGTGAAATGGTCGGTGAGCGTGGCGACGGTCTGCTGAGTGCGGGTGGCCGGGCTGACCAGGATGCGCGCATCGTCCGGCATGTGCTGCCGGAGGAAGGCAGCGATCTTTTCGGCTTGCTTGACGCCCTTGGGGGTGAGTTTGCGTTCGAGGTCGGGGGCGCCGTCCTCCGCTTCAGTATGCCTCCACAGGATCAGATCCATTCTGGCCTCCCGAAAATTACAGTTTTCCGATTTTCATATACCGTATACACTGTTTCCGTCACTTTACTCTGGGGTATATGACATGACAACCGCAAAGTCCGCTGCAACCGCAACATCGCCGAAGAAACCCGCCGCGAAAAAGCCGGCAACAAAGACGGCCGCCAAGCCTGCGCGCACTGCAGCCAAGCCGGAGGCCAAGAAGGCGAAGCAAAAGGTGAAGGTGGTTCGCGACAGCTTTACCATGCCGGAGAATGAATACCGGAAGATCGCCGAGATCAAGGAAGCATCCCTTAAGGCCGGGCTTCCGGTGAAGAAGAGCGAGGTGCTGCGTGCGGGCCTGCAAGTTTTGGCCGGGCTGAGCGCTGCGCAATTGAAGCGCGCGCTGGGCGGTCTGGAGAAAATCAAGACCGGTCGTCCGAAAAAACACTAATTGCCGGTCTTGTCCGGCAGGGCGGCGAGCTGTTTGAGCAGCTCCTCCTGCGCGCAGGTGCGCGCGGCGCGGCGCGCGGCCTTGCGCCGGTAATGGCCGTCGCCGTCCATGTCCCATGCCTGGCAGTTGTCCTGCAGGTAGGTTTTCAGTCCCTCGTCGAGGACGCGCTTCTTCAGTTTCTTGTCGAGCAGCGGGAAGCACACCTCGATGCGCCGGAAGAAGTTGCGGTCCATCCAGTCGGCGCTGGCGAGATAGACGTCATGCTTCAGATCGTTGCGGAAATAGAAGATGCGCGAATGTTCGAGGAAGCGGCCAATCACCGAGCGCACGCGGATGTTCTCCGACAGGCCCTTTACCCCGGGACGCAGAGCGCACACGCCGCGCACGATCAGGTCGATCTTCACGCCTGCCTGTGAGGCTTCGTAAAGCGCGTTGATGGTCTCGGGTTCGAGCAGCGCGTTCATCTTGGCGATGATGTGCGCGGGCTTGCCCTCTTTGGCGAGGCTGGTCTCGTTCTGGATGGAGCGCAGTACCTCGCTGTGCAGCGAGAATGGCGATTGCCACAGGTGGTTGAGCTTGCGCGCCTTGCCGAGGCTGGTGAGCTGGCTGAACACCTCGTTCACGTCGGCGCACATCTCCTCGTTGCAGGTGAACAGGCCGAAGTCGGTATACAGGCGCGCGGTGCGCGGGTGATAGTTGCCGGTGCCGAGGTGCACGTAGCGCCGCAGTTTTCCTTCCTCGCGACGCACCACCATCAGCATCTTGGCGTGCGTCTTATGGCCGACTACGCCGTACACCACGTGCGCGCCGACCTGTTCGAGGCGGTTGGCCCAATTGATGTTGGCTTCTTCGTCGAAGCGCGCCAGCAGTTCCACCACCACCGTCACTTCCTTGCCGCGCTGCGCCGCGCCGATCAGCGCCTCCATCAGTGCGGAATCTACGCCGGTCCGGTACACGGTCTGCTTGATCGCTACCACGCTCGGGTCGCTGGCAGCCTGCTGGATGAAGTCGATCACCGGTTTGAACGACTGGAACGGGTGATGCAGCAACACGTCGCCCTTGCGGATCGCCTTGAACATGTCCGCGCCCTTCTTCTGCAGCCCGGTCGGGATGCTGGGCATGAACGGCGTGAATTTCAGGTCGTCACGCGCCACCAAGCCAGGGATCTCCATCAGGCGCACCAGGTTCACCGGCCCGTGCACGCGGTACAGGTCTTCCGGCGCGAGGTTGAATTCCTTGGTCAGCAGTTCGGCCACCTGCGGCGAGCAATTGTCGGCGATTTCCAGGCGCACTGCGTCGCCGAAATGGCGGTGCGGCAATTCGCCTTGCAGGCTGAGGCGCAGGTTCTTCACCTCTTCCTCGTCCACGAACAGGTCGCTGTTGCGCGTCACGCGGAACTGGAAGCAGCCCAGCACTTCCATGCCGGCGAACAGTTCGCCGACATGGGCGTGCAGGATGGACGACAGGAACACGAAGCCGTGTTCACAGCCGCTGATCTCGGGCGGCATCAGGATAGTGCGCGGCAGCACGCGCGGCGCCTGCACGATGGCGCGCGCCGAGTTGCGGCCGAAGGCATCCTTGCCCTGCAGCTCGACGGCGAAGTTCAGGCTCTTGTTGTGCACACGCGGGAAGGGATGTGCCGGGTCGAGGCCGATTGGCGTCAGTACCGGCATCACTTCGCGGAAGAAGAAATCCTTCACCCAGGCCTGCTGAGCCTCGTTCCAGTGGGTGCGGCGGATGAATTTAATGCCTTGCGCGGCGAGTGCAGGGACGAGGTCGGTGTTGAACAACTGGTACTGCCGCTCGATCAGGCGGTGCGCCTGTTCGGTTACCAGCTTGAGCGTTTGCTTTGCGGTCATCCCGTCCACACTGGGCACGACGCTGCCCAGCTTGATCTGTTCTTTCAGACCTGCGACGCGGATCTCGAAGAATTCGTCGAGGTTACTGCTGACGATGCATAGGTATTTCAGGCGCTCCAGCAGTGGGATAGACGCGTCCTCGGCCTGCGCGAGCACGCGCTGGTTGAACTCGAGCTGGCCGAGTTCACGGTTGAGAAACTGCTGCGGGGCGAATTTTCTGGACAAGGCGGAGACGATCAGTTTTTCGGTGGAACGTATCCCTGCGGCATCTGCGAGCCCTCGCCGAAGAAGTAGTTCTCCATCTGCGCGGCCAGATACTTGCGCGCCTGTGCATCGGCGAGGTTCAGGCGATTCTCGTTCACCAGCATGGTCTGGAAGCGGATCCAGCCTTGCCAGGCTTCCTTGGACACGTTCTCGAAAATCCGCTGGCCGAGCGGGCCGGGGTAGGGCGGACGATCCAGCCCTTCGGCCTCGCGGCCCAGTTTCACGCAATGCACCATTCTCGTCATGTTCCGGAATCTCCATGGGTTGTGATTATGTTGCGCGATTATGACACCGAGATGACATCTTTGGCGTGCCATGTTGCGTCTGACCGGCAAAGCAGAGGGGATAGATAGCCATTCTTGAGAGCGTGGCAATTCGTGGCTAAGGCATTGAAGATTAGCCCATCGCCACAAATTGCTCCCAACTCTGTGGGGTGCGACAATTTGTGGTTACGACATAACCTTCGATTAGTCTCCACCGCAAATGCCGCACCCTGCCGGGTGCGACAATTTGCCACATTCCCAGCGAAATGTGCCGCGCCGATAATCGCGGCACATTTTTACAGGGAGAAGAACGATGCAGTTGAAACGTATTACCGTTTGTGTCGCGCTGGCATTTGCGCCGGGCGCTTTTGCCGCCGAGACGGCGACCATGCCGGAAGTCGATGTTACGGCGGAAAAGCTGCAGCCTTTGCCGTCGCCTGCCAATTCCAGGCTGGATCAGAAAGGGCTCGCGCGCCTGCACACCAATACCAGCGATACTGCAAAGCTGCTGGACGGCCAGCCCGGTGTCAGCCTGTACGGCGCCGGCGGCGTTTCCAGCCTGCCTGTCATCCACGGCATGGCCGACGACCGCGTGCGCGTCAAAGTCGACGGCATGGACCTCATTTCGGCTTGTGCCAACCACATGAATTCACCGCTTTCCTACATAGATCCGTCCAACGTCGCCAGCGTCAAGGTGTTTGCCGGCATTACTCCGGTCAGCGTGGGCGGAGACAGCACTGCAGGTACGATCACGGTCGATTCTGCCGCACCGGAATTTGCCCAAAACGGGGAAAGTTTGTTGAAGGGACAGGCAGGTGCATTCTATCGCAGCAACAACAGGGCGCAGGGTGCGAATCTTTCCGCCACGCTCGCGAGCGAGACCCTGTCGGTGCACTACACCGGTTCAACGGTTCAGGCAAAGAATTACAAGGCAGGCGGCGCCTTCAAGGCCGCCGCAATCTCCACTGGCACGCTCGCCAACGTGTTCGTGGCGGGAGACGAAGTGGCTTCGTCGCAATACAAATCCGAGAATCATGCGCTGGCGTTCGGCTTGCGGCGCGACAATCATCTGGTTGAGCTGAAGCTGGGGCTGCAGAACATCCCCTACCAGGGCTTTCCCAACGAATACATGGATATGCTGAAGAACGACAGCCAGCAGATTAACCTGAACTACAGCGGCCAATACGGTTGGGGTGCCTTGCAGGCTCGTGTCTACAACGAGCACACCCGGCACTATATGAACTCCCTGGAGGCCAAGCGGACGGCCACCCAAGTGCTGGGTATGCCCATGGATACCGATGGCAAGAACACCGGCTTCCTGCTCAAGGGCGATGTAATCGTTTCGGAGCGCGACATCCTGAGATTGGGCACCGAGTATCAGCGCTACCGCTTGAACGACTGGTGGAACTCCGCACCGCCGTCGGCCATGATGTCGCCCAATACCTTCTGGAACATCAATAACGGCCAGCGCGACCGCTTGGATGTGTTTGCCGAATGGGAAGCGCGCTGGAGCCAGCAATGGGTCTCGCAACTCGGGCTGCGCAGCGATACCGTGAAGATGAACACCGGAACGGTGCAGGGGTATAGCACCGCGTCTTACGGAAATCCGTTGTTGCCAACCAGCATTCCTGGGGCATTCAATGCGGCGAACCGTCAGCGTACGGACAACAACATCGACCTGACGGCGTTGGCGCGTTACACACCGGATGAGCAGAAGACCTTCGAGTTCGGGTTCGCACAAAAGACCCGCTCGCCTAACCTGTATGAACGCTTCGCGTGGTCGACCAACAACGCCATGGCGATGCACATGAACAACTGGTTCGGCGACGGCAACGGTTATGTCGGCAACCTCAATTTGAAACCGGAGGTGGCGCGCACACTGAGTGGTTCGGCGAGTTGGCATGACGCCGGTGAAAACGGCTTTGAGGTAAAGGTCTCGCCGTATTACACCCATGTGCAGAATTACATCGATGCGGTTCGTTGCCCGGTCGTCGCGGGCAGCATGGCCTGTACTCCCGCCAACCTGATCGCTACGACCGGCTTCGTCAACCTGCAATTCGTCAATCAATCGGCCCGTCTCTACGGGGCAGATGTGTCTGCGCGCGTTCCGATGGCGGCGGAAAGCGGTTATGGCAGTTTTGCGGCGACCGGCGTGTTGAACTATGTGAATGGCAAGAACCTGACCTCCGGCGACAACCTTTACCACATCATGCCGCTGAACGCGAAGCTGTCCATCGAGCAGCGCTGGGGCAATTGGACCAACAATATGGAAATGCACATGGTTAGCGCCAAGACCCGGACTTCGGCAGTGCGCAACGAACTCAAGACCGGAGGTTACGGCCTGCTCAACGTGCATGGCAGCTATGAGTGGAAACAGGTGCGCTTCGATGTCGGCGTGGAGAACCTGCTCAACAAGTTCTACTTCGACCCGCTGGGCGGCAGCTATCTGGGGCAGCGCACGATGGTTTATGGAACTTCCGTTCCGGGCATGGGGCGCTCGATCAATGCGGGTGTGACTGTGAAGTTCTAACTTCGGCCTGAAGCTGCGACAAACGAAACCGCCGGAAATCCCGGCGGTTTTTTATGGGTGCGACCAAGTCACCAGGCCGGAGTAGGCAGTGAGCAGCACGATTAGCCCGAACACAATGCGGTACCAGGCGAACACCACGAAGGTGTGGTTGGAGATGAAGCGGATGAAGCCTTTGACCGCCCACATCGCGGCAATGAACGAAGTGACGAAGCCGATTGCGAACACCGGCAGGTCAGAGGCGTTCAATAACGACCAGTTCTTATACAGGTCATAGGCCGTCGCGGCGAACATGGTGGGAATGGCGAGGAAGAAGGAGAATTCCGCCGCTGTTTTTCGGCTCAATCCGAAGATCAGGCCGCCCATGATGGTCGCGCCCGAGCGCGATGTCCCGGGAATCATAGCCACGGCTTGCGCGAACCCCACCTTGAGCGCGTCGGGCCAGCGCATCTCGTCCACCGAATTGACGCGCGGATGATAGGCGCGCTTTTCGACGTAGAGGATGACGAAGCCGCCGATGATCAGCGCGGTGGCGACGGTGATGGGGTTGAACAGCAGGGCTTTGATGGTGGAATGGAACATGAATCCCAGTACCGCCGCGGGCAGGAAGCCGACGAACAGCATCGCGGCGAAACGTTGCGACGGTTTGTCGCTCGGCAGGCCGACCGCCACCTTGGTCAGGCGCTCGCGATAATCCCAGCACACCGCGAGGATGGCGCCGAGCTGGATGACAATATCGAACACTTTGCCGCGCTCGTCGTTGAAGTCGAGCAGGTCGCCGAGGATGATCAGGTGTCCGGTGGAAGAGATGGGCAGGAATTCGGTCAGTCCTTCGACGATACCGAGGATGGCGGCCTTGATGAGCAGTGCGATGTCCATGTGGAATTAACCCTGTGATTGTTCGGTTGCGATGCGCAGATTTACGGCGCGGCGCTCTTCGTCGCTCATTCCTACCCAGCGGGTGATCTCGTCGAAGGTGCGCAGGCAACTGCGGCAGATATCATCGCCCAGCACCGTGGTGCAGTAGCCGACGCAGGGCGAGTCGGCGGTGATTGGGGTGGGAGGGGAGGCGAGGCGTTGCATGGCGCGATTATACCGGTGGCAGGATTACGTTATTGAGCTACACGCGCCATAGGCGGAAACCTGCACTCCTGATCGCAACGGGATCGAAAGCGGACTTGATGTCGACTACTACGCCATTGCGTTTGATGTGCCTGAGGATGTCAGGCAATGGCCTATCCAGATACTCGCGGTGTGTTACTGCCAACACAACGGCGTCTGCATCGCCTGGCAGATCATCCCAGGCACACAATGAAATGCCGTATTCGTGTTGCGCTTTGGCGGGATCGGCAATCGGGTCATGCACTGTGACCTCGCATTCGAATTCCTCAAGCTCCCCGACCAGGTCGGCAACTTTTGAATTACGCAAATCGGAGCAATTCTCCTTGAACGTCAGTCCCAGGACGATTACCTTGGCTCCCTTGATCGAAGAGCCTGCGTGGACCATCTGTTTGATGGTCTGTTTCGCCACATGGGAGGCCATGTCATCATTGATCCGTCGCCCCGCCAGGATCACTTGCGGGTGGTAGCCTAGCATCGCTGCCTTATGCGTCAGGTAGTACGGGTCCACGCCGATGCAGTGCCCTCCAACCAACCCGGGACGGAACGGCAAAAAATTCCACTTTGTGCCTGCCGCCTGCAGAACTTCCAGCGTATCGATCCCGAGCTTCCCGAAAATAATGGACAACTCGTTCATCAAGGCGATATTCAGATCGCGCTGCGTGTTCTCGATGACCTTGGCTGCTTCGGCGACCTTGATCGAAGTGGCACGATGCACACCGGCTTGGATGACGGATTCATAGAGCCTGGATACCTTTTCCAGCGTTGCCTCGTTGTCCCCCGAAACCACCTTGGTGACCATGGCGATGGTGCGTTCCTTGTCTCCGGGATTGACCCGTTCCGGGGAATAGCCGACATTAAAATCCCGTTTCCACTTCATGCCGGATTCCCGTTCCAGCACGGGAATGCAAATCTCTTCGGTTGCTCCGGGGTAGACCGTCGATTCGTAGATAACGATGGCGCCTCGTTTCATGTGCCGGCCTACGGTGGCGCTTGAGGAAACGAGCGGGGAGAAGTCGGGCTGATTAGCTTTATCAACCGGGGTGGGCACTGCCACGATAACAAAGTCGGCGGCAGACAAATCCGCGGGGTCGGTTGTGAAACGAAGCTTTGTGGCTGCTTTCAGGTCGCTCGTGGCAACCTCGCCCGCCGGATCGATGAACTCCCGGTAGCTATCGACCTTGTTTTCGGACAAGTCATAACCAATCGTGTTGAATTTTTTGCCAAACTCAACGGCCAACGGCAGCCCGACATACCCCAGCCCGATAACGGCGATGGTTTCCAGCTCGCTCATCAACTTCACTCCTTCACTTGCCATGGCAGGACCTTAGCTTGGTTCAATTATACGGAGGGGCACGTTGCTTGCTCTAATTGGGTCAGCCACATCAACGCCTGTTCGCGTGAAGTGCCGCACATCTCCGCCGATGGTTGCAGCCCGGCGCAGAAGTCGGGACGTTCGGTCTTGCCGAACACCTTGCAGCGGAGATTGTCATTGAGCTGGATGCACGGTACGCCGGCTGGCTTGCCCTGTGGCATGCCTGGCAGCGGCGAAGTGATGGAAGGCGCGATGCAGCAGGCACCGCAGCCCTCCTTGCATTCCAGCGTCATGCTTTGTGATAGACCTGTGCGCCTTGTTTGACGAACTCTACCGACTTTACTTCCATCCCCTTCTGTAGCGCAGCCTGTTCGTCCACGCCCTGAGCAGCGGCGAAATCGCGCACGTCCTGGCTGATCTTCATCGAGCAGAATTGCGGGCCGCACATGGAGCAGAAGTGGGCGACCTTGGCGGATTCCTTGGGCAGGGTCTCGTCGTGGAATTCGCGGGCGCGGTCGGGGTCGAGGCCGATGTTGAACTGGTCTTCCCAGCGGAATTCGAAGCGCGCCTTGCTCATGGCATTGTCGCGGATCTGCGCGCCGGGGTGGCCCTTGGCGAGGTCGGCGGCGTGGGCGGCGATCTTGTAGGTGATGATGCCTTCCTTGACGTCGGCCTTGTTGGGCAGGCCGAGGTGTTCCTTGGGCGTGACGTAGCAGAGCATGGCGGTGCCGAACCAGCCGATCATCGCCGCACCAATCGCAGAGGTGATGTGGTCGTAGCCGGGGGCGATGTCCTGCGTCAGCGGGCCGAGGGTGTAGAACGGCGCTTCGTGGCACCACTTCAGTTGCAGGTCCATGTTCTCCTTGATCATGTGCATGGGCACATGGCCGGGGCCTTCGATCATCACCTGCACGTCGTGCTTCCACGCGATCTGGGTGAGCTCGCCCAGCGTCTTGAGTTCGCCGAGTTGCGCTTCGTCGTTGGCGTCGTAGACCGAGCCGGGACGCAGGCCGTCGCCGAGCGAGAAGGTCACGTCATAGGCCTTCATGATCTCGCAGATCTCTTCGAAGTGCGTG
Organism: Gallionella sp.; assembly: GCA_035605585.1. Classification (GTDB taxonomy): domain Bacteria; phylum Pseudomonadota; class Gammaproteobacteria; order Burkholderiales; family Gallionellaceae; genus Gallionella. Next base: position 5,920 of record DASTGP010000013.1, on the reverse strand, counting down.
TAGAGGAAGTTCTCCTTGTGATGCGCGAGGCACCACTTGGCCATGATGGAGCCGCCGCGCGAGACGATGCCGGTCATGCGCTTCGCGGTCATGGGGATGTAGCGCAGCAGCACGCCGGCGTGGATAGTGAAGTAGTCCACGCCCTGTTCGGCCTGCTCGATCAGGGTGTCCTTGAAGATCTCCCAGGTCAGGTCTTCGGCCTTGCCGTTGACCTTTTCCAGTGCCTGATAGATCGGCACGGTGCCGATGGGCACGGGCGAGTTGCGGATGATCCACTCGCGCGTTTCGTGGATGTTCTTGCCGGTGCTCAAATCCATCACCGTGTCGCCGCCCCAGCGGATGGCCCAGGTCATCTTCTCCACTTCTTCCTGGATACTGGAACCGAGTGCCGAGTTGCCGATGTTGGCGTTGATCTTCACCAGGAAGTTGCGGCCGATGATCATCGGTTCGCATTCGGGGTGGTTGATGTTGGCGGTGATCACGGCGCGGCCGGCGGCGACCTCAGAGCGCACGAACTCCGGCGTGATCTCCTTCGGCATGGCCTTGCCGAAGTTCTCGCCCGGATGCTGCTTGAGCAGCATCTCGGAAAGGGGTTGATGTTGAGTGGTTTTGCTCGGGTCGCCGCCCTCGCGAAACTTTTGCTCCACGTTGTTACGCAAAACGTTTTCGCGGATCGCGATGTATTCCATCTCCGGCGTGATGATGCCTTGGCGCGCATAGTGCATCTGCGTCACATTTTTTCCGGGCTTGGCTTTGCGCGGCGTGTGCTTGAGGTTGAAGCGCATGTCGGCGAGCGCCGGGTCGTTGAGGCGTTGCTGGCCGTATTCGGAGGTCAGGCGCGGCAAAGCTTCAGTGTCGTCGCGCTCGGCGATCCACGGCGCGCGCAGTTCTTCGAGGCCGGAGCGGATGTCGATCTTCACCGCCGGGTCGGTATAGGGGCCGGAGCAGTCATAGACATAGATAGGAGGATTCTTCTCGATACCGTTGCTGGTATGCGTATCGGTCAAGGTGATTTCGCGCATCGGCACGCGGATGTCGGGGCGCGAGCCTTGGACATAGACTTTGCGCGAATTCGGCAATGGCTTGACCGCGGCTTCGTCGACGTGCGCGGTCTGGGCGATGAATTGGGGATTGGCGTTCATGGTGGTGCTCCTAAATTGCAGAAAGCACCGGAAGGATGCTTCCCTACGACGGCATGACCCGTACAGGTTCAAAGGGTATATCTCACTGCTTTGATTAGCAGACCCCTAGCGAGGAACGCAAGGTACTGGAAAGGCAGGGCAAAAGCAAGTTGAGCCGACTGGGGGCTGTTGTTATACTGCCTGACGATAGCAACACCATAACGAAAATGAATACGAAGCTTCAGGAGAGGGAGATGCAAAACGTGGAACAAGCGCGCTTCAACATGATCGAGCAGCAGATTCGCCCGTGGGATGTGCTGGACGGACGGGTGCTTGAATTGCTCAAACATGTGCGCCGCGAACAATTCGTGCCGGCGGGAATGAAAGACTTGGCTTTTGCCGACATGGAGATTCCCTTGGGCTATGGCGCTGCCATGTGGCAGCCCAAGCTGGAAGCGCGCGTCGTTCAGGAATTGCATGTCACTCGGGACGATAAGGTGCTGGAAGTGGGTACCGGCAGCGGTTATCTGACGGCGCTGCTGTCCGCATTGGCCGGGCACGTGACCTCGGTCGAGATCGTGCCGGAGTTGAGCGCCGCTGCGAAACAGAATCTGGCGCCCTATCACCGCGACAACGTAACCCTCGTGGTGGGCGATGCGGCGCGCGGCTGGGGCGAGGCAAGCTACGATGTGATCGTGGTGACAGGCTCCACTCCGGTGTTGCCGGAGGCATTCCAGAACGGCCTGAACGTTGGCGGACGCTTGTTTGCTATTGTCGGCGAAGCGCCGCTGATGGAAGCAAGGCTGATCACCCGCGTCGCGCCGGATACCTTTGAGACAGTCAACGTCCTGGAAACCTGCGTTGCGCCGCTGCAGAACGCGGCACAACCCCAGCGGTTCGTGTTCTGACCGTCGGGATTGCGCAACGCAGCCCCAGGCGGTAGTATTAGAAAAATCTAATATATAGGTTGCGCAGACCGATGAGACTAAAACCCTATCTCTTGGCGACGTTGCTCGCCGCTGCCGGTTCGGCACAGGCCGCCGACTTGCTGGAAACCTTCCGTGCCGCGCAGGCGAACGACCCGGTGTTCGCGGCTGCGCGTGCCGCGCGCCAGGCCGGGCTGGAAAAGCTGCCGCAGGGGCGATCCCTGCTGATGCCCACGCTCAACCTCAGCGCGAACAGCACGTTCAACGATCAGACCATACAGTATCGCGGGGTCCCTCCTTTTCCCGGGGTAAATCCTAACCAGCGCTACAACTCCAACGGTTACAGCGTCAACCTGACGCAGCCGCTGTTTCGCCAGCAGAACTGGCTGGCCTATACCGAATCTGAATTGCAGGTAGCCCAAACGGAAGCGCAATTCATGGTTGCTGAGCAGGACCTGATCTTGCGTGTGGCGCAGGCCTATTTTGACGTGCTGATCGCGCAAGACGGCGTGCGGCTTGCCGAGGCGCAAAAGACCGCTATTACGGAGCAACTTGAGCAGGCCAAGCGCAACTTTGAAGTGGGTAGCGCCACCATCACCGATACCCTTGAGGCGCAGTCGCGCTACGACCTCACCAGCGCGCAGGAGATCGCCGCGCAGAACGACCTGGAGATCAAGCGCCGTGCCTTGCAGCAATTGCTTAACGCCATGCCGAAGGAACTCAAGCCGCTCGGCAAGGAATTCAAGCTGGAGGCACCGCAACCCGCCGACATGGAGAAATGGGTGGGCGACGCGGAGTTGAACAATCCGCAGCTGGCCATTGCGAAGGCGGCCGCCGAAATTGCCGACAAGGAAGTCGCGCGCAACCGCGGCGGCCACTATCCGACGGTGGATCTGGTCGCCAATTACGGCGAAAACAGTGCCAGTGGTGGCAGCTTCGGCGTGGGCAGCGACAGCCGCAACAAAAGCATCGGAGTTCAATTGAACATGCCGCTGTTCCAGGGCGGCGTGGTGAACTCCCGCTGGCGCGAAGCCGAGGCCAATCGCGACCGTGCGAAGGAAGAGCTGGAGAACGCGCGACGCACCGTCGCCACCCAGACTCGTCAAGCCTATCTCGGCGTAGTCAGCGGCATCGCCCAGGTCAAGGCGCTGCAACAGGCGCTTACCTCCAGTGAGAGCGTGCTGGAAGCAAGCAAGCTTGGGCAGGAGGTGGGCGTGCGCACCAATCTCGATGTCCTGAATGCCCAGCAGCAGCTTTATGCCACCCGCCGCGATCTGTACCAGGCCGAATACAACTACCTGGTCAGCCAACTGCGTCTGAAAGCGGCGGTGGGTGCGCTGGGCGAGGAAGATGTAGGCCGGGTCAACCGAGCGCTGCATTGACCGGACTTGACAGCCCCAAACATGGGCTGTTTTAATGCCTGCGTTCATTGGATGAACGCAGGCGCAGATGTTCGACGACAATACTAGCTACGGCTTACTCAAGACCTTGGAAGATAACCCGAGCCTTTCCCAAAGAGATTTGGCGAAACGCTTGGGTATCAGTCTTGGCAAGGTCAATTACTGCCTGAATGCCCTTGTCGAGAAGGGCTGCCTGAAGGTCAACAATTTCCGCAACAGCGACAACAAGCTGGCTTATGCCTATCTGCTGACCCCGCGCGGTGTAGAGGTGAAGGCGCGAATGACAGTGGACTTCCTCAAATACAAGGTTCAGGAATACGAGCGGTTGAGCGAGGAAATCGAAGAATTGAAGCGGGATGCGGAGCAACAAGGCTTGCTTCAACCAAACGTGAATAAACGAAGTGGCAATAATTCTCAAGAGGTATAAATGAAGGCCGTCATTCTTGCAGGTGGTTTGGGTACGAGGATCAGCGAGGAGACGTCGGTACGTCCGAAGCCGATGGTCGAGATCGGCGGTAAGCCGGTTTTGTGGCATATCATGAAAACATATGCCGCCCACGGCGTGAATGACTTCATTATCTGCTGCGGCTACAAGGGCTATGTCATCAAGGAATATTTCGCCAACTACTTCCTGCACATGTCGGACGTGACGTTCGACATGGAACACAACAAGATGGAAGTGCACCAGCGCTACGCGGAGCCGTGGCGCGTGACGCTGGTGGACACCGGCGAAGACACCATGACTGGGGGGCGATTGAAGCGCGTGGCGGACTACGTCAAGGGCGAAGAGGCGTTCTGCTTCACCTATGGCGATGGCGTGGGTGACGTCAACATCACCGAACTGATCGCTTTCCACAAGGCGCAGAAGGTCAAGGCGACGCTGACTGCGACTGTTCCCCCGGGCCGTTTCGGTGCATTGGACATGACCGGAAACAAGGTCAACAGTTTCCGGGAAAAGCCCAAGGGAGACGGCGCCATGATCAACGGTGGCTTTTTCGTGCTGTCGCCTGAGGTCATCGACTACATCGTCGACGACAAGACGATCTGGGAACGCGAACCGCTGGAACGTCTGGCGGAAGAGGGCGACCTCGCGGCGTATCACCACAATGGATTCTGGCAGCCGATGGACACACTGCGCGACAAGATTCACCTGGAAGAACTGTGGCAGACCGGCAAGGCGCCGTGGAAGGTGTGGAAATGAACGCAGCCTTCTGGCGCGGCAAGAAGGTCTTCCTGACCGGTCACACCGGCTTCAAGGGAAGCTGGCTGAGCCTGTGGCTGCAACAACTCGGTGCCGAGGTGACGGGCTATGCGCTGCAACCGCCGACCGATCCCAGCCTGTTCGAAGCGGCCAACGTCGCACAGGGCATGACTAGCATCATCGGTGACATCCGCGACGCCGCCGCGCTGAGCCGTGCCATGCGCGAAGCCGAGCCCGACATCGTCATCCACATGGCGGCGCAGCCGCTGGTGCGCTATTCGTACGTCAACCCCGTCGAGACCTATTCCACCAACGTGATGGGCACGGTGCACCTGCTGGAAGCGGTACGCCAGACCTCCTCGGTGCGCGCCGTGGTCAACGTCACCAGCGACAAGTGCTACGACAACAAGGAATGGGTGTGGGGCTATCGCGAAAGCGAAGCCATGGGCGGCTTCGATCCCTACAGCAACAGCAAGGGCTGCGCCGAACTGGTGACCTCGGCCTACCGCAATTCCTTCTTCAATCCCGCCAAGTATGGCGAGCACCGCGTCGCTCTGGCCTCCGGCCGTGCCGGCAACGTCATCGGCGGCGGCGACTGGGCGGAAGACCGGTTGATCCCGGACATCCTGCGTGCGATCAGCGCAGGCCGTCCGGTGGTGATCCGCAGTCCGCACGCCATCCGTCCCTGGCAGCACGTGCTGGAGCCGCTCTCCGGCTACCTGCAGCTGGCGCAGAAGCTTTTCGAACAAGGTGTCGCCTATGCCGAAGGCTGGAACTTCGGCCCCAGCGAAGAAGATGCGAAGCCGGTGCAATGGATCGTCGAGCAGCTCACTCGGCAATGGGGCGAGGGAGCGAGCTGGCAGCTCGACGCAGGCGACCATCCGCACGAAGCGCATTACCTCAAGCTGGACTGCTCCAAGGCGAAGATGCGCCTTGATTGGCAACCGCGCTGGCACCTCGCGCGCACGCTGGGAATGATCGTCGAATGGCAGCGCGCCTGGCTGGCGCAGCAGGACATGCGCAGCTTCACCCTGAAACAGATCGAACAATACGCACAGTGAAAGACGACATGAGCACCAAAGAACAACTCCGCGCCCAGATCGCCGACCTCGTCAAACAATACGCCGACCTGGCCTATGCGCCCGGTACCTTCGAGCCGGGCAAGAATGCTGTGCCGCCTTCCGGCAAAGTGATCGGCGCTGCGGAACTGCAGAACCTGGTGGATGCCTCGCTCGACGGCTGGCTCACCACCGGACGTTTCAACGACGCCTT
>DASTGP010000192.1:0-2076 GCA_035605585.1 Gallionella sp. | reverse complement strand
CGTCACATAACTGACTTAATATGCGACCCGCAACGGAACATTGTTGATTTACAGGGCTTCCCGGATGCATCACAACCCAATGGAGAGAACATGAACAGCAAGCTCAAGCAACTCATCGTCGGCATCGCTGCCGCAACCGCCATGACTTATGCCGGCGCTAGCCTGGCCGCCGCAACCATCACCGGCGCGGGCGCGACCTTCCCTTACCCGATCTACGCCAAGTGGGCCGAGGCATACAAGGCCAAGACCGGCGTTGCGATGAACTACCAGTCCATCGGCTCGGGCGGCGGCATCAAGCAGATCAAGGCGAAGACGGTGACCTTCGGCGCCTCCGATATGCCGCTGACGCTGGACAAGCTGGAAAAAGACGGTTTGGTGCAATTCCCGACTGTGATCGGCGGCGTGGTGCCGGTCGTGAACATCGAAGGCGTGGCCGCCGGCAAGATGAAGCTTGACGGCAACGCACTGGCGAACATCTATCTGGGCAAGATCACCAAGTGGAACGATCCGGCGCTGGTCGCGCTGAACAAGGACGTGAAGCTGCCCGACGAAAACATCACCGTGGTGCACCGTTCCGACGGTTCCGGCACCAGCTTCATTTTCACCAACTACCTGTCCAAAGCCAGCGCCGAATGGAAAACTTCGGTCGGTGAAGGTACTGCAGTTTCCTGGAAAACCGGTACCGGCGGCAAGGGTAACGAAGGCGTAGCCTCTTACGTGCAGCGCATCAAGAATTCCATCGGTTATGTGGAATATGCCTACGCATTGCAGAACAAGATGGCCTATGTGCAGATGAAGAACCGCGACGGTCAATTCGTCGAGCCTAGCGATGTCTCCTTCAAGGCCGCTGCTGCAAATGCCCAGTGGGACAAGGCACCCGGCTTCTACGAAATTCTGACCAACGAGCCGGGCAAGGAAAGCTGGCCGATCAGCGGCGCAACCTTCATCCTGATGCACAAGATGCAGGAAGATGCAGCGATGGGCCGCGAAGTGCTGAAGTTCTTCGACTGGGCTTATACCAATGGCAGCCCGCTGGCCGCTCAACTGGACTATGTGCCGCTGCCGGAGAATGTGCAAAACCTGATCCGCAAGGCCTGGAAGAATCAGATCCGCGACGCGTCCGGCACTTCGCTGACGAAATAATCGGCTTCGTTAAGATATAATCGCGGGGGCTCCGGCCCCCGTTATTTTGTCCACCACAAGATTTTTAGCCACAGAAACCAGCCAACCATGTCAACGACGTTATTACGCGACGCGCACCTGAAACGACAAACGGTGCTCGATGTCCTGTTCCGCAATCTGACGCGAATTTGCGCATTTGGTGTGCTGTTGCTGCTCGCCGCTATTATCGGCTCACTGGTGATAGGCAGCATGCCCGCCATCCACGCCTTTGGTTTCGGCTTCCTGACCAGTCCCGACTGGGATCCGGTCAACGATCAATTCGGCGCGCTGATTCCTATCATCGGCACGCTAGTCACTTCCGGCATCGCGCTGTTGATCGCGATACCGGTCAGTTTCGGCATCGCAATTTTCCTGACCGAACTGTCGCCGCGCATCCTGCGCCGCCCGCTCGGCATCGCCGTCGAACTGCTCGCCGGCATCCCCAGTATTATTTACGGTATGTGGGGCCTGTTCGTGTTCGCCCCGCTGTTCGCCGACCATGTCGAGCCTTGGCTCAACGATCATATCGGCGCAATGCCTTATATCGGCCCGTTCTTCTCCGGCCCGCCGATGGGCATCGGCATGCTGACCGCCGGCATTATCCTCGCGATCATGGTGATCCCCTTCATCGCCTCGGTGATGCGCGACGTGTTTGAAGTGGTGCCCACACTGCTGAAAGAATCGGCCTACGGCCTCGGTGCGACCACCTGGGAAGTCATGTGGAAAATCGTGCTGCCCTACACCCGCATCGGCGTGGTCGGCGGCATCATGCTGGGGCTGGGTCGCGCGCTGGGCGAAACGATGGCGGTGACCTTCGTCATTGGCAACACGAACTTCCTCAATGGCATTTCCCTGTACGCCCCGGGCAATAGCATCACCTCGACGCTGGCCAACGAATTTGCGGAAGCGACGCCG
>DASTGP010000191.1:0-2644 GCA_035605585.1 Gallionella sp. | reverse complement strand
AAGGCTCGGTCCCAAAGAGAAACAGCCTACGCCATCGCGCTCGCTGACTGCCGCATCATGGCTCTGGCGGGGCTACCGGAGACGTGGCATTCAGGAGACGCGTGACTGCCCCCGAACGGCAGGACAGGAGCGTCGATATTGTCGGGTGGGCAGCCGTCGACGATCGCGAAAAGATTGTCCGCTTTTCAACTCGGTCGGAGCCGGTGCTCTCGCGGAATGGCGGCTTTGGGGCAAACCGGAACCAGCCGGTCTCCGTCACCAGCTTCCACTACGCGTCGACAGCGGTCATCCAAATTTGAACGGCGGCATTAATGCCCTCAGCGCCAATTGGCCATCTCCGTACCAGAGTGGCCGGCCTATCGATGGACACTGGATCGTTTTCGGGAAGGAGTCAGAGGTGCCGGGAAACACGCTGCGAGACTTTGAACATCTTTTAAGAGCGGTCATATGTTTCTGGGGCAGAGCGCTTCCTGCAATTTATCCCGGATCGCCTGCAGCAGCGCCTTCGGTCCCGATGATTTCTTTATCAGTTTAATTCCCAACTGGAGCGCCTGCTGCTCGACGCTCGAATGATCAATCGCTGTGGTCAGAATGATCGGGGTGGTCCACTCCCGTGTTCGTAACTCTGAAATAACGTCGAGACCACTGAGGCCTGGCATGTCGTAATCCAGGATTAGGCAATCGACCTTGGGGTTCACCCGCAGGAAAGCGATGCCACCTTCATACGTGTGCACATAAGCGCCATGCACTTCCAGGAGAGCGGTACCGCTCCGGGGAGGACCGTCTTCCGGAAACGGTCGGCTTCAGCGAATGTGACTGATCGGAAGCGTGATGGTGGATTGTGTCCACGAATGCGATTATGGACACGAGTGGCCCGGGTCGACGACGTCATCGGTCATGGCCTGAGACGCTGAAGCGGGAGATCGTGGCGGCTTCCTTCGAGCCTGGCTCGTCGGTTTCGCTGGTGGCACGTCGCTACGATCTGAACACGAACCAGCTGTTCAGCTGGCGCAAGCTTTACCGAGACGGTCTTCTGGCCGGTCCGGGACTGGTCCCGATGACGGTCGCAGCGGAACCGGCGCGGGAGACTGCACCGCCGCAAAGTGTGATGGACACGATCGAGATTGAGGTGCCGGGTGGATATTGCGTCCGTGTCGGTTCTGCTGTTGACGCGAAGACGCTGCGGCGCATTCTCGACGTCCTGGCGCGCCGATGATCCCGTCCGGGGTTCGGGTTTGGTTGGCAGTCGGTCGGACCGACATGCGCAAAGGCATGAACGGGCTGGCGCTGCAGGTACAGCAGGTTCTGGGGCGCGATTCGCACGCCGGTGACCTCTACGTGTTCCGAGGCGTCAGAGGCGACCTGATTAAGATCATCTGGCATGACGGGATCGGCATGTCGCTGTACGCCAAGCGGTTGGAGCGCGGCCGCTTTCTGTGGCCGTCGCCGGCCGATGGGACGGTCGCGATCTCGGCGGCGCAGCTCGCCTATATGCTCGACGGCATCGATTGGCGGAACCCGCAGCACACCTGGCGTCCACGGGCGGCCGGCTGAGCTGCGTCAGGTTGACTCAGGGATGGCCTGAGATGGCGACGACGGTGCGGCGGCATGATTCAATGCCGCTGTGCCGAGCCCTGCACCGCTGCCAACCGATCTTGCCGAGGCCCATGCGCTGATCCTGCAGCAGCGCGAGGAGCTGACCCTGGCCGAAGCTCGCGCCTCGGGCGCCGCGGCGATGATCGTGCATCTGAAGCTGATGATCGCCAAGCTGCGGCGCGATCAGTACGGCCAGTCCTCAGAGCGCGGTCGCAAGATCATCGACCAGCTGGAGCTACAACTCGAGGAAGCGGAAGCAGACGCGGCCGAGCGATCGGTCATCACCGAGCCCGGAACACCCGGCTCGGCGGTCCAGGGCTTCACCCGCCGGCGGCCGGTGCGAGCGCCGTTACCAGCGCATCTGCCGCGCGAGCGGGTGGTCATCCCGGCGCCCTGCGCCTGTCCAGCCTGCGGCGGCAAGCTATCCAAGCTCGGCGAGGACGTGACCGAGACGCTGGAAGTGGTGCCGCGCCAGTGGAAGGTGATCCAGACCGTTCGCGAGAAGTTCAGCTGCCGGTCATGCCAGAGGATCACCCAGCCGCCCGCACCCTTCCACGCCATTGCGCGGGGGCGCGCCGGGGCAAGCCTGCTGGCGATGATCCTTTACGCCAAGTTCGGGCAGCATCAGCCTCTCAACCGGCAAAGCGAGGTTTACGCCCGTGAGGGCGTCGAGCTGGACGTGTCGACCTTGGCGGACTGGGTCGGCACATGCGCCGCCACGATGGCGCCGCTGATCGAGTTGATCCGACGTCACGTTCTGGCTGCCGAGCGCCTGCACGGCGATGACACGACCGTGCCGGTGCTGGCAAAGAACAAGACCGTCACGGCGCGGCTGTGGACCTATGTCAAGGACGACCGGCCATTCGGCGGCCACGACCCGCCGGCGGCGATGTTCTTTTATTCGCGCGATCGCGGCGGCGAGCATCCGCGACAACATCTGGCCTCCTATAGCGGCATTCTGCAAGCCGATGCCTATGCCGGATTCAACGAGCTCTATGCCGGCAAACGACGCCCCGGACCGATTACCGAGGCACTCTGTTGGGCACAC
>DASTGP010000158.1:0-16360 GCA_035605585.1 Gallionella sp. | reverse complement strand
ACTCGAAACTTCCCAAAAACCAAGCACCTACACTCGTCGGTTGTTTGTTTAACTTTTAAAGAGCAGCTGCCGTAGCAGCGAAGAGGTGCGCATTATAGTGACTAAAAACTTGCTGTCAACTTTAATTTCGTACTTCTTTTTTGTCCTCACCGACTTATCGGCAAAGACTTTGAATCCGGGTTGCGGGGACAGGATTTGAACCTATGACCTTCGGGTTATGAGCCCGACGAGCTACCGAGCTGCTCCACCCCGCGTCAGAAGGAGGCGAACTATAGCAAGACTCCCCTGTCGCGTCAAATACTATCTGCATTTTATTTTGTCAGCACACGGCACGTATGGTTGACGGAGGACGTCGCACTGCCAGTTTGATCGAGCTGGACCACGCTGGTGATGGCACTGAAATTCAGCTAAAGTGCGGCGACATTATGAATACCATTCCCGATATCAAACCCGAACAATCCGTCGAACTGCTCAAGGAACTGCACATCCTCACGCGCGACGGCAAACTCAACCAGGACAGCCGCCGCAAGCTCAAACAGGTCTACCACCTGTTTCACTTTATCGAGCCTCTGCTAGATGAAGTCACCAGTTCGCAGCCAAGCCTGACGTTGGCGGATCACGGCGCTGGCAAGTCCTATCTAGGCTTCATCCTCTACGATCTGTTCTTCAAGGGACGTAATACCGGACATATATATGGCATTGAAACGCGCGAGGCCCTGGTTGAGAAATCGCGCGAGTTGGCGCACAAGCTGGACTTCACGCGCATGTCGTTCCTCAACTTGTCGGTAGAGGAGTCCATACACTCGCCGCAACTGCCGGAACGCATCGACGTCGTCACCGCACTGCATGCCTGCAACACCGCTACCGACGACGCCATCCGGTTCGCACTCCATAAACAGGCCCGATTCGTCGTACTGGTTCCGTGTTGCCAAGCCGAAGTCGCGTCGGTACTGAACAAGCACAAGAACCAATCGTTCGGGCTGACTCCGCTCTCCGAGATCTGGCGCCACCCCATCCATACCCGAGAGTTCGGCAGCCACCTCACGAACGTGCTGCGCTGCCTACTGCTGGAGTCGCACGGCTATCAGGTGACCGTGACGGAACTGGTGGGCTGGGAACACTCGATGAAGAACGAGCTCATCATCGCCCGCCGCAAAGGCGCGCCACGCAAGAATGCCCAGGAGCGGTTGGAGCAGATACTGCGCGAGCTGAATCTGGAAGAACTAAGGGAACGGTTTATTTATTGACCGGAGTGGCGCGCAAGCGCCCATGCTACATGTTCACGCACCAGTTCTGAAGGATAGTCTGCACGCGCCTGCAAGGCTGTCACAACCTCCATGCTCTTCGGCGCATTGCCTAACGCGACTGCAATATTGCGCAGCCATTGCTCAAAACCGATACGGTAGATGGCACTGCCTGCAAGCCGTGACTTGAATTCGGCTTCGTTCCAGGCAAACAGCTCCACCAGCGACACATCGTCCAGCCCATGGCGCACGGCGAAATCCAACTCCAACGTCGTCTGTGCAAAGCCATTCCACGGGCACACCAACTGACAATCGTCGCAGCCGTAGATGCGGTTTCCGATCAGCGGGCGCAGTTCGATGGGGATGCTGCCCTTGAGTTCGATGGTGAGATAGGAGATGCAGCGGCGCGCATCTACCCGGTACGGCGCAACGATGGCCCTGGTGGGGCAAACGTCGATGCAGCGCGAGCAAGTACCGCAATGTTCCCGCTGCGGAGTATCCGGCGGCAACGGCAGGTTTACGTAGATCTCGCCGAGAAAGAACCAGGAACCATGTTCGCGCGACAGCAGCAAGGTGTGTTTGCCGCGCCAGCCCAGACCGGCCTTGCTCGCCAGTTCGACCTCCATCACCGGCGCACTGTCGGTGAACACGCGCCCGTCGAATTCCGAGACTGCGCCGCGTATCTTGTCCGCCAGTTTCGCCAGCCGGCTGCGCAGCACCTTGTGATAGTCGCGCCCCAGCGCGTAACGCGAAATGAAGGCGCGCTCCCCCTCTGCCAGCACCTGCCGGCTGTCGCGCGCAGCTGGCGACGCATAGTCCATGCGCAACGAGATGACCCTCAGCGAGCCCGGGACCAACTCCGCCGGGCGGCTGCGTTTGGTACCGTGATTTGCCATATAATCCATCTCGCCGTGCATGCCGAGGGCGAGCCATTCCAGCAGACCGTTCTCCGCCGCGGACAGGTCGGTGTCGCTGATGCCCACGGCCTGAAAGCCGAGTTCCTGCGCCCACGCGCGTATCTGCGCCGCGAGCGCCGCGTAGTCCACCTGTTGAGGATGTTCGATTTGCATAGTTCAGATGATAGCCGAATCAGCCTCGCCCTCGCCGACGAAAGCGCGACCCTCGCGCTGGCACAACGTCTCGCTTCCTGTCTCGAACCCGGCATGGTGATCTATCTGCACGGCGACCTCGGCGCCGGCAAGACCACGTTGGTGCGCGGCGTGCTGAACGCGCTGGGCCACAAGGGGCGGGTCAAGAGCCCGACCTACACGCTGGTTGAGCCGTATCAAGCCGCTGGGTTAGACTTGCGCCACTTCGACCTGTACCGCCTGCGCGACGAGGAGGAATGGGAGTCCGCCGGGTTCCGCGACGAGTTCGACGGCCATAACGTCTTCCTCATCGAGTGGCCGGAGAAGGCTCAGGGATTGATCCCGCAGGCCGATGTGGAGATCAACCTCGCGATCCTGAACGAGGGACGCGAAGCGAAGATTAGAGCCAATACAGAGATGGGCAAACGATGCTTAGAGCGGTTGTAACACTCTTCACCTTGACAGCGCTGCTGTGGCTGCCGCAGGCGCATGCAGCCACCGCGATCACGTCGGCACGCATCTGGCCCGCGCAGGACTATACGCGTCTGACGCTGGAATCGAAGCAGCCCATCCAGCACAACATGTTCTCGGTGAAAAATCCCGAGCGCCTGGTGATCGATCTGGAAGGCGTCGAGATCGGCGATACGCTCAATGGCCTGACCAAACTCGTTGGCAGCAGCGATCCCTACATCCGGAGCGTGCGTGTAGGCCGCTTCAAACCGGGCGTGGTTCGCCTGGTGCTCGACCTCAAGGGCGAGGTCAAGCCACAACTGTTCGACCTCAAGCCCGTGGGAGAATATGGATATCGTCTGGTACTGGACGTCTACCCCGCCCAGCCCTCGGATCCATTGATGGCCCTGCTCGAACAACCTAAGGGTGACACACCACAGCCCCCATCCGCGGCAACCAAGCCAGGCATACCAGGAGATGCCGAGGAAAAACCCAAGTTGGAACAAAACCTGAACATCGCAGCCAGTGCGCCGGCCGCAACCTCGCCAGCGACGCCGGAACTGAGGGCGCGCACACTGATCATCGCGATCGATGCAGGACACGGCGGGGAGGATCCGGGCGCGATCGGCCGGAACGGTTCGCACGAAAAGAACGTCACGCTGACGATCGCTCGCAAGGTCAAGGCAATCGTCGACGAACAGCCCAATATGCGCGGGGTACTGATCCGCGACGGTGACTACTTCATCCCACTCGGCAGACGCGTCGCCAAGGCACGCAAGGCAAATGCCGACCTGTTCCTCTCCATCCATGCCGATGCATTCATCAAACCGGACGCACGCGGCTCGTCCGTATTTGCACTGTCCGAACACGGCGCGACCAGCACCGCAGCGCGCTGGCTCGCGAAAAAGGAAAATGAGGCCGATCTGATCGGCGGGGTGAATATCGCGGTGAAGGACCCTTACCTGGCACGCACCCTGCTCGACCTGTCGCAGACCGCCACCATCAACGACAGCATGAAGCTGGCCAAACATGTGCTGAATGAACTGGGCAACATCAACGACCTGCATCGCGGCCATGTCGAGCAGGCCGGGTTTGCCGTGCTGAAATCGCCGGACATTCCCTCCATCCTGGTCGAGACTGCCTTCATCAGCAACCCGGATGAGGAGCGCCGCCTGAACGACGAGGACTATCAGCAGAAACTCGCGGGCGCCATCATCGGCGGCGTCAAGCGCTACTTCGCGCAGAACCCGGCCTTATCCAGATCCAGGATCGCGCAAGCCGAATACTGAGGGTCAGAGCCAGCCGCTGGCGCGGAAGATACCGATCAAGCCGACCATGATCCAGAACACGTTGAGCAAGGTATAGGCAATATCCTTCTTCAGTGCCGAGCACCATGACAGCATCACCGCATCGATGGTGTTGAACACCCAGACGAAAAGGAATGGGCTCTCAGGTCCCAACCAGCTCACCAGCGTGAAACTGAATATACGCATCAACACCCCGACCATCTCGATGGTCTTGAGGTAGCGAAGCACCAACCCGTTCACCAGCCGCAACGTCATGCTGGGAACACGCCGGTGGAGAGATAACGGTCGCCGCGATCGCACACGATGAACGCGATCACCGCATTCTCGACCTGCTGCGAGATGCGCAGTGCGACGCTCAACGCGCCGCCGGACGAGATGCCGCAGAAGATGCCCTCCTCGCGCGCCAGGCGGCGCGCCATCTCTTCGGCATCGGACTGAGTCACGTATTCCAGCCGGTCAACGTTCTTCGGGCTGTATATCTTAGGCAGATAAGCCTCGGGCCACTTGCGGATGCCCGGGATCTGCGCCCCCTCTTCCGGCTGCACACCGATGATCTGGATGTTCGGATTCCGTTCCTTGAAGAAACGCGCGCAACCCATGATGGTGCCGGTTGTGCCCATGCTGCTGACGAAGTGCGTGAGTCTACCCTGCGTGTCGCGCCAGATCTCCGGCGCGGTGCCCTCATAGTGCGACAGCGGATTATCGGGATTGGCGAACTGGTCGAGGATAATGCCTCGCCCCGCGTCGCGCAATTTCTCGGCCGTGTCACGCGCCAGTTCCATGCTGCCTTCTTTTGGCGTCAGCACCAGTTCTGCGCCAAACGCGCGCATGGTCTGGCGACGTTCCACGCTCTGGTTCTCCGGCATCACCAGAATCATCTTGTAGCCGCGCATCGCCGCGGCCATCGCCAGCGCGATGCCGGTGTTGCCGGAAGTCGCCTCGATCAACGTATCGCCCGGCTTGATGTCGCCGCGCGCTTCGGCATGCGTGATCATCGACAGCGCGGGCCGATCCTTCACCGAGCCGGCGGGATTGTTGCCCTCCAGCTTCGCGAGAATGACATTGGAACTATTGCCGGGGATGCGCTTGAGCCTGACCAGCGGCGTATTGCCGACGAAGTCTTCGATGGACGGATACATCTCAGGAGGCGGCCTTGAGCATCTGCTCCACGTAGCGCGCCACACCCTGCTCGACGCTCAGGAACGGCTCGGCATACCCTGCATTGCGCAACGCACCGATGTCGGCCTGCGTATAGCTCTGATATTTGCCGCGCAGAGCATCGGGGAACGGGATGTAGCTGATCAGTTCCTGCTGTTGCAGCTCGGCGAGACTCAGCGCCGGCTTGCCTTCGGCCTGACGCAGGGTGTTGACGGTCGCCACCGCCACGTCGTTGAAGCTCTGCGCTTGCCCGGTACCGAGATTGAAGATGCCGGACCTGTGCGGGTTGTCGAGGAAATACATGTTCACCTTGACCACATCCTCGATCGAGACGAAGTCACGCAGCTGTCCGCCGTTGGCGTAGCCGTCGCAACCCTCGAACAGACGCACGCGGCCCTCGGCGCGATACTGGTTGAAGAAGTGATAGGCGACCGAAGCCATGCGCCCCTTATGCTGTTCGCGGGGACCGTACACGTTGAAGTAACGCAGACCGACGATCTGTGCGCTGCGCTTGTGCCAGCGGCGGCGCACCACTTGGTCGAACAGGAACTTGGAATAGGCATACACGTTCAGCGGAGACTCGTATTCGCGGCTTTCCTTGAACACGCCGCCTCCGCCATACACCGAGGCGGACGAGGCATACAGGAACGGAACCTCTTCGTTCTGGCAATAGTTCAACAACTCCAGGGTGTACTGGTAGTTGTTCTCCATCATGTAGCGACCGTCTGTTTCCATGGTGTCAGAACACGCCCCCTGGTGCAGCACTGCGCTCACCAGACCGTCGAAGAACCCGTCCTGCAGTTTCTTGAGGAAATCTTCCTTGTCGAGATAGTCGGCGATCTCGCAATCCACCAGGTTCTTGAACTTGTCGGCACGTTTGAGATTGTCCACCGCGATGATGTTGTTCTCGCCGCGCTCGTTGAGCGCTTTGACCAAGTTGGAACCGATAAAGCCGGCGGCGCCGGTGACGATGTAATACATACTCATTTACCCATGTCTTGAATGATTTCATCACGGCTGACGATCGCCGTCCCCAGCTTGCCCACCACGATGCCCGCCGCACGGTTGGCGACGCGCATCGCCTCCGGCAAGTCAGCGCCGGTCGCAAGCATCACCGCCAGCGTGGCGATCACGGTGTCTCCCGCGCCGCTGACGTCGAACACTTCGCGTGTCTGTGTCGGCTCGTGCAGCGCGCCCCCGGCACGGTACAGGCTCATGCCTTCTTCGCTGCGCGTCACCAGCAACGCGTCGAGCTCCAGCTCTCTGCGCAAATTCTCAGCCCTGGCGGTGAGATCGTCCTCGCTCTTCCAGCTGCCAGCCACTTCTCGGAACTCGCTGCGGTTGGGGGTGAGCAGTGTCGCGCCGCGATAGCGCGCATAGTCGTCGCCCTTGGGATCGACCAGCACCGGCTTGCCTGCTGCACGCGCCAGCCGGATCATCTCGGCGATGTGCGTCAAGCCGCCCTTGCCGTAATCGGACAACACCACCACATCCGCCCCCGCCAACTTGGCGCGAAAATCCGCGAGCTTCGCATTCAGCACCTCATGACTGGGTGACGTCTCGAAATCGATGCGCAGCAGTTGTTGTTGGCGTGCGACCGCACGCAGTTTGATCGTGGTCGAAATAGTGTCGTCGCGATGCAGCATCGCGGTCACCTTGCCCTGCTCGGTCAGCAACCGCTGCAGGCAATCGCCCGCCTCGTCCGCACCGACCACCGAGAGCAAGGTGCAATGCGCCCCCAGCGCAGCGATGTTGCGCGCCACGTTGGCCGCGCCGCCGGGGCGCTCCTCCACGCGGCTCACCTTCAACACGGGTACAGGAGCTTCCGGCGAAATTCGGCTCACGTCGCCGAACCAGTAGCGGTCCAGCATCACGTCGCCCACCACCAATATTTTTGCGTTTTCGAATGTTGGCAACGCGGTCATGCCTGCCCTCCGGTTTTTTTATTATTCGATTCCATTGCGAAAGTTTCAGGGCGCGATGAATCGCGCCCCTACGATTTCCTGATTGATAGCCAGCAAAGCCTGCAAGGGATCTACCGCCTTGGTGATGGGACGTCCGATCACCAGATAGCTGGAGCCGGCCTTCAATGCGGCCTGTGGCGTCATCACGCGCGACTGGTCATCGAGACTGGCCTGTGCCGGGCGGATGCCCGGCGTCACCAGGCAGAATTCGCTGCCGCAACGCTCGCGCAGCAGCGCGGCTTCCTGCGCCGAGCACACCACGCCGTCCAGGCCGCTGTCGCGCGCCAGAGTCGCAAGACGCAGCACCATCTCCGCCGGCGTCGCATCAATGCCGATGTCGGCGAGGTCTTCCTGCGCCATGCTGGTCAGCATGGTCACGGCGATCAGTTTGGGCTTGTGCGCGCTGTTCGCGACCGCCTCGCGCGCCGCCTCCAGCATCCTGCGTCCACCCAGCGCATGCACGTTGACCATCCATACGCCGAGGCTTGCCGCAGCCTTACACGCCTGCGCGGTGGTATTGGGAATGTCGTGGAATTTCAGGTCGAGGAATATCTCGAAGCCGCGCTTCATCAGCTGCTCCAGCAGAGCGGGTCCGGTAGCGGTAAACAGTTCCTTGCCGACCTTCAGGCGGCATTGCGAGGGTTGCAGCCGGTCGGCCAGCGCCAATGCTGGTGCGGCCTCGGCGTAGTCGAGGGCGATGATGATTTTCGGATCGTTCATAGTTGTTGTATTCCAGTTTCTTCAGTACGGCGCGGCGGGTAACTGTCCCACGCCTGGCAGGCAGGGCAATGCCAGTAGAACTGGCGCGCCTTGAAGCCGCAGTGACCACAATGGTAGGACGCCAGGTTGCGCGTGCGCTTGTGCACCAGGTTTTTCACCAGTTCAACATCGGCGCGGCGCTCCATCGGCACTTCCAGCAACCTGGCTTCGAGCAGCTTGTCCAGCCCGATCAGAGTCGGATTGCGCTGTAGTTCGTCGCGCACCAGCTGATACGCCGCGGATGAACCTTCGTTCTTCAGCACGCCGTCGAACACGACGTTCATCAGGTCCACCGAGTGGTATTTGCCCAGATAGCCGCGCAACAGCGCGACGCCTTCGGCTTCACGATTCAGGCTGCAGTAGGCATTCAGCAACCGCTCTGCCACTAGTGGCAGATATTGCGCATTCTGCGCCTCGACGTTCTTCCAGATGGCGATGGCCTCGTCCAGCTTGCCCTCGCTAGCGGCCAAGTCACCCAGCATCATGCTGGCGCGCACCGCCTCGGAACAGACCTCCAAAGCCTGCTGTAGATGAGCGCGCGCAGCCGACGCATCTCCCGCGGCGATCTCGTCATTCGCCAGCTCGCAATAGAAGAACGCGATCAGCTTGCCCTGCGATTCGCCCGACACTACGGACAGGCGCTCCGCGACCTCGATCGCCTTGAGCCAGTCGTGCTCCTTCTGGAACAACTCCAGCAGGAATTCCAGCGACGGTTTGCCGTAGGGCGTTTTTTCCAGTTCGCGGAACAGGGTCTCTGCACGGTCGAGTATGCCCGCCTTCAGGTAGTCCTGGGCTAGCTCGAAGATCGCCTGTTGGCGCTTGTCGTTGTCGAGGTCGGCACGATCCACCAGGTTGTGGTGCATGCGCAGCGCGCGGTCCACCTCGCCGCGGCGGCGGAACAGGCTACCGAGCGCGAAGTGCAGCTCGACGGTCTGCGGATCGACCTTGACCACTTCGATGAAGGCTTCGATGGCCTTGTCCTGCTGCTCGTTGAGCAGGAAGTTCAGCCCCTGGAAATACGATTGCGGCAGCGCATGCGATTCCGAGAGCAGGTCCTTGATGTCGATGCGAGCCGCCAGCCAGCCCATCCCGAAAAACAACGGGAAGACCAGCAGCATCCAGGGTTCGAACTCCATACTTGAAAAATCTGTCAGGAAGGTTGAATAGGTGTTTGTTGAGTCTCGCCGACACCGGCGAGTGTGTTCTTGACGCGGATATCGCGCTTCAGGCGCGCGATCTCGCGACGCTGCTGCAAGACATTGGCGAACATGGCCAGCACGCCCACCGCCGCACCGGCGGCAAAGAACACCAGCAGCACGACTACCAGTGACGAGTGCCACTCATAGCCGAAAAAATAGCGCAATGCGACCGGTTGATCGTTCTTGATCGCGAATCCGAGCAGGATCACGAACAACACCGCACGCAACAGCCAATTAAGATAACGCATCGTTATTCATCCGCGAAAAATCGGGCTAAAGATAACACGAACAGACAAGAAAATGGCGGCGATACCTTGCGATACGCCGCCACTCCAACTACTTCAGTCCAAAATCAGGATTGGTCGCTGACCCGTTCCCGCAACTCCTTGCCCGCCTTGAAATGCGGAACGTACTTGGCCGGAACTTTCACCTTGTCGCCGGTCTTGGGATTGCGCCCCTGACGCGGCGGACGGTAGTTCAGGCCGAAGCTGCCGAAACCGCGAATCTCGACGCGCCCGCCGCGCGCGAGCGTGGCGGACAGCGTGTCCAGAATCACCTTGACGGCATATTCTGCATCCTTGGCCAGCAGCTGCGGATGCAGCTCCGCCAGCCGGGCGATGAGATCGGAACGAGTCATGACTTACTCCGACCTTATTCGCTCTTGCCGCCGCTCATCTTGGCCTTCAGCAAGGCGCCCAGATTGGTGGTACCCGCACTGGCGTTGCTTTCAGCGGAGAACTTCTGCATCGCAGCCGATTCTTCAGCCTTGTTGAGGGCCTTGATCGACAGGTTGATGCCGCGGTTCTTGCGATCCACGTTGATGATGACGGCGGTGACGCTGTCGCCTTCCTTCAGGTGGTTGCGGATGTCTTCGACACGGTCAGCGGAGACTTCGGAAGCCTTCAGATAGGCCTCAACGTCGCCTTCCAGCGCGATCACGGCACCCTTAGCATCCAGGGACTTCACGGTACCGGTAACCACTGCGCCCTTCTCATTGCCGGAAACGAAACCGCCGAACGGATCACCTTCCAGTTGCTTGATGCCCAGGGAGATGCGCTCGCGCTCCACGTCGATCGCCAGAACCACGGCTTCGACTTCGTCGCCCTTCTTGTAGTTGCGCACTACTTCTTCGCCAGGCTGGCTCCAGGACAGGTCGGACAGGTGAACCAGACCGTCGATGCCGCCTTCCAGGCCGATGAACACGCCGAAGTCGGTGATGGACTTGATCTGACCCTTAACCTTGTCGCCCTTCTTGTGATTTGCAGCGAAGTCGTCCCAAGGATTGGACTGGCACTGCTTCATGCCCAGGGAGATACGACGGCGTTGCTCGTCGATCTCGAGGATCATCACTTCCACTTCGTCGCCCAGGGAAACAACCTTGGACGGATGAACGTTCTTGTTGGTCCAGTCCATTTCGGAGACGTGCACCAGACCTTCGATGCCTTGCTCGATCTCAACGAATGCACCGTAGTCGGTCAGGTTGGTCACCTTGCCGAACAGGCGTGTGCCTTGAGGGTAGCGGCGTGCGAGGCCATTCCACGGATCGTCGCCCATCTGCTTGATGCCCAGGGAAACGCGGTTCTTCTCCTGGTCGAACTTGAGGATCTTGGCTTCGACTTCGTCGCCAACGGACAGCACCTCGGACGGGTGCTTGACGCGGCGCCATGCCAGGTCGGTGATGTGCAGCAGACCGTCGATACCGCCCAGGTCAACGAATGCACCATAGTCGGTGATGTTCTTGACCACGCCCTTGACGATCGCGCCTTCCTTGAGGTTTTCCATGATCGCTTCACGGTCGGCACCCATGGTCTCTTCCAGCACTGCGCGGCGGGAAACCACCACGTTGTTGCGCTTGCGATCCAGCTTGATGACCTTCAGCTCCATGGTCTTGTTTTCGTACGGAGTGGTGTCCTTGACCGGACGGATGTCCACCAGGGAACCCGGCAGGAACGCGCGGATGCCGTTGACCATCGCGGTCAGGCCGCCCTTGACCTTGCCGCTGACGAAGCCTTCGACGATCTTGCCTTCTTCCATGGCCACTTCCAGATCGTGCCATGCGGCCAGACGCTTGGCCTTCTCGCGGGACAGCTTGGTCTCGCCATAACCGTTTTCCAGCGATTCGATCGCGACGGTGACGAAATCACCCGCCTTGACTTCCAGCGCGCCCTTGTCGTCGAGGAACTCCTCGACCGGAATCAAACTTTCGGACTTCAGTCCGGCATTAACGACCACCACGTTGTGATCGACGCGCACGACTTGTGCGGTGATCAGTTCGCCCGCGCGCATTTCCTTGCGCGTCAAGCTTTCTTCGAACATAGCGGCAAAACTATCGGGATTTTGTACAGCGGCTGCAGTTGCGTTCATCGAATACACCTAAGAAAAATTCTGCTTGCGCAGAGGGTTGGTTGACGATCCCGAAAGACGGAGAGTCCGACGGGGCCTATTTCTTCGCCCGGTAGCGCGCCAGCACTTCGGCAACCGCCTGCTCGATGTTCAGATCAGTGGTGTCCAGCAGGCTCGCACCCGGCGCCTGTTGCAGCGGAGCTGCGCTACGTTGAGTGTCTCGCTCGTCGCGCGCCCGGATATCCTGCAAAAGGGCGGCGATATTAGCACTCATTCCTTTTCCCTTCAA
The DNA here is from genome assembly GCA_035605585.1 of Gallionella sp. Taxonomy (GTDB): domain Bacteria; phylum Pseudomonadota; class Gammaproteobacteria; order Burkholderiales; family Gallionellaceae; genus Gallionella. Next base: position 4,559 of record DASTGP010000158.1, on the reverse strand, counting down.
CTGCTTATAGCGGCGCTCGGCGCGCGCCTCGGCACTGGCGGTCAGGAATATCTTCAGCGCCGAGTCCGGGAACACCACGGACGCCATGTCGCGCCCGTCCGCCACCAGCCCCGGCGCGCGGCGGAAGGCCCGCTGCTTGGCCAGCAGCGCCGCGCGGACCTGGTGCAGGGCGGCGACCTTCGAGGCCGCCGAACCCGCTTCCTCGGTGCGCAGCTCATCGCCCACCTTCACGCCATCGAGCCAGATGTCCTCCCCCTCGAAGCGGATATCGAGCTGACCGGCCAGCTCGGCCAGTTGCGCCTCCGCATCCAGCGCGACGCCACGCCGCTGAGCCGCCAGGCCCAGCAGGCGATACAGCGCCCCGCTGTCGAGATAATGCATACCCAGCGCCGTCGCCACACGCTGTGCCACCGTCCCCTTGCCGGAAGCGGAAGGGCCGTCGATGGCGATGACCGGCACGGCCTGCGTCACACCGGCGAAAGCGGAGAAATATTCGGGGAAAGTCTTGGCGACACAGCCCGGATCGTTGATGCACATCCCTTCCGTGCCGAACGCCGCCAGCGAGAAGCACATCGCCATGCGGTGGTCGTCGTAGGTGTCGATGGCCGCATGCCTGATGTGCGCGGGCGGCGTGACACGAATATAGTCCGCGCCCTCCTCCACCGTCGCCCCCACCTTGCGAAGCTCGGTCGCCATCGCCGCGATGCGGTCCGTCTCCTTCACGCGCCAGCTGGCGATGTTGCGCAGCATGGTCGTACCCTCGGCGAACAGCGCGGCCACCGCCAGCGTCATCGCCGCATCGGGAATGTGGTTGCAATCGAGGTCGATGGCCTTGAGTCGCCCCCCCTCAGGCGCACGCGCCTCCATCCAGTTCGGCCCCATGGCGATCTGCGCGCCCATCAGCGCCAGCGCATCGGCGAAACGCACGTCGCCCTGGATGCTCTCGCTGCCCACGCCCTCGATGCGCAGCGGCCCGCCGCCGATCGCACCCGCGGCGAGGAAGTACGAGGCCGACGAGGCATCGCCCTCGACATAGACGGTACCGGGCGAAGCGTAGCGGCTACCCGCCGCGACGGTGAAACTGCGCCAGCCGTCGCGCGCGACTTCGACGCCGAAGCGCTTCATCATCTCCAGCGTGATCTCGATATAAGGCTTGGAGATCAGCTCGCCCGCCACCTCCACCGTCACCTCGCGATCGAGCAGCGGCAGCGCCATCAGCAGCGCGGTGAGGAACTGGCTCGACACATCGCCGCGCACGCTGACGCGCGCCGCATCGCTCAAGGTCGCCGGGAATATCTCCAGCGGCGGGAAGCCCTCGTTGCCCAAATAGTCGATGTTCGCACCCAGCGCACGCAGCGCATCCACCAGATCGCCGATGGGCCGCTCGTGCATGCGCGCCACCCCGGACAGTGTGTAATGCCCGCCGGACAACGCCAGCGCCGCCGTCAGCGGACGGAACGCCGTACCGGCATTACCGAGGAACAGCTCGGCCTCCTTGACGGGGAAATTACCGCCGCAACCCGTCACCCGGAACATATGCGACTCCACCTGCTCGACGCCCACGCCCAGCTTGCGCAAACCGTCCAGCATGCGCTCGGTATCGTCCGACAGCAGCACATCGCGCACCTCGGTCGTCCCGGCGGACAGCGCGGCCAGCAGCAGTACGCGGTTGGAGATGCTCTTGGAGCCGGGCAATGTGACCGTGCCGCGCGCGCTCAACAGTGGAGGAAGATCGAGGAAGTTTTCGGATGTCATGAAAAGAATGCCTTGCTACGGACTGCGGTTAAATCGAAGGGCGGCATGATACCGCAGAGGGGGATGGTGCGCATGGGGCCAACATCAACGCCGTTCGTGCTGAGCCTGTCGAAGCATGAACAGAGGGAGTCGGCGCTCAACGAAAACCGCCGGGGGTTGCCCGGCAGCAAGTTACCTTTCTTGTCTTGCCAAGAAAGGTAACCGAAAGAAGGCGCCCCCGGTTTGCCGCCTCCTTCGGAGGTTCCCTCGACCAGTCGCAAACGAGCGGGGCTGCGCAACTCGCACGATCCGCTGCGCGGCCACGTGCTCAAACAGTGCTCGCCCAACCCCACCGCTCGTTCACGCCTGATCGAGGCGGCGCACAGGGGATGGAAGATCAAAACCCCAAAACCACAAGGCATGGTGAGCTGCGCTCACCATGCCCTGAAATCAAATACGATGCTGACCCTTTATAATTTGGAGCAAATGTAACGCACTCCCCCCGATTTTGGTTAGCCGACTTCTTCACCAGCTTCAGCTGTTCCAACAGTAAATCGCTTGAGACCAAGTACTTCAATAAGGCCAGGATGCGTCCGAAACCGTGTAGCGGCCGGATCGAGGCGTGTTCGCGGCTCTTTATACTTGAAGACATACTCGGAACCGCCGTAGCCACGGCCTCCTGGCCTGTAGAAGCCAATGAGCGAGAAGTCATAAAGCTCTTGTAAAACGTCCTTTAAGTTTCTCCCCTCCGCAAGCTTCGCATTTGTCATGAAGTGCTTGCTTAGTTCATCCAAGGTGTACTGCCAGACGCCCACTGACCGTAGAAGTTCTACTAGCTCTTCATAATGAGGTAGGTGTTTGTGAATCTCGTCGTCTAGTTCGTTCATTAAGTAGTTGCTGTACTCGCCTCGCGCGTTGTTGAGGTCTACGTTTTCAAACTGAGTGATAACGGCGTTATCTCCGACTACGCGAGCTTTGTATTGCTTGAGAACTGAGTTTGTGAACTTGATCATGTCGCGAGGGCGCAAATACGTCCGATCCAGAATGTGCTGGTATTTGGTCTGGTGGCCAGGCATTTCCTTCGTCTCGTCGAAGACGGAGTCCCACATTGCATTGTCTCCTAGCACAACCTTAAATCGTTTCTCCATCAGGGAGCGGAGCGTCTTGTGGGTACGTGGAGTATCCCATTCGATCAACGACAAAAAGTTTTCAGTGATCTTGTTCTTGTCTTCGAAATGAAGAGTCTCATAAATGTCATCACGCAAAAAAACAGAAATAAAGAGCTTCTTTCCTGCTGCGCGGGCAGCAACGTTGATATCTCTTGCTGCCAACAAGAGGCCTATGAGTCTGTTTTTGTAGTCCCCTGCCGTCGGGTCAAAACCGAGGTCTAGCTGATCGAAGCAAATGTAATAGTCGTGTGCTGGATTCAAACACTGAAGGGCGTACCGGAGCAGGTTGGAATTCAGCTCCTGAACAATCACTGGCAGCTCAGTCATAGGTACGCTATCCGGTGATATACCAGCCTTGAGAATTTTCCAATCCAGCTCAAAGTGTGGTTTAAGTTTTAGAGTCTTAGATGGGGTGAAAACTTGTGTTACATCAGGGTCTCTTGTGCCGTAGGTGTCGACAATGAACTTCTCGATTTTAATCATCGTATCCATTGATTCCTGATCGAAGGGCAATGATTGATCAAAGTTGAGAATGATCTTTGACGCGGTCAAGAGGATTAGGTATTTCCAACTGTGAGTGAACTTGTCGAAGTCAGGAATGCCGACCCGAGCTTGAAGATCATGGTGATGCCACGGGTAGTCTGAAAAAGTATGGCCGAAGCAGAAGTAGTCATGCTGATTATGGGTCAACATCTTCTTGAAGATGGCGGTTTTCCCACTGCCTTTCCGACCAACCACGAGGAAATGTGTCCGATTGCGAACACCAAGAAATGCCTCGTGATCCTCGAAACAGTCGAGGAGCAGCGGGTCGTTATCGGCATCGATAGCACCAAATGAGTCAACTTCGGAGAGTTTTTTCATAATATTTCAGGGATTCGCGAAAAATGTGTGGTCGATCAACAGCCAGAGTTTCTCTGCGCCGAGATATGAAGTCAACGATCCTGAATGCCTATATATTTTTTGCGAATCGCATGGTGGGCAGCGCCCACCATGCGATTCGATGCTTTGGGGTTTCGCCTTTCTTCCCCTGTGCGCCGCCGAGTAGCGGAGACTGGTCAGGGGTAGTCGGCGAGGACTGTCTGAGCGCGCAGCGCGAGTTCCGCAGCCGCCTGACCAGACGAGCAACGCAGGGAACCTCCGAAGGAGGCGGCAAACCGGGGTCGCCTTTTCTTTGGTTACTTTCTTTTGGCGACGCAAAAGAAAGTGACTAGCTGTCGGGCTACCCCCGACGGTTTTGGTTTTGATGTTGGGTATCGCATTCGCTCAACCCAACCTACAGGCTTTGGCTTTCAATCGACGGCCGAAACACGTCCCTCCCGTGCCACTTCGACACTATCGCAAAACCGCCGCACTTCACCCTTCCCCCACTCGCTATGCAGCGTAAATTCACTCAACGGCCGCTTGAACGCCATCCTGCTGATCCAGCGAAAAATCGCCTCCATCTCGCCGAACCAGAAGAACGGATGGTGATTGCTGGAAATGGCGAGCGTGTCGAACAACTCCGCCCCTCTCGCGTTGATTCGATCACTCAACGGACGGAACAACATCTCCAGTTCGAACACTCGCAGCGGCGGCCCACAAAAAGTTGCGAACGCGCCAACCTTTTTCCCGTTCAGTCCGCTTACGGTATTCAGGTAACGCGCCACGGGAAAGGCG
>DASTGP010000153.1:0-8043 GCA_035605585.1 Gallionella sp. | reverse complement strand
CCGCCAAGTATCCCAAGGGCAAGTACCTGCTGACCTTCGACCCGCTGGACGGCTCTTCCAACATCGACGTGAACATCTCCGTCGGTACCATCTTCTCCATCCTGCGTTGCCCGGAAGGCATCACCAATCCGACCGCTGACGACTTCATGCAGCCCGGCACCAAGCAAGTCTGCGCGGGCTACGCCCTGTATGGCCCGAACACCATGCTGGTGATTACCACCGGCAACGGCGTGAACGGCTTCACACTGGATCGCGACGTCGGCGACTTCTTCCTGACCCACCCGAACATGACCATCCCCGCCGACACGTTGGAGTTCGCGATCAACGCCTCCAACGAGCGCTTCTGGGAAGCTCCGGTGCAGCGCTACGTGAAGGAATGCATCGCCGGCAAGACCGGTCCTCGCGGCGTTAACTTCAACATGCGCTGGGTCGCGTCGATGGTGGCCGAAGTGCACCGCATCCTGACCCGCGGCGGCGTGTTCATGTATCCCAAGGACACCAAGGATCCTTCTAAGGCCGGCAAGCTGCGCCTGATGTACGAAGCCAACCCGATGTCCTTCATCGTCGAACAGGCGGGCGGTATGTCCCACACCGGTTACGAGCGCATCATGGACATCAAGCCGAGCGGCCTGCACCAGCGCGTGCCCGTGATCCTCGGTTCGAAGAACGAAGTCGAGCGCATCGTCGGTTACCACAAGGAAGCGTAATCCCCTGAAACGCCCCCGCTTGCGGGGGCGTTGTCACGTCAGCGATAAATGCAAAGCCGCGTAGCGGTTCGTTTGCCTCCTCTCCCGCTTGCGGGAGAGGATTGAGGAGAGGGAAAACATCATGAGCAAACCGTTAGTTTCCATCGTGATGGGCAGCAGCAGCGACTGGGAGATCATGCAGCAGGCCGCGCAGCAGTTGAAAGACTTCGGCGTGGCGTTCGATGCGCGCGTGATCTCGGCGCATCGCTCGCCCGATCTGCTGTTCGACTACATCAAGGAAATGTCCGCACAGGGCGTGCAGTGCTTCATCGCAGGCGCGGGTGGCGCGGCGCATCTTGCCGGCGTGATCGCCGGCAAGACCACGCTGCCGGTGCTGGGCGTGCCCATTCCTTCGAAGTACCTGAAGGGCATGGACTCGCTGTTGTCCATCGTGCAGATGCCCAAGGGCATCCCGGTCGCCACGTTCGCCATCGGCGAAGCGGGGGCGGCGAATGCCGGACTGTTCGCGGTCTCCATGCTGGCGCTGAACGACGCACAACTGGCGCAGAAACTGGCCGCTTACCGCAAGAAACAGGCGGACCAGATCGCGGCAACGACCTTGCCTGCACTGAGTTAGACGAACCATGTAGGAGCCAGCTTGCTGGCGAAACGAAATCAAGCATACTCGCCAGCAAGCTGGCTCCTACACAAGACAGGCCGGATCATTTTTCAACAGCCTGTTAGAACTTAAAAGAACCAAGGAAACACCATGTCTGCTTTGCACGAATCCAATCTCACCAGCCTGAAGTTCCTGCACCGCGGCAAGGTGCGCGATCTGTACGAGGTCGATGCCGACCACCTGCTGATCGTGCAGACGGATCGCCTGTCGGCGTTCGACGTCATCCTGGACGATCCGATCCCCGGCAAGGGCGAGGTGCTCACCGCCGTGTCGAACTTCTGGTTCAGGAAACTGGGCCATGTCATTCCCAATCATCTTTCGGGTATCGACCCGGAATCGGTGGTGAAGACCGAGGAAGAGCGCGCTCAGGTACGCGGCCGTGCTTTCGTCACCAGGAAGCTCAAGCCGTTGCCGATCGAGGCCATCGTGCGCGGCTACCTGGTCGGTTCGGGCTGGAAGGACTACAAGAAGACCGGCACGGTGTGCGGCATCCAGCTGCCTGCGGGTCTGCAGGAGGCACAGAAGCTGCCCCAGCCGCTGTTCACGCCTTCGACCAAGGCCGCCGTGGGCGACCACGACGAGAACATCTCGTTCGAGGAAGCGAAGAAGCTGCTGGGCGAAGAGATGGCCGAACAAGTGAAAAGCGCCACCTTGGCGCTGTACACCGAGGCCGCCGATTATGCGGCGACCAAGGGCATCATCATCGCCGACACCAAGTTCGAGTTCGGCACGGACGCGGCGGGCAAGCTGTACCTGATCGACGAGGCGCTGACGCCGGACTCATCGCGCTTCTGGCCCGCCGACCAGTACCAGGTCGGCAGCAACCCGCCGAGCTTCGACAAACAGTTCGTGCGCGACTGGCTGGAGTCTTCCGGCTGGAACAAACAACCGCCCGCGCCGCGCATTCCTCAGGACGTGTTGCAGAAGACCGCTGACAAGTACCGCGAGGCGCAGCAGCGTTTGATCGGGGCATGACCAGTCCGGGCGATCTGATAGAGGGGTTTCATCGCTTCCGTGAGCAGCATTTCACGGACGACGACGCGTTATATCGCCAGCTGGTGCAGGAAGGCCAGGCGCCGAAGATCTTGGTGGTGGCCTGTTGCGATTCCCGCGTCGATCCCGCATTGGTGCTCGATTGCGCGCCCGGTGACCTGTTCGTCATCCGCAACGTGGCCAACCTGGTGCCGCCCGAAGAAAGCCGTAGCAGCGGGCGCCACGGCACGAGTGCCGCGTTGGAATACGGCGTGAAAACGCTGGGCGTGGAACACATCATCGTGCTGGGGCATGCCCATTGCGGCGGCATCCGCGCACTGATGAGCGGTCAACGCACCGGTGAAACCGACTCTTTCATCAATAGCTGGATGCGTCTGGCGGAAGATGCTCGCGCCGGCGCCGAGCGCGATATGGCGGGTGCGACTCTGGAAGAGCGCGAGCGCGCCATCGAGCAGCGCGCCATCCTGGGTTCGCTCGACAATCTAAGGACTTTTTCTTCGATACGCGAGCGTATCGAACAGGGTACGCTCACCCTGCACGGCTGGTACTTCGATATGGAACACGGCTTGTTGCTGGGTTACGACGAGACGACGGGCCGCTTCGAAACGCTGTAAACATAACGCATAAATCTACTGCGCGGCTTGGGAGCGAGGTCGGGCAGTGCCCGGAATCCTCATGTACTCCGTGTACACTCCGGCCCCTGCGCTCCGGCCTCCCCCGCTCCCAAGCCGCTCGCTACGATTTCTGCGCTATGTGTTGCCGCTGGATGAACTTATCAGAACCCCAGCGAGGCCAGCAGATCGTCCACCTCGTCCTGGCCGTTGACGCTGTCGGCGGTCTTCAGGCCAGGGCCGGCGGTCAGCCCTTCAGAACTGATCAGTGAATCCTTGGCGTTCGGGGCGTATTCCTTGAGGATGTCGAGCAGGATGACTTCGATCTCGGCTGCGGCGATGACGATCTTGTTCACCATCTGTCCTGCGACGTCGCGGAATTCCTGCGCCTCCATGATCTGCATCAGGTTATGGCGTATCGCCTCCTCGGATGCCGCGATCTCGCCCAGTTTCGAGATGGTCTCCTCGACCAATCCGCCGTGTTCGTTGAACCGGGTATTGGCCAGGCGCATGGAAAGGTCGCTACAGGCGGTGCGGGTGTGGCCGGTCAGCGGAATAGAGGCTTCCACTGCGCTGATGGTCTTTTCCGAGGCCTCGTGCATCGACTTGTCGATGAAGGAAAGCCGGTCGCGCGCGTCCGGCATGGTGGACGCGGACTTCTCCAGGTTGCGGGTATGGCCCAGTTCCTTGAGCAGCTTGTGCAGGTGTGCGGTTGCGTGACCGATCTTCTCGACCTGGTCATCGGACAGTTCTGTGCGTTCCTTGCTGGGCGAGGCGGCGGTCATGGCATCACTCACTTATTCATGGTCTGGAAGATCTTCTGCAGCTTCTCATCGAGTGTTGCAGCGGTGAAGGGTTTGACGACGTAGCCGCTTGCGCCCGCCTGTGCGGCTTCGATGATGTTCTCTCGCTTTGCCTCTGCGGTCACCATCAGCACCGGCAGGTGCTTGAGCGCGGCATCGGCGCGGATGTTACGCAACAGTTCGATGCCGGTCATGTTGGGCATGTTCCAGTCCGATACCACGAACTGGAAATTGCCCGCGCGCAGCTTAGTCAACGCGTCGACGCCGTCTTCGGCTTCCTCGACGTTGGTGAAGCCGAGCTCCTTCAACAGATTGCGCACGATGCGCCGCATGGTGGAAAAATCGTCCACCACCAAAAATTTCATGTTCGGGTCTGCCAAAATAAACTCCTGATTACTACGAACTACTTGCTAACGATGCGCGCATGATATCCAAAAATGCCCCTGAACAGTAGGCCGATTCGGGAGTATGGAGGACAGGGGGCATAGCCGCCTCCGACAGGGGAAGCGGTTTGGCGGAGAAGGAGCGAATGACGTTACCCGCGGTCGAGGCCGAGCAGGGTCTTGAACAACTCCACCGGCAGTGGAAAGACAATGGTGTTGCTCTTATCGCCGGCGATGGCATTGAGGGTTTGCAGATATCGCAACTGCATGGCCTGAGGGGATTGCGCCAACACCCGGGCAGCCTGCAGCAGTTTTTCGGAGGCCTGCAGTTCGCCTTCGGCATGGATCACCTTGGCGCGCCGCTCGCGCTCGGCCTCGGCTTGGCGGGCGATGGCGCGCACCATGGATTCATCGATGTCTACGCGCTTGATTTCCACGGTCGTCACCTTGACGCCCCAGGCATCGGTCTGCGCATCGAGGATCTGCTGAATGTCTGCGTTCAGACGCTCGCGCTCGGCCAGCATGACATCCAATTCGTGCTTGCCCAGCACCGACCGCAGCGTCGTCTGCGCCAGCTGCGAAATGGCCTCGACGAAATGTTCCACCTGGATGATGGCCTTTTGCGGATCGATCACGCGGAAATACACCACCGCATTTACTTTGACCGAGACGTTGTCGCGCGAGATCACATCCTGGCTCGGCACGTCCATCACGACCACGCGCAGATCCACGCGCACCATTTGCTGGATTCCGGGGACGATGATGATGAGTCCCGGGCCTTTTACTTTCCAGAAGCGCCCGAGCAGGAATACCACACCCCGCTCATATTCCCGCAAGATGCGGACGCTGGATACCACGAGGATGACAATGAGCATCAATGCACCACTCCAGCCGAAATCCCAGATCATGATTCGTCTCCTTTACGTTCCGGTTTTACCTTCAGGATGAGGCCATCCATCGCCTCGATCTTTGCCTTCGTCCCTTGCTTCATGGGTGTTTTGCTGCGTGCTTGCCAGCGCTCGCCGAAGGCCAGCACCCAGCCTTCATGTTCGAAATCTTCCAGCGCAACCGCCGTGCCACCCACTATCGCTTCCGCGCCGGAGACGACCGGCCTGCGCCTCGCGCGCAGCGCGAAGGCTCCGATACCGGCCAGCGCCAGGGCACTGGTGATGGCGAGCGGCAGGATGAAGGCGAGTGAAACCTCCAGGCCCGGAATGTCGGTGTTGACCAGCATGAGCGCACCGACGACAAAGGCGGCGACGCCCCCGATGCCCAGGATGCCAAAACTGGGTAAGAAGGCTTCGGCAACCATCATGGCGATACCCACCAGCAGGAGGAGTGCGCCGACGGCGTTGATCGGTAGCATGGCCAGCGCGTATAGCGCGAGCAGCAGGCTGATGATGCCGATGATGCCGACCACGCCGAAGCCCGGAGTGTAGAACTCGAACAACAGGCCATAGATACCCAGCATCATCAGGATCAGCGCGATATTGGGATCGGCGATGGCCGCCAGCAGGCGCTCTTTCCAGCTACGTTCGATGGTGACGACTGTGCTGCCGTCGAGATTCAATCGATGTTCGATTCCAGCCACGCTGACGTCGCGTCCGTTGGCCTGGCGCAGCAGATCGGGGAGATCTCCGGCGATGAAATCCACCACCTTCAGCTTCAGCGCATCTTCGGACGACAGGCTGGCTGCTTCGCGCACCGCCTTTTCCGCCCACTCGGCGTTGCGGTGGCGCAGCTGAGCTAAGCTGCGCAGGTAGGCGGCGGCATCCTGCATGGCCTTCCTTTCCATCGCACCGCCACTCGGCGCGCGTCCCTTTTCGTCCCCCGGCGGGCCGGGCGGGGATTGGTCGCCGCCGATTCCGATAGCCACCGGCGTTGCGGCGCCGAGGTTGGTGCCGGGGGCCATCGCGGCGATATGGCTGGCATACAGGATATAAGTGCCGGCGCTGGCGGCGCGTGCTCCGGACGGTGCGACATAGGTGGCCACGGGGACGGGTGATGCGAGGATGCTTTGGATCATTTCCCGCATCGACGAATCGAGGCCGCCCGGCGTGTTGAGCCGCAGCACCATCAACTCCGCTTGGGCCCGTTTGGCTTCGTTCAGGGCGCGCAGGAAATAGGCCGAGGTGGCCGGGCTGATGGCGCCGTCGATTTCGGCCACCACCACGGTTCTCGCGAAGGCGGCGAGCGGCAGGAGAAACAGCGCAGCCGCGCAGAGAAAGCGTTTCAGCAGTCCGTTTCCGGTCGACCGGGCCATGACCATTCCCGCACGTTTGTTATCGTCCGGGAGTTATATGCGCCGGTAAACGGCACGGCAATACACTGAAACACCCAATTCGTCCCGCCCCGAGGGCGGGAGATGGAGAGGTTATTGCCCGGTCAGTTCCTTGTAACGCGCCTTGTCGGCATCGTAACGCGCTTCCACGGCGGCCTTGTCAGCCTTGGCTTTTTCCAGGTCTTGTTGCGCCTTGGTCAGCCGAGCCTGGGATTCCTGCAAGTCCTCCTGCAGAGAAGTTGGGAGCTTACGGTTCGACTTGGTGAAGCCGTCGGCCTCTTTTTGCAGGCCCAAGAGATTGTCGCTGGCCATCTTGACCTGGGAGTTGAGGCTGTTGATGCGCGCGTCTACCTGCTGCAGGTTGCGGTTGCGCGCCAGGTCGATTTCCTTGACGTTGCTGTAAGTGTTAAGCAGCGCTTTGTCGCGGCGTTTCCGTTCGAGCGCGGCTTCTGCATCGCTGCGCTTTTGGGCATCGGCTTCTTCCTTGGCTCGCCGCTCTTCGGGGGTGAGCACTTCTTGTTTTTTGATCACGCGCCCGGACTTGTTCAATTCGCTGCGGTCCTTGTTGGCATACTCGGGCGGGATGGTCTCGCCGTAGTGGGTGACGCCTTGGTCGTCTACCCATTTGTACATCTTCGCCGCGGCGGGCAGGCTGAAAAAGAGGCCGACGATGAGTGCGGCGAGCAACTTGGATTTACGCATTTTTCACTCCATAACGATCGCGATAGGCCTGTACGGCGGACAGATTCTGCACCATGCCGGCTTCGCCCTGCAAATAGCCGAGCAGGTCGTCCAGCGTGGCGATAGGCACCACCGGGATGCCGTAGTTGCGCTGCACCTCCTGCACCGCGGACAGTTCGGCCTGACCCTTCTCCATACGGTCCAGCGCAATGACCACGCCGCAAGGCTCGGCACCGGCGGCGCGGATCAACTCGATGGATTCGCGTACCGAGGTGCCTGCGGAGATCACGTCGTCGATGATCAGCACGCGTCCCTGCAATTTCGCGCCGACGGTCGTGCCGCCCTCACCGTGGTCCTTTGCTTCTTTGCGGTTGTAGCAATAGGGCACGTTGCGTCCTTGCTCCGACAGGGCGATCGCGGTTCCCGCCGCGAGCGGGATGCCCTTGTAGGCGGGGCCGAACAGCATGTCGAAAGGAATGTTCGACGCAAGGATGGCCTGCGCATAGAACTGCGAAAGATTCCTCAGGGAGTCCCCGTCGTTGAACAGGCCGGCATTGAAGAAATACGGCGACAAACGCCCGGCCTTGGTCTGGAATTCGCCGAAGCACAGCACCTTCTGCTGAACGGCAAAGCGGATGAAGTCTTGTCTGAAGTTGTTATACATGGCGCTCGCGGTAGGTAAGGATGATGGTGGCCATTATAATGGCGCGCCTTTTATCCATCTAAGATTTTCATGCGCATCATCACCGTCAATTTGAATGGCATCCGCTCTGCCGCCAGCAAGGGTTTCTATGAGTGGCTCGCGCAGCAGGACGCGGACATCGTGTGTCTGCAGGAACTCAAGGCGCAGGCGGCGGATATGACGCAGCAGATGCTCGCGCCGCCCGACTATCACGGCTATTTTCATTATGCGGAAAAGAAAGGCT
>DASTGP010000126.1:0-2613 GCA_035605585.1 Gallionella sp. | reverse complement strand
AACGGTTCCCCGCTCTGGTTCACCTTGCGATACAGGCTCTCGGCCTCGGCGATCTGCTCGCGGGTCGGCGGCCGCCGCACCGAGGAATAACCGATCACCACGCCCTCCTCGAACACCGGCGCGACCGTCGCGCGCACCCAGTAATAATCGCCGTTCTTGCAGCGGTTCTTGACCGTGCCGCGCCACGGGCGGCGCTCCTTCAGCGTGTCCCACAGCCATTTGAAGGCCTGCGGCGGCATCTCCGGATGGCGCACGATGTTGTGGCTCTTGCCGATCAACTCCTCGCGGCTATAGCCGGATATCTCGACGAACGCATCGTTCGCATAGGTAATGATGCCCTTGGTGTCGGTGCGCGAAATCAGCACCGTGTTATGCGGAAACGGCACTTCCTTCTGTGTAACGTAGGCATTCCTGTTCTGCACGACATCCCCTTGACTAACGCTTTGATTATCTGGACCTGCTCGCGGCGGAACGATGATATCCGCCCTGCGACTTCCCATCTCGCAAGCGATGATAGCAAGCTTGTATGACAGTAAATCTTCAAACAGGGGTCAGGAACAGGGTTAATTAGAAATCTGCCTCTCCTCTTATAGAAGACTGCGGCGTAACCGCAACGCATTGGCGATCACCGACACCGAGCTGAAGCTCATCGCCGCCGCCGCGATGATAGGCGACAGCAACAGGCCGAAGAACGGATAGAGCATGCCCGCGGCAACCGGAATGCCGAGCACGTTGTAGACGAAGGCGAAGAACAGGTTCTGGCGGATATTCTTCATCGTCGCGCGCGACAGGCGCAAGGCACGCACGATGCCGCGCAGGTCGCCCTTCACCAGCGTGACGCCCGCGCTTTCCATCGCCACGTCGGTGCCCGTGCCCATCGCGATACCCACCTGCGCCTGCGCCAGTGCCGGCGCATCGTTGACGCCGTCGCCCGCCATCGCCACGAAGCGTCCCTGCGCCTGCAACTGCTTGACGATGGAGGCCTTCTGCTCGGGCAGCATCTCGGCCTCGATGCGGTCTATGCCCAGTTTCTTCGCCACCGCTTCGGCGGTGATGCGATTGTCGCCGGTGAGCATGATGACCTGCACGCCCTCCTCGTGCAGCGCGCGGATCGCATCCGCCGTGGATTCCTTGACCGGATCGGCCACGCCGATCAGCCCCGCCGCCTTGCCGCCGATCGCCAGCAGCATCACCGTCTGGCCGTCGCTGCGCAACGCCTCGGCGCGCGCGGACAGGTCGGCTGCGTCGATATGCAGCTCCTCGAACAGTTTCAGATTCCCCAACGCGACCGCGCGGCCTTCGACCGATCCCGTCACGCCCTTGCCGGTGCTCGAACGGAACTCGCCAGCAGGCTTGAGCACGATGCCCCTGTCCTGAGCGCCTTGCACTATCGCGGCCGCCAGCGGATGTTCGCTCGCGCGTTCGAGGCTCGCCCCCAGCCGCAGCACTTCGCCCTCTTCGAAACCCGTGAGAGCCACCACCGACACCAGTTTCGGCTTGCCCTCGGTCAGCGTGCCGGTCTTGTCTACCACCAGCGTGTTCACCTTTTCCATGGTTTCCAGCGCCTCGGCGTTCTTGATCAGCACCCCTAGCGTCGCCCCCCGGCCGGTGCCGATCATGATGGACATCGGCGTCGCCAGCCCCAGCGCACAGGGGCAGGCTATGATCAGCACCGCCACCGCGTTGACGACGGCGTGTGCGAGGCGCGGCTCCGGCCCCCAGATTCCCCATATCGCCAAGGTAGCCAGCGCAACGCCTATCACCGCCGGTACGAAATAGCTTGCGGTGACATCGGCCAGACGCTGGATAGGCGCGCGGCTGCGCTGCGCCTCGCTCACCATATGCACGATCTGCGCCAGCAGGGTGTCGGCGCCGACGCGCTCGGCGCGCATCAGCAGGCTGCCGGTGCCGTTCACCGTCGCGCCAATCAATCGTGCGCCCGCGGTCTTTTCGACCGGAATCGACTCGCCGGTCACCATGGATTCGTCCAGCGCGCTCGCGCCTTCGAGCACTACGCCGTCCACCGGCACCTTCTCGCCGGGACGCACGCGCAGCACGTCGTTCGGCTGCACCCGTTCCAGCGGAATGTCTTCCTCGCTGCTGTTAAGAAGAAATTCGCGTAGCGATTCGATTGCTCCCTCGCCCGCTTGCGGGAGAGGGTTGGGGAGAGGGGAACGCACAATGCGCGCGGTCTTCGGCGCGAGACCCAGCAACAGCTTGATCGACTCGCTGGTCTGGCTGCGCGCGCGCAGCTCCATCACCTGCCCGAGCAGCACCAGCGCCATGATCACTGCGGCCGCCTCGAAATACACCGGCACCGTATCCATCATGGAACGCATTGCAAGCGGGAAGATTCCCGGCAGCAGCATCGCCACCACGCTGTATGTCCACGCCACGCCGACACCCAGCGCGATCAGGCTGAACATATTGAGACTGCGGTTGATGACGGATTCATAACCGCGCAGGAAGATCGGCCAGCCACCCCACAGCACCACAGGTGTCGCGAGTCCGAATTCCAGCCATTGCAACAACGTCATCGAAACAGAATCCGGCATGAGTTGCGGCGCCAGATCGGAGACCATCGCCATGACGAACACCGGCAAAGCCAACGCC
>DASTGP010000125.1:0-9585 GCA_035605585.1 Gallionella sp. | reverse complement strand
CAAGGTCAGCATGGGAACGATAGCCGCGCGCGATTGTTTGCGTGTGCTGGAGCTGACCGAACAGGTAGTGGCTGCGATGCTTATCTCGGCCAGACAGGGGCTTGCGCTGCGCTCGTTCATCGATGGCAACCTACATCTCTCGGATAATCTGTCGGAGATGCAAGCCGATCTGTCCGCAAGGATTCCGCTGGTGGAGGAAGACCGCGCGCTGGATGGTGAGTTGCAGCAATTGCTGGTGGCGATACGCGCTCAGGCGTGGAGTCTGTATGCGGACTGACCTGGGCCACGAGATCGAAATCGTTCCGGCCTTCCACGACCTCGATCTGATGGAGATCGTCTGGCACGGCCATTACGTGAAATATCTGGAATTGGCTCGCTGTGCTCTGCTGTCGCGTTTCGATTACGACTACCCGCAGATGCGAGAGTCCGGCTACGCATGGCCCATCGTCGATATGCGCCTGAAGTACGTGCGTCCTGCCACGTTCGCCCAGAAGCTGACAGTGCGCGCCGAGATCGTGGAATGGGAGAATCGCCTGAAGATCGAATACCTGATACGCGACAGCGCGACCGGCGAAAAACTCAATCAGGCCTACACCATACAGGTCGCGGTCGATATGAGCAGCCGCGAGATGCAGTACGTCTGCCCCCCCGTCCTGTGGGAGCGGCTGGGGGTTTCACCAACATGATGCCGCGCGCGTTGTTGGGCCTGCTGGCCTTGGTGTTCATGAACATCGCCTTCGCTGCCGATGTGTCCGCCGATCCGTCCACCGGTTTGATCGCCCTGGTGCAGGCGCGTCTGGACCAGCCCGAGCTGCTGCGCGGCCGTTTCGTGCAGCAGAAATCGGTGAAGGGTTTCAAGAAACCGTTGATCTCCGGCGGCGATTTCACGATTTGGCGCGGACACGGCCTGCTCTGGCATACGCAGAAGCCATTCGAGTCCATGTTGGAATTGCGGCGCGACAGGCTTTCTGTGACCCAGGCGAATGGGCGGAGCGGCTATAAGCTGGACGGCGAGCGTGAGCCCGGGCTGCGTGCGGTGAACGAACTGGTGTTCGCCCTGTTTTCCGGCGACATCGCGATGCTGAAAAAGTACTTTCATATGCAGGGAGAGTTGTCCGGCAAGCAGGACTGGACGCTGGTGCTGACGCCTCTGGATGCGGGGTTAATGCGCGCGTTCAAACGTGTGGAGCTGAGCGGGGATCGTTATGTGAGAAGGGTTCGGCTGGATGAGGCCAGCGGCGACAGCAGCGTGATCAGCTTCGACCAGATCACCGCAGCGTCTGCGGCCAGCCCAGAGGAGGCCAAGCGCCTTGGCAACTAGTTCTCTCGCTCGGCGCTGGCCCGCCATTGTCTGGTTCATCGTCGTGCTGGCGGTGGCGTTCCACTTGATGCTGTTCTGGCAAAACGCAAGACTGGACACCAACGTGCTGGCCTTGCTGCCCGAGAACGAGCAGGCACCGGTGATAGGCGTTGCCACGCGCAAACTATCGGAACAAGCCGAGCGCCAGGTCATCGTGCTGGTCGGGGCTGCGGATCGTGAAGCGGCAAGACGCGCGGCTCTGGCAGTGCGCAACACGCTGGACGGCGAGACGAAGATCCTCAAGTCCATCCCCATTGAGGCGCGGATGGAACAGACGACGGCTTTCTATCGTCCCTGGCGCGACCGGCTGCTGACGCCCGAACAACGGGACTGGCTGGCCCGCGCTACGCCGGAAGAGCTGCGGTCTCTGGCCTTGATGCGGCTGTATCAACCGGTAGGCGGTATCGCGCTGACCGATGTGGGCAGCGACCCGATGGGGTTATGGGAAGCGTGGTGGAGCGCGCGTGCGGCCGATACAAGAGTCAGGCCCCGCGATGGCTTGCTGTGGCTGGAGGCCGAGGGCAAGCACTGGGTTCTGCTTAACTATGAACGGCAGGGGGCGGTCTTTTCGATGACCGGCGACACCCCGCTGAATGGAGCGCTGGCCCGCGCCCGTGACGCCGCCCGGCAAGCCGAGGCGCAGAGCCGGATGCTCGCTGCCGGCGTGCCGCTGCATGCCGAGGCAGCAGCCGCCAGGTCGAATTACGAGATGAACGTGATCGGCTTCGGCTCGCTGGCGGCGGTGCTGGTGCTGGTATGGCTGACCTTCCGCTCGTTGCGTCCCATCGTGCTGGTCGGCCTGTCGCTGGTGGTCGGATGCGCCGTTGCGCTGAGCGTCACGGTGCTGATATTCGGCCAAGTCCATCTGCTGACGCTGGTGTTCGGCGCCAGTCTGGTCGGGGTGGCGGAAGATTACGGCTTCCATTATTTCTCCGCGAGGCAGGGCCGGCCGGCCTCGGAACGATACGCCATCCTTCGCCACCTGTTGCCTGGCCTGCTGCTGGCGCTGGGGACCAGCGCCATCGCCTATCTGGCCCTGGGCTTGGCGCCGTTTCCCGGCCTGCGCCAGATGGCGGTGTTTTCGGCGGTGGGGTTGCTGGGTGCGTTCCTGACGGTGCTGTGCTGGTTTCCGGCGTTCGACCGGGGGGAACTGCATGCCACCCGATTCTCGACCCGTTTTTCCGACAGCCTGGTTCACTGGCCCAACTGGAAACCTAACCTGGCTGGTTTGCTCGTCGCGGCCGTGTTATCCCTGTTCGTGATCGCCGGTTTGCTGAAGTTGCAAAGCCGCGACGACTTGCGCCAGCTGCAAAGCTCACCCGCCAGCCTGATTACGGAACAGATCGAGGTCAGCCGGTTGCTCAACTTGCCCAGTCCGGCGCAATTCTTCCTGGTCGAGGGCGATAGCCCGGAGCAGCTGCTGATGCGCGAGGAGACACTGACGGCGAATCTGGCCCGACTGAAGATGAAGGGCGTGGGCTATCGGGCGGTGTCCGACTGGTTGCCTTCTGCGGCAAGGCAGCGCGCCGATGCGGAATCGACGGCGCGAGCCGACGCCGTCGCGCTGGCGGCGATGGCCGAGCTGACCGGAGAGATACTGACGCGGCCCGCATTCGCTGCCGAGCCGTTGCGAGCCGAGGTGTGGCTGAACAGCCCTGCTGCCGGAGTGGCGCGAGGGCAATGGCTCGGCGACATTCAGGGGCGCTATTACAGCGTCGTGCTGTTGAGCGGATTGGCACCGTCCATCTTGGCGGACGTGTCAACGGCGGGGCATGGGTTGCCCGGCGTACGCTGGGTCGACCGGACGGCGGAATTCTCCGATCTGCTGGCGCGTTACCGCGCCGGCATGGAGGGTTTGCTGGCGCTGGGTTTTGTCGGCGTGTTCGTTGCCCTCAGCTGGCGTTTCAAGCGTTCGGCCTGGCGCGCCTTGCTGCCCACCTTGCTCGGCACGTTGCTGGTGCTGGCGATATTCGGCTGGAGCGGAGTGCCGCTGCAACTGTTCATGGTACTGGCGCTGGTGCTGCTGCTGGGAATGGGCGTGGACTACGGCATCTTCCTGTTAGAGCATCCGGGCGACGGTACGGCCTGGCTGGCGGTAGCGCTGGCGGGCGTCAGCACTTTGCTTTCATTCGGCCTGCTTGCCCTGTCCAGCACGCCCGCATTGCACGTGTTCGGATTGACCATGCTGTTGGGCGAAGTGCTGATCTGGGTGCTCACACCGTTCTTTCGTATTCCGGAAGAGTCGTGAATCAGGCGTTCGTCGGAGACGAACCGGCAATGATTGTCCTATTCGGTATGTGGTCAAAGGAATCCAATTGGTAGTATTCTTTCGGGCGTTTTTTCAACAACAAAAGAGAAAGGGAGTGTTTATGCAAGTCTTCGTCTATGCCCATCGAGTCATGTTCCCGGCTGCCCTAGCCGCGCTGCTGTTGCTCGGGGGGTGCGCCAATAATTTGAAGGCCACTGCCCATCTGACCAATCCTCCACCCAGCGAGGCGTATTCCAACTTCAGCCGAATCGAGGTTAAGGCAGCGACGTTGGCGCCGGCATTCTCCAATGACGGGGCAAACCAGAAGGCAGTGGAGCGGATCAATGCGAATCTCAACAAGCGCTTGGAAGGTGTGCTGCCCGAGTGGAACAAGCGTCCAACGAATGGCCGTCGCCTTATCATCGAGCCAGTGGTCAGCGAAATTCGTTTCATCGGCGTGGGCGCGCGGCTTTTCGCCGGTCCTCTGGCCGGCAGTTCTTCGGTCAAGGTCGACGTCAAGGTAATCGATGCCTCCACCGGAAAAGTGATCGATAATCCGGAGTTTTACCAGCGTTCGAGCGCGGGATCTGGATTCGCCTTGGGCGTGGCCGACAACATGATGCTGGTCCGAATGGGGGAGTTGGTGGGTGACTACATCATCCGTAATTATCCAAAAGCTGTCGGCGGCAAAACAGGCTCCACCGACTAGTTGGTGGCGCAAGCCAACAATTAGTTTGGAACTGGCCCCTCGTACGGCGGAGGGGCCATTCTTAGGGCTTGAGGCAAGTCCCTCGACGATAGATTGCAGGATAACGTCTACTTGTCGAGCTCAACGAATAACAATAATCGAAATTCTGGAACCATCTTGCGTACAATTCCTGCGGTGCATTTTCGCGAATTCATCTATTCGAACTGCATGAGTCGATTCGGATATTTTTCTTTTTCCGGGTTGTGATTTTCATGCTTGATAAAAAATTTTCCCCTGATCGCCAGACTGCGTTCGCTGCGCGGTTCGAAGCTCAGAAGATCGCTTTCGGCCCCATCGTTTTTCAGTGCGTGCGTCATGCCTGGAAGAGCGGCATGCTGCAGGCATTGGCCGAAGCTGGCGGCACGGGGCGTGCGCTGGACGATATGTCCGCGATGGGACGCTGGTCGCCCTATCAATTGAAAGTGGTGCTGGAAAGCTGTCTTTCGGCGGGTGTCGTCTATCTCCAGGGCGGTAATTATGTGCTGGACAAGGCGGGATTCTGCGTGCTGACCGATGCGATCACCCAGATCAACATCAACTTCATGCATGACGTGTGCTACCAGGGGATGTTCGATCTGGACCGCTCGTTACAGGAGGAGAAGCCGATAGGGCTGCAAGCGTTGGGAGACTGGCCGACGTTGTACGAAGGCATGTCGAGACTACCGGAGCCGGCCAAAACGAGCTGGTTCGAGTTCGACCATTATTATTCCGACACATCGTTTCCGGACATCCTGCCGGACGTGTTTGCCACTGCGCCGAAGCGCGTCATGGACATCGGCGCGAACACCGGGAAATTCAGCCGTGCAGCGCTGGCGTACAACGCCGATGTGGAACTGAACCTGGTGGATCTGCCCAGGCAGCTTGCGGTGGCGGAGGTTGCCCTGAGCGAAGCAGGGATGCGCGAACGGGCGCAGTTGCATCCGGTGGATATGCTCGATCCGTCCGCCGCTTTTCCGGGCGGAATGGATGTCATCTGGATGAGCCAGTTCCTGAGTTGCTTCAGCGAGGAGGTGATCGCAAGCATCCTGCGCCGTGCCGCCTCGGCCCTGGCGCCACAGGGGCAGTTGCTCATCATGGATACTTTCTGGGACTTGCAGCGTCACGATATTGCCGCCTATTGCCTGATCAACACTTCGCCCTATTTCACGGCGATGGCGAGCGGCAACAGCAAGGTATATGAAAGCGGTGATTACATCCGCCTGTGCGAACAGGCCGGCCTGAAACTCCTGACCGTGCGCGAGGGCATAGGCTATTGCCACGCCTTGTTACGTTTCTCGAGAAAGTAGCATGCGCAAGTTCTTCATCCTCGTCCTGTCGCTGTTTCTCGGTGCCTGCGCCGGCGTGCAGAAGCATCCCGCGCAAGTCGAATTGCCCCTGCCGAAATTATCTCCCGCCAGTTTTAACGGCGCGGTCAGTCTGACGCAGCGGCTGAGCTTCGAGCGCACCGGCGTCGAATCCGGCCCGGGGCAGGTGATCGAGGCGATGCTGGAGATCGACGACTCCGATGTGCGTCTCGCCGGGTTTGCACTGGGGCAACGCATCCTGACCTTGCATTGGGACGGGCATGCGCTGACTTCCGAACGCCATCCGCAGTTGCCGCAAACGGTGGATGCCGATCGGGTGCTGCGCGATGTGCAGTATGCCTATTGGCCGATGGCCGCGATCAGGACTGTCCTGCCGCAAGATTGGTCGTTGGACGATGAGGCCGGAGTGCGAATCTTGCGTTATCAGGGCAAGCCTATGCTGCTGGTGCACTACAGTGTCGAGCCGCGCTGGCAGGGACGGGCCGAACTGGACAATATTCTGGAAGGCTATCGTCTGACCATAGAGTCGTCGGAGCTGGGAGATGCGCCATGAGCGATGCAGTTTACCTGAACGAGATGGGGGTGATCTGCGCGTTGGGTAGCGGGCAAGCCGCGGTGCGTGACGCATTGCTGGGCGAGCGCGTCTGCGGTGTGGCGGAATATGCCGACCTGCTGCCGGGACGTAGCCTGCCTCTCGGACGGGTGCAAGCGCCGCTGGCCGAGGTCTCGATGTTGCCGCTGGAACAGCGCAGCCGCAACAACGCTCTGTTGCTGACCGTTCTGGCCCAGATACGGACCCGGGTGGATGACGCGCTGGCACGCTTTGGCGCGGGGCGCATCGCCGTTGTGCTGGGCACCAGCACCTCGGGCATAGGCGAGAGCGAACAGGCTATCTCGTGGCGCCGGCAGCATGGTGCTTTGTCGGAAGGCTTCCACGTTGCGCAGCAGGAACTGGGTTCTCCGGCGCTGATGCTGGCCGATTTCCTCGGACTCTCCGGTCCGGCCATCGTGGTCTCGACCGCCTGCTCATCGAGTGCCAAGGCGCTGGCCAGTGCGGCGCGGTTGTTGCGCATGGGCATGTGCGATGCCGTCCTGTGCGGCGGCATGGATGCGTTGTGCGCCTTTACCGTCGCTGGCTTCGCATCGCTGGAATCGGTGAGCGCGGCGCGCTGCAATCCGATGAGTGCGAACCGTTGCGGAATCAACATCGGCGAGGGCGGGGCGTTGTTCCTGATGACGCGCGAACCCGGCCCCGTCCGTCTGGCGGGTTGGGGCGAGAGCGCCGATGCCTATCATATTTCCGCCCCCGATCCGTCCGGCGCGGGGGCGCGATTGGCGATGGAGTCCGCGCTGGCACGCGCCAGGTTGCGCCCCGATCAAGTCGATTACATCAATCTGCACGGCACGGCGACACCGCAGAACGATGCGATGGAAAGCAAGGCGGTGGGCATGTTGTTCGGCGCCGATACGCCGTGCAGCTCGACCAAGCCGCTGACCGGTCACACGCTGGGCGGCGCCGGGGCGCTGGAGGCGGCCCTGTGCTGGCTGACGCTGCACGACAATCCGCGAGGGAGGTTGCCCGTGCACTGGTGGGATGGTGTCGCCGATCCTGAGTTGGCGGCGATCAATCTGGTTGCGCCGAATATGGCGCTGGGCAGGACGCCCGACTACGTGCTGAGCAATTCCTTCGCGTTCGGCGGCAGCAATGCCGCACTGCTCCTGGGGAGGGGATGATGCGTGTCGGCATAAACAAGCCAGTTTCGTCCATCGTCCCGCATGCGGGCAAGATGAGTCTGCTGAGCCGAGTCATCGAAGGCGATGAAGAGTCCATCGTGGTCGAGGCCGATATTCATGCCGACTCACCCTTGTATTCAGGGGGCGGGATTGGTGGATGGGTAGGCATCGAATACATGGCGCAAGCCATCGCCGCATGGGCAGGTTGGCGGGCCAGCCTGAAAGGGGAGCCGCCGCGCATCGGATTATTGCTTGGCACCCGCCGTTATGAATGCAGTCGCCCGCTCTTCGTGGTCGGTGAAACGTTGCGAATCGAAGCACGGCAGGTGCTGTGGAGCGAGAGCGGGTTGGCGCAATTCGAGTGCCGTATACAGGTCGATGGAGATGAAGTGGCGACGGCCGCGCTGACAGTCTTTGAGCCGCATGATTCCGATGATTTTTTGAAGGGAAGAAATGAGTGACAGTACCG
Organism: Gallionella sp.; assembly: GCA_035605585.1. Taxonomy (GTDB): domain Bacteria; phylum Pseudomonadota; class Gammaproteobacteria; order Burkholderiales; family Gallionellaceae; genus Gallionella. The sequence continues at coordinate 1,722 of DASTGP010000125.1, read as the reverse complement.
TATTGGTGACCGGCTCCAGCCGGGGAATAGGGCGGGCCATCGCGTTGCGTCTTGCGCGCGACGGCTACGACATCGTGCTGCATTGCCGCAGCCAGGTCGAGCAGGCGGAGGCAGCTGCTGCGTCGATACGCGAATTAGGTCGGCAGGTCCGCGTGGTGCAATTCGACATCACTGACCGCAAGCAGGCGGCGGATATCCTTCTGGCCGATGTCGAGGCGCATGGCTGCTACTACGGCGTGGTATGCAATGCAGGGATCGCGCGCGACAACGCTTTTCCGGCCATGCCCAGCGAAGATTGGGACGCCGTCATCCACACCAATCTGGACGGTTTTTACAATGTGCTGCATCCGCTGACGATGCCGCTGGTGCGGCGGCGCAAGCCGGGACGCATCGTTACGCTGTCGTCGGTCTCCGGGCTGATGGGCAATCGCGGGCAGGTGAACTATAGCGCAGCAAAGGCCGGGATCATCGGTGCGACCAAGGCGCTGGCAGTGGAACTGGCTAGTCGCGCCATCACGGTGAATTGCGTCGCCCCCGGCCTGATCGACACCGAAATGGTTGAGCCGCATGTGCTGGAAGAGGCGATGAAGATAATCCCGGCCCGACGCATCGGCAAACCTGAAGAGGTCGCAGCGGCGGTGAGTTTTTTGATGAGTGAAGATGCGGGGTATATCACCCGCCAAGTGATATCGGTAAACGGAGGAATGGTCGGATGAGGCGGGTAGTCATTACGGGCGTAGGCGCGATCAGCCCATTGGGCCATGACTGGAAGACGGTGCAGGCGAAGTTGTTGTCTGGCAGCAATGCCGTACAGTACATAACCGAATGGGACAGCTATGAGGGGCTGAATACGCGAGTGGGTGCACCGGCGATGGCCTTCGAGTTGCCCGCAGAGCGTTACCATCGCAAGGCGACGCGCAGTATGGGGCGGGTGGCCGTGATGGCGGTACGGGCCAGCGAGATGGCTCTTGAAAACGCCGGGCTGCTGGGCGACCCCCTCCTCAAGAGCGGCAGGATGGGCATTTCCTATGGTTCGTCTTCCGGAACGCCGAGCTCCATCGGCGACTTCGGCAGGATGATGAGTGAAAAGACCACCGAGGGAATCAACGCCAACACGTACATCAAGATGATGTCGCATACCGCGCCGGTTAATATCGGGGTGTTCTTCGGCATTACCGGGCGCATCGTGACGACCTCCAGCGCCTGCACGTCCAGCAGTCAGGGCCTAGGCTATGCCTACGAGACCATACGCATGGGCAAGCAGGTCGCGATGCTGGCGGGCGGGGCAGAAGAACTGGATGCCACCCAAGCCGCGGTGTTCGACACCCTTTTTGCGACCAGCGTCAAATACAACCAGTCGCCGGAATTGACGCCGCGCCCCTTCGATGCCTGTCGCGACGGCCTGGTGCTGGGCGAGGGCGCCTGTACCTTCGTGCTCGAAGAGCTGGAGCACGCGCGTGCGCGCGGCGCGAACATCATTGCCGAGATCATCGGCTACGGCACCAATAGCGATGGCTGCCATGTCACTCAGCCGAATTCGAAAACCATGGCGGTGGCGATGAAGCTTGCCCTGGAGGATGCGGAGCTTTCTCCGGCGGACATCTCCTACGTCAACGCACACGGTACGGCGACTGACCATGGCGACGTGGCGGAAAGCATTGCGACTAATGCGATTTTTGGCGAGCGTGTTCCGATTTCATCGCTCAAGAGCTTCATGGGCCA
>DASTGP010000110.1:0-7383 GCA_035605585.1 Gallionella sp. | reverse complement strand
CTGCATATCCCCCCCTGAATATCTAATTTTTCCCGGCACAGTTCCCGGTTTGTTGAAGCTCCACGTTTCGGCCTCAATTACCACCACCGAGAAACCGTAGCATGTCCCGTGGTACGAACTCCCCACGACATGACGCCTTTTAGCCGCGTCAAAATGTGGGGATTCTACTCACGGCGCCGATTTTGCTCCTCCCCCTAATCAGGGGGTGGGATTATCCCTACACGTCATCCGATTCCGAGGTGCTTCGCATCACTCAGGAAGACTTGCCCAGCCAGAGCGCCATCAGCGCGGCGCGGTTGTTGACGCCGAACTTGCGATAGATGGATGTGACGTATTCGTGAGTGGTGTGGTAGCTGCGCCCCAGATCGGCGGCGATCTGTTTTTCAGGTTGTCCGGATAACAACCCCTGCAACACGCTGCGCTCGACGGGAGTGAGCGGCGAACTGGCCGCCGTCAGGCCGCGGCTGAGCATTTGCCTGCGGTAGAACCACTTCAGGCCGCGCAGCGCGTAGGCGACGAGGTCTCGCTCCTCCGGCGTAAAACGGGGATGTGCGCTGTCGCGAAGAACGCCGAAATAGCATTCGGCATCCTCGTTGAGGGGAATGCCGGCCCAGATGGCATCCCGGTGATCGACGCCGAGATAGTAAGCGCGGTAGTAGTCGCCGTCGAACCAGCTTTCCGGCACAAGGTCTTCCAAGCGATTGACGCGGAATTTCCCGGCAAGGGAGATGTTGCGGATGGTGGTTTCGTCGATGCAGCCCAGCTCCATCTGCCTTACCTGTTCCTGCGTTTTCTCATCGACCGGCGTGGAAGACCGCAGGAAGCGGATGATGCCCGGACGCCAGCCGTGAGAGGGATCGCCGGGAATGAAGTCCGCCATGCGCACGGCGCCTATCCAGTTGGCATTCTGGGCATCGACCAGTTCGCACAAACCCGCCATCAGGTGATCCAGGGATTCGTCCGGGTGGGCAGCGTCGAAATCGGCGAGTTCGTCCCACAACTTGTGAATGAAATCCTGCCGGCCGGTTTCCATTGGCTTCATTCCCCCTGCTACGAAGCCAGCCCGCGCATTCGGTGAAAACGTTCGACGAATTCGGCGAATGCATCCGCCTCGATGGAGGCGCGGATATCGCGCATCAGGTCCTGGTAATAATGCAGGTTGTGGATGGTATTCAGACGTGCCCCGAGGATCTCGCCGAGGCGGTGCAAGTGGTGCAGGTAGGCGCGACTGAAGTGGCGGCAGGTGTAGCAACTGCACTCCTCATCCAGCGGGCGCGTGTCCATGCGGTATTGCGCGTTCTTGATGCGCACGTCGCCATGACGGGTGAACAGGTGGCCGTTGCGCGCATTGCGTGTGGGCATCACGCAGTCAAACATATCGACGCCCTGCGACACCGCCGCCACGATGTCCTCCGGCGTACCCACACCCATCAGGTAGCGCGGCTTGTCCTGCGGCAGCTGGGGTGCGGTGTGCTTGAGGATGCGCAGCATGTCTTCCTTGGGCTCGCCCACCGACAGGCCGCCGATGGCATAACCGTCGAAGCCGATATTGGTCAGCCCCGCCAGCGATTCGTCGCGCAGGTGTTCATGCATGCCGCCCTGCACGATGCCGAACAGCGCATTGGAATTGCCCTCGTGGGCTTTTTTGCTGCGCTCGGCCCAGCTCAGGGACAGGCGCATGGACTCGCCTGCGACGCGTTCGTCCGCCGGATAAGGCGTGCACTCGTCGAAGATCATCACGATGTCGGAGTTCAGCACCGTCTGGATGCGCATCGATTCTTCCGGCGAGAGGAAGCATTTGTCTCCGTTCACCGGGGACTTGAACTCCACGCCGCCGCCTGTGATCTTGCGCAGCGCCCCGAGACTGAACACCTGAAAACCGCCGGAGTCAGTGAGGATAGGACCGTCCCAGCCCATGAAGCGGTGCAGCCCGCCGTGCGCCTCGATGACTTCGAGACCCGGGCGCAGCCACAGGTGAAAGGTGTTGCCCAGCACGATGTGCGCATCGATATCGTGCAATTCGGCGGGCGACATCGCCTTCACCGTGCCGTAGGTCCCTACCGGCATGAACGCTGGGGTCTGCACCGTGCCGTGCGCCAGGGTCAACTGGCCGCGCCGCGCCATGCCGGAGGTTTTATATAGAGTGAATTCCATTACTGCCCTTCGTTTCTTTCAATCAGCATCGCGTCCCCGTAACTAAAGAAGCGATATTCGTGATCCACGGCGTGGCGATAGGCCGCCCGCATCCGCTCCATCCCGCCGAAGGCGCACACCAGCATCAGCAGCGTGGACTTCGGCAGGTGGAAGTTGGTCAGCAACACGTCCACCACCCTGAATGTATAGCCCGGCGTGATGAAGATGCGCGTCTCGCCCGATCCGGCTTGCAGCTCGCCGGATTGCGCAGCACTCTCCAGTGCGCGCAGGCTGGTGGTACCCACCGACACCACGCGACCGCCGACGGCTCGGGCGGCGGCGATGGCATCCACCGTTGCCTGCGGGATCTCGTAGCGCTCGCTGTGCATCGCGTGCTCGCGGATGCTCTCGGTGCGCACCGGCTGGAACGTACCCGCGCCGACATGCAGCGTGACATAGGCGAGCGCAGCACCCTTGTCGCGCAATGCCTGCAGCATGGCATCGTCGAAATGCAGACCGGCCGTGGGCGCTGCCACCGCGCCCGCCTCGCGCGCGAACACGGTCTGGTAGCGCTGCTCGTCCTCGTCGCCCGCCACATGAGTGATGTAGGGTGGCAACGGCAGGCGTCCGTAGCGTTCCAGCAGATCCAGTACCGGCTCTTCGCTAAGGAAGCGCAGATGAAAGAACTCGCCCTCGCGCCCCAGCACTTCGACCGGCAGCACATCACACAGAACAAGTTTCGCGCCCGCCTTGGGCGACTTGCTGGCACGCATCTGCACCAGCACCTCGTGATCGTTCAGCACACGCTCGACCAGCACTTCGACCTTGCCGCCCGTCTCTTTCTCGCCGAACAGCCGCGCCTTGATGACACGGGTGTCGTTCAGCACCAGCACGTCGTTCGGCCGGATGAACCGCAACAGGTCGGCGAATCGGCAGTCCTCCAGTGTGCCGTCGTGGGCATACAACAGGCGGCTGGTGCCGCGCCGCTCGGGCGGATGCTGCGCGATCAGCCGCTCGGGCAGATCGAAATCAAATTCTTCGGTACGCATGAATACGATGCAAAACTTTACGAGGGCGCGATTGTAGTTGATGAAGCTCATCGTTTCATGGATAATTCGCGGCTCTTCTGCCGGGGTGATGGAATTGGTAGACGTGCCGGACTCAAAATCCGGTGCCAGCGATGGCGTGGGGGTTCAAGTCCCCCCCCCGGCACCAAATTGCAATAGACAGCATCAGTCGTCAACCAGTCGGGTTGTTGCCGCGTTACTGTGACTGACACGCAGAGTGTCGCGAACGTTCGTAAACAACCTTATAGGAGCTTCAGAATGAGCAAATTGATGACTGCATTGATCGCTGCTGTTTTTACTGCTGTTTCCTTCTCCGCCGTCGCTGCTGAAGCAGCCAAGCCGGCCGCCGAACCAGCCAAGGCCGAAGCAGCTGCTCCGGCCAAGGCCGAAAAGATGGAACCAGCCAAAAAGGTCAAGAAAGCCAAGAAGCACAAGAAAGCAGCAGCACCAAAAGCTGAGGTCGCTCCTGCAGGCAAGTAATCTCTGAGTGGACGAATGAAGGCAGGGATAATTTCCCTGCCTTTTTTATTTATATTTTTTATTCGACATGATCTGGAAACCAAACGTCACCGTCGCCGCCGTCATCGAACGCGAGGGCAAGTTCCTGCTGGTGGAAGAAGAAACTGCGCAGGGCCTGCGGTTCAACCAGCCTGCCGGCCACTGGGAACCGAACGAAACGCTGGAACAGGGCGCGGCGCGCGAGGCGCTGGAAGAGACGGCCTACCATTTCACCCCGCAACATCTGTTAGGCGTCTATCGCTGGCATTCGGATAAAGCCAACGTCACCTATCTGCGCTTCGCCTACACCGGCATCGTCACTGGGCACGAGCCGGAACGCGCGCTGGATAAGGGCATCGTGCGCGCGGTGTGGATGACACCGGACGAGGTCCGCGCCACGCAGGACCGCCACCGCAGCCCGCTGATCCTGCGCTGCGTGGAGGATTACCTCGCAGGCAAGCGTTATCCACTGGACCTGATCACCCACTATGAGTAAGCGCGTGGTCGTCGGCATGTCCGGCGGCGTCGACTCCTCGGTCACCGCCCTGCTGTTGAAACAGCAGGGCTACGACGTGGTCGGCCTGTTCATGAAGAACTGGGAGGATGACGACGACAGCGAATATTGCTCGTCGCGCCAGGACCTGCTGGACGCGGTCTCGGTCGCCGACACCATCGGCATCCCCATCGAGGCGGTGAATTTCGCCAAGGAATACAAAGATCGCGTATTCAGCTATTTCCTGCGCGAATACGAAGCCGGGCGCACGCCCAACCCGGACATCCTGTGCAACTCCGAGATCAAGTTCAAGGCCTTCCTCGACCACGCGATCCAGCTCGGCGCAGACAAGATCGCCACCGGTCACTACGCGCAGGTGCGCGAGGTGGACGGCCTGTTCCAGCTGCTCAAGGCCGAGGACGACAGCAAGGACCAGAGCTATTTCCTGCACCGCCTGAACCAGGCGCAGCTCTCCAAGGCGATGTTCCCGCTCGGCAAACTGCTGAAGTCGCAAGTGCGCGCCATCGCCGAACAGCACGGCCTGTCGAACCACGCGAAGAAGGACAGCACCGGCATCTGCTTCATCGGCGAGAGGCCATTCCGCGAATTCCTCAACCGCTACCTGCCCACCCAGCCGGGCGAAATGCGCACGCCCGAAGGCAAGGTGGTGGGCAAACACATGGGACTGTCGTTCTACACCATCGGCCAGCGCCAGGGCCTGGGCATCGGCGGCGGCAAGGACAGCACCGGCGAACCGTGGTTCGTCGCGGGCAAGGACATGGCGAACAACCGCCTGATCGTCGTGCAGGGGCACGACCATTCCCTGCTGCTGAACCCGCGCTTGGATGCCATGGAGATGCACTGGATAGCCGGCCGCGCACCCGACCTGACACGCGCCTACGCCGCCAAGACACGGTACCGCCAGGCAGATGCGTCCTGCCGCATCGCGGCGTTGCACGACGAACGCTACGCCTTCGAATTCGACGAGCCGCAATGGGCGGTCACGCCGGGCCAGTCCGTCGTCGCATACGACGGCGCAGTCTGCTTGGGCGGCGGGATCATCGAGGGAAATCTCTAGCGATCTGCCGCGTCGCAAGCCGTTGCTCTCGAACGGCTACCAACGATTCCGCAAGACTTCGCAAACAATCACCATCCCGATTCGCGTAAAATGCGCGCTTTCCGATTCAAGGCACGATCATGAACACACTTACCGCCCTCTCCCCTCTCGACGGACGCTACGCAGGCAAGGTTGACACCTTGCGCGACTACTTCAGCGAATTCGGACTGATCCGCTTCCGCGTGCTGGTCGAGATCGAATGGCTCAAGGCGCTCAGCGCACAGTCCGACATTCCCGAGATCGCGCCCTTCTCCGCCGCGACCATTGCACAGCTGGACGCGCTCAACGCGAATTTCTGCGAGGCGGATGCCGAGGCGATCAAGGCCATCGAGAGGCGCACCAACCACGACGTGAAGGCGATCGAGTACTGGCTGCGCGACAAGTTGTCCGGCAATCCCGAGACCGCCAAGGTGCTGGAATTCATCCACTTCGCCTGCACCTCGGAGGACATCAACAACCTTTCCCACGCGCTGATGCTTAAGGGCGCGCGCGAGGCGGTGATGCTGCCGGCACTACGCGGCGTGACTGCGCGTTTGAAGGAGCTTGCACACCAGCTCGCCGACCTGCCGATGTTGTGCCGCACCCACGGCCAGACCGCGACACCCAGCACGCTGGGCAAGGAGATGGCAAACGTGGTGTACCGTCTACAGCGCGCCGAGCAGCGTCTCGCGGGCGTGGAGACTCTCGGCAAGATCAACGGCGCAGTGGGCAACTACAACGCGCACCTGTCGGCCTACCCGGACGTGGACTGGGAAGGTTTCGCGAAAAAATTCGTCGAAGCGCGCGGCCTGACCTTCAATCCCTACACCATCCAGATCGAGCCGCACGACTACATGGCCGAGCTGTACGATGCGTTCGCGCGCATCAACACCATCCTTATCGATCTGGATCGCGACATCTGGGGCTACATCTCGCTGGGCTACTTCAAGCAGAAGGTGGTGGCGGGCGAAGTCGGTTCCTCGACCATGCCGCACAAGGTAAACCCCATCGACTTCGAGAATTCGGAAGGCAACTTCGGCTTGGCCAATGCGCTGCTGAAGCACCTTTCCGAGAAGCTGCCGATCTCGCGTTGGCAGCGCGACCTGACCGACTCCACCGTGCTGCGCAACATGGGCGTGGCGCTGGGCTACACCCTGCTCGGCTATGAGTCGCTGCTGAAAGGCCTCAACAAACTGGAAGCCAATCCGCAACGCGTGGCAGAGGACCTGGACAACAGCTGGGAAGTGCTGGCCGAACCGATCCAGACCGTGATGCGCCGCTATAACATCGAGAACGCCTACGACAAGCTGAAGGACCTGACGCGCGGCAAGGGTGGCATCAACCGCGACAGCCTCGCCGCCTTCATCGCGACGCTGGATATCCCGGAAGCCGAGAAGCAGCGCCTGCTGCAACTGTCGCCCGCCACCTATACCGGCAAGGCAGCGGAACTGGCGAAGCGCATCTAGCTTCCTTGCGTCGCCCCAAAGACAAAGCCCCGCAATGCGGGGCTTGTCGTTTCTGCGTCCTGAATGATCAGCGGTGAAAAGCGGTTACGCCGTTGACGAAGACGGTTCCCTTCTGAAATCCGTACACCATACCTGCGCCGATACCGCCTGGGCCGGTAAATACGCCGCCGACATTTCCTGACACCACGGCCCCGCCGCACCCCCCGGTACAAGTCACAGTCAGCGATCCGACATTCGTGCCTCCATTCAGCGAGTTCGCCGTAGCAGCGCCGAAGAAGCTCTTCTGCTCGATGGGGATATTCATTCCGCTCGCCACCAGATTGCCTACACCGGCCGTGGTCACATCCACACCGATGTTCACGGTCTGTGCCGTGAAGTTGGCCGTCAGGCTGGCGCTGTTCAGCGTACCCACGTTCCCCAACGAATCGGTGGGAGCCGTCCCGCCCGCCCACGTATAGTTGTACGTCCCCGACACCGGCAAACTTACCGGCCCCGTCATCACTGGGCCGGCGATCCAGTGAGAACTGTTGCTATTGGCGAGGGTCGATGTGGTGTTGCTGATCCGGTCGGTCACCGTCAATGCCCCGCCCACCCACCGCCCCCAGCTGATGCCCGAAACGGGGTCGGTAC
>DASTGP010000104.1:0-8125 GCA_035605585.1 Gallionella sp. | reverse complement strand
CAGGCGTGGGTCGGATTGAATTTTTTGAAGGACTGAGCGATGTGTCTAGCGATTCCGGCCAGGGTGGTGCAGATATTCGACGGCGAACGGGCCGTGGTGGAGATGGGCGGCGTGCAGAAGGAAGTTTCGCTGGCGCTGCTGGAGGAAGTGGGCGAGGGCGATTACGTGATCGTCCACGTCGGCTTTGCGCTGAACAAGCTCGATCCAGAAGAGGCGGAAAAGACGCTCGCGCTGTTTGCCGAGATGGATGACCCCCTGGCTACCGCATGAAATACGTAGACGAGTTCCGCGACGGCGCGCTGGCGAAGAATCTGGCCGCATCCATCGCGCGTGAGGTGCGTGAGCGAGACTACGGCTTCATGGAGTTTTGCGGTGGCCACACCCACGCCATTTCGCGCTATGGCGTCACCGACCTGCTGCCCCCCAATGTTCGCATGATCCACGGCCCGGGCTGTCCGGTGTGCGTGTTGCCCATCGGTCGCGTGGACATGGCTATCGCGCTGGCGCTCGAGCACGGCGCGACGCTGTGCACCTATGCCGACACGATGCGTGTCCCGGCTTCCGATAACTTGTCGCTGCAGAAGGCGAAGGCGCGCGGCGGGGACATACGCATGGTCTATTCCGCTATCGATGCGCTGGCGCTCGCGCAGCAGCACCCGGAAAAACAGGTGGTGTTTTTCGCCATCGGCTTCGAGACCACCACGCCGCCCACGGCCGTGGTCATCAAGCAGGCGAAGGCGCTGGGACTGAAAAATTTCTCGGTGCTGTGCTGCCATGTGCTGACACCGTCGGCCATCAGCAACATCCTCGAATCGCCCGAGGTGCGCCAGTACGGCACCGTGCCGCTGGACGGCTTCATCGGGCCGGCCCACGTATCCACGGTGATCGGCAGCCGGCCCTACGAATTCTTCGCCGAGGAATACCGCAAGCCGGTGGTGATCGCGGGATTCGAGCCGCTGGACGTGATGCAGGCGATATTGATGCTGGTGCGGCAGGTGAACGAGAACCGTGCCGAGGTCGAGAACGAATTTACGCGTGCGGTCACGCGCGAGGGCAACCACAAGGCGCAGAACCTGGTGGCCGAAGTGTTCGAGTTTCGCCGGGAATTCGAATGGCGCGGGCTGGGACTGGTGCCGTATTCGGCACTGAAGATCCGCCGCGAGTTTGCCGAATTCGATGCGGAGCTGCGCTTTCCGTTGGCCTATCGCACCGTGGCGGACAACAAGGGCTGCGAATGCGGCGCCGTCCTGCGCGGCGTGAGGCGTCCGTGGGACTGCAAGCTGTTCGGCACGGTATGCACCCCGGAAAACCCGGTCGGCTCCTGCATGGTAAGTTCCGAAGGCGCGTGCGCGGCGCATTACAGTTATGGTCGGTTCAAGAGCTCGGCCGACCTGGTTTCGGCGTAGGCTAACGTGAGCATCGCGAACGTTAAGGCGCGTGGCACAGGCCGAAGCCAAAACCCGGTCGGCTCCTGCATGGTAAGTTCCGAAGGCGCGTGCGCGGCGCATTACAGTTATGGCCGATTCAAGGATATCGAAGTGGTGAGCTCATGAGCGACGTGATGAACGGCGGCAAGGTGCGCAAAGGTTATGTCCGTGCGCTGGACATCAAGAACGGGCGCGTGGACATGAGCCACGGCAGCGGCGGGCGCGCGATGGCGCAGCTTATCGAAGAGCTGTTCACCGACGCGTTCGACAACGACTACCTGCGTCAGGGAAACGACGGGGCGCTCCTGCCGCCCACGGAAGGGCGGCTGGTGATGGCCACCGATTCGCACGTGGTGTCGCCGCTGTTCTTTCCCGGGGGTGACATCGGCTGCCTCTCGGTGCACGGCACCATCAACGACGTCGCGGTGATGGGGGCGAGGCCGCTTTATCTCTCGGCGAGTTTCATCCTCGAGGAAGGGTTCCCGCTTGCGGATCTGCAAAGCATCGTGATGTCCATGGCACAGGCGGCGAAGGACGCGGGCGTGCATATCGTCACCGGAGACACCAAGGTGGTGGAGCAGGGCAAGGGCGACGGCGTGTTCATCACCACCACCGGCGTGGGCGTGGTGCCTGACGGCGTGAATCTGTCCGGCGACCGCGCGCGATCGGGCGACCGCATCCTTGTCTCGGGCACGCTGGGGGACCATGGCATGACCATCATGGCCCAGCGCGAGAGCCTGGGCTTCTCCTCGGCCATCACTTCCGACACGGCGGCGCTGCACGGATTGGTTGCAGCGCTGCTGGCTACTGGCGCCGACATCCATGTGTTGCGCGACCCCACGCGCGGCGGGCTCGCGACCACGCTCAACGAGATTGCTTCGCAGTCAGGCGTCGGCATGATGCTGGACGAACGTGCCATCCCGATCAATCCCGAAGTGTCGAGCGCTTGCGAATTCCTCGGCCTCGACCCGCTGTATGTCGCGAACGAGGGCAAGCTGGTGGCCATCGTCGCGGCACCGGATGCGGAGCGTGCGCTGGCCGCGATGCGAGCTCACCCGCTGGGAGCCAATGCTGCGATCGTCGGTACGGTGCATGAGGATGCAAACCACTTCGTGCAGATGACCACCGGCTTCGGCGGTCGTCGCATCGTCGACTGGCTTTCCGGCGAACAATTGCCGCGCATCTGTTGACCATGCGCATCCTGCTCCTCGCCCACAGTTTCAATAGCCTCACGCAGCGGCTGCATGCCGAGCTGGCGGCGCGTGGGCACGAGCTGTCCGTCGAGTTCGATATCGCCGATGAGGTGGCGGAAGAGGCGGTGCAGCTGTTCCGTCCCGAACTCATCGTCGCACCTTACCTGCGCCGCGAGATCCCGGAGTCCATCTGGAGCAAGCATGTGTGCCTGGTGGTGCATCCGGGCATCGTCGGTGACCGCGGGCCTTCCGCGCTGGACTGGGCCATACAGGAAGGCGAAGCGGAATGGGGCGTCACCGTGTTTCAGGCCGATGCCGAAATGGATGCGGGACCCGTGTGGGCCAGTGAGACTTTTTCCATGCGCCGCGCCAGCAAAGCCAGCCTTTACCGGAACGAAGTCACGACAGCGGCCTGTCGCGCGGTGCTGGCGGCTGTCGAGCGGTTTGCCTCCGGCCATTTCAAGCCGGTACCGCTCACCGAGTCTGCACCGGGATGGTTGCGTCCGCTGCTGCCGCAGGCCGAACGGCGCATCGACTGGAGCCGGGACGACACGGCCACCGTGCTGCGCAAACTCGCGGCCGGAGACGGTTTTCCTGGTGTCGCCGACCGGATGTTCGGCGAGCCTTGTTACCTGTATGACGGTCATGCCGAAGCTTCGATACTGGGCGAGTCTCCCGGCGAGATCATCGGACGGCGCGAGACCGCGCTGCTGCGCGCCACCGTGGATGGCGCGGTATGGATCGGCCAAGTGCGGCGCTACGAGAACGACAATCCGATCAAGCTGCCCGCTGCCGCCGCTTTCGCCGACGAAGCTGCCGAGTTGCCGGAACTTCCGCTGACCGGCTGGTGGGCGGCGCAGGCCGACACTTGGCAGGACATCGCGTACCGCGAGGCGGATGGCGTCGGCTACCTGCATTTCGAGTTCTACAACGGCGCGATGGGCACGGCCCAATGCCGGCGTCTGCTCCAGGCTTACCAGTGGGCACTGACGCGGCCGACGCGCGTGGTCGCGCTGATGGGCGGCACGGATTTCTGGAGCAACGGCATCCACCTCAACCTGATCGAGGCCGCAGAATCGCCCGCCGACGAATCCTGGGCCAATATCAATGCGATGAACGACCTGGCCGAGGCGATCATCCGCACCGAATCGCATCTCACCGTCGCCGCCCTGCAGGGTAACGCCGGTGCAGGGGGCTGCTTTCTGGCACGCGCGGCAGACCAGCTCTGGCTGCGCGACGGCGTGCTGTTAAACCCGCACTACAAGAACATGGGCAACCTCTACGGTTCCGAATACTGGACCTATCTATTGCCGCAGAGAGTGGGCGAGGAGGGCGTGAGCGCCCTCATGCGCAACCGCTTGCCGCTGACGGCGCAGGCCGCGGTGGAGTGCGGTTTCGCCGATGCATCCCTGTATCCCAATCCCGCCGCATTCCGTGCCGAAGTGGTGCGTCGCGCACGCGAGCTTGCTCTCGCACGCGACTTTCTCCAGCAGCTTACCGCCAAGCAGATGAAGCGCATTGCGGATGAGTCGGCAAAACCGCTGAGCCAGTACCGCGAAGAGGAACTGAAGCAGATGCGTCGTAACTTCTACGGCTTCGATCCCAGCTACCACGTGGCGCGCTACCACTTCGTGCGCAAGTCGCCATGTTCCTGGACGCCGCGCCACCTCGCGCGGCACCGCAATCCCGGCTGGCAGGTTCCTGCCTGACCATCGTCGCGACGAGCGACCGCAGTGCACCGTACCTCTGCGGACGTTTGGCGCTACATGAAAAGCGGTATCCACGCTACGCAAAATACGGCTTATGCCGTATGGAGCCGGCTACTCCCTGTACCTAGCATGTGATCGATCTTATGTCGGGAGATTGACATGCCAGTCGAGAACGTCGAATCCGTAGGCAATGATGCGCAACCCCATTCCATTTTCTGGTTGAGCCAGTCCAGGCCGGTATTGCCTGTCGACAGGCAGCCGGGTGCTCTGGCGCGGGCCATTCTGTCGGAGATCGAAGAGAGTGCGGCGCGTTTTGCCGCCGTCGGGGAAGAGGCCTCCATCAACCTGCGCTGCCTGAAGGAGATGCAGGAGGAACGCGAGATCCTCGCAACCCTGCTGGGCCACGGAGAAGTGTCGGCCGTCGTGGAGGCGGTCGAGCGCAGCGAGATCCATGAGACTTCCATTCCCTGCGTGTGGTGGGTGACTCACCGGAACGCGGATGGGGAGACGATACGCGAATCGATCGAGATCACGGGAGTCCCGGAGGTCATCGTAGGCGACCGGAAGGCGATCTCTTACGGGCTGGAAACGTTGCGCATCGCATGGCCATTCCGTATGCACAGGCTGCCGGCCGCCACTGCCAATGCCGGCGAAAAGTGAGCGCGATGAACCATCGGATCGCGTTCCGTCCTTATTGAATTGCCGGGTCTTAGCCGGCGCTTAACCAATCCACCTACTGCCACATGATGATGCCGTCAGCACTATCAGTCGCCGATCCTGCCGAGGACTAAGCCATGCCACGCGATATTCCGATCGGAAACGGTACGCTGCTCGCTGCTTTCGATTTCGATTACCAGTTGCGCGATTTCTACTATCCGCGCGTCGGCAAGGAGAACCATGCGCTGGGCTATCCCTGGCGCTTCGGTGTGTGGCTGGACGGCGATTTTTCCTGGCTCAACCGGCAGAACTGGCGGCTGAATCTGGATTACGTCGCGGATGCGCTGGTCACCGATGTCAGCGCCACACATGCGTTCATGCCGCTGCGGCTTCGTTTCCACGACACCATCGATCACGAGAAGAACATCCTGATCCGACAGGTCAGGGTGCAGAACCTTTCCAACAGACCATTGGCGCCGAGGTTGTTCTTCCATGCCGACATCAATGCGCTGGAGAACGAGATCGGCGACACGGTATTCTTCGATCCCAGGAACGCCAGCCTGATCCACTACAAGGGGCCGCGTTATTTCCTGATGAGCTGCGCCACCGAGGACACGCTCGGCGTCACGCATTTCGCCACCGGCACCAAGCGTCACCGCGGTCTTGAAGGGACCTGGCGCGATGCGGAGAACGGCACGCTGGGCAACAACCCCATCTCGCAGGGCTCGGTGGATTCGGTCGTCGGCACGCATCTTGTTATCGAGCCGGGGCAGGAAAGTGTCTGTCATTACTGGGTGGCGGTAGGGGAAAGATACAGCGAGGTCGAAGAGCTGCACCGGCAGGTGGTACAGATCGGGGCGGAGCGCCTGATCGAGCGTAACGTCGATTACTGGCGCCATTGGGCCACAGCCGCCGAGCGCGATTTCGACGGGCTGCCGCCGGAACTGGTGACGCTGTACAAGCGCAGCCTGTTGGTGCTGCGCACCCAGATCGACAATGGCGGTGCGGTGATCGCAGCCAACGACACCGACATCCGCCAGTTCAACCAGGACACCTACAGCTACATGTGGCCGCGCGACGGCGCGGTGGTGTCGCAGGCCATGGATCGCGCCGGCTACGGCAGCGTGAGCGAACGTTTTCTGAATTTCTGCACCGGCAAGGCACGCAGCTTCAATTACTCCGCCAGCATCCTGGACGAGACCGGCTTCCTCATGCACAAGTACAACCCGGACGGCTCGGTGGGCAGTTCCTGGCAGCCCTGGCTGGATGGCGAGGAGATGCTGTTTCCCATCCAGGAGGACGAGACGGCGCTGGTGATCTGGGCGATCTGGAACCATTACCTGATCCACCGCGACATCGAGGCCATCCGTCCGTTCTACAGGCCGTTCGTGGAGCAGGCGGCGGATTTCCTGCTGGCATTCCGCGACGACAAGACCGGACTGCCGCTCCCTTCCTTCGACCTGTGGGAGGAGCGGCGCGGTATCTTCACCTACACCACTGCGACCGTCATCGGAGGGCTGCGAGCGGCCGCAGGGCTGGCTGAGCTGTTCCATGAAGAGGAACGCGCGCACGCCTATGCCCGGGCCGCGCAGGAGATCGCGGCGGCCATGAACGAACATCTGTACTGCCCGAACGAAGGCCGCTACGCGCGCGGAATCCTGATCAAGGATGGCGCGCAGGTCCGTGACACGACCGTGGATGCAAGCCTGCTCGGGCTGGTGCTGTTCGGGGGCTACGACCCGCTCGACCCACGCGTGGTCCAAACCATCCGGGCGGTGGAGGAACGCCTCTGGGTAAAAGTCGGACACGGCGGCCTGGCGCGTTACGAAGGGGACGATTACCAGCGTGCGATATCGAGCGAGGGCGTTGCGGGCAATCCTTGGGTAGTCTGTACTTTGTGGCAGGCCCAGTACCGCATCGCCGCCGCGTGCGACATGGAATCGCTGGAACAGGCGCTGCCTTTGCTGATGTGGGCGGTCGAGCGGGCACTGCCGTCGGGCGTGCTGCCGGAGCAGGTCCATCCGCAAACGGGGGAATGCCTCTCGATCTCCCCGCTGACCTGGAGCCACGGCACGCTGGTCGCGGCGGTGCTGGATTATGTCGAAAAGGCGCAGGCCCTGAGCGGGCGGGAAGCGCCGCCGCTCCCGGCGCTGGCCGGATACGAGATGGGGTGAAACGATGTCAGAACAACCTTATGGCGAGGTGATCCCGCCGGTATTCGACGAAGCGGCGCGCAGGCAGCGGCTGGAATTCCTCAGGTTCTGCGATCGCGATGTCGAATTGCTACGCGACCTGCAGGAGCTGTTCCGCGCGCACCTGGACGAGGTGTCCGAGCAGTTCTATCAGCACATGCTCTCCTTCAACGAGACCCGCAAGGTGTTCAGGGACGAGGCCATGATCCGCCGCTTGGGGGAGGCGCAGAAAGTCTATCTGATGGAGGCAGTGACCGGACCTTACGACGCCACCTATTTCGATCGCCGCTGGCGCATCGGCTACATCCATAACGCGATCGGTGTCGAGCCGCACTGGTTCATCGGCGCGTTCCAGCTCTATCAGCGCATCCTCTATCCTCTGATCCTGGCCCGTTACCGGGAAGACTCTCAGGCACTGGTGGACCATATCCTTGCGCTGGACAAGATCATGAACCTCGACATGCAGATCGGCATCCAGAGCTACTACGTTCACTATTCGGAGACCATGCAGAAGCTGCGCGAGCTGAACCTGCAGATCGAGGCGGCAAGCACTGCGAAAAGCCAGTTCCTGGCCAACATGTCGCACGAGTTCCGCACGCCGCTGAATGCCATCATCGGCTTCACCGAAGTGCTGCAGGACCAGATACCCGGGCCACTCAACGCCGACCAGATGGAGTATCTGGGGGACATCCACGAGGGCGGCCAGCTGCTGCTGCGCCTGATCAACGATGTACTCGACCTGTCGAAGGTCGAAGCAGGACGGCTGGAACTGTTCTACGAGACCTTCCCCATCGCGCAGACGGTGCGCGAAACCGTCACCACCCTGCGCGGCATGGCGGAGAAGAAGGGACTCAGTCTGCAAGCGGAGCTGCCGCCGGACCTCGGGTTGATCACGGCGGACCAGATCCGCTTCAAGCAGGTGCTGTACAACCTGTTGTCCAACGCCG
>DASTGP010000095.1:0-17644 GCA_035605585.1 Gallionella sp. | reverse complement strand
TGCACCTGCCAGGGCGCTGCGTTCGAGTACATCTACAACGTGGATCACACATTGCGCGAGGCGGGCGTCCGCGACAAGGCGCGCATCATCTGGCTCAGCAACGAATATGAGCTCGGCGACTTCGGCATGGGCGGCGTGCATATCAAGCGCGGCGGCTACATCACCAACGGCAAGACCTTCGCCGAATCGCTGATGGTCGAGCGCGGCATCGAATGGATCACCCGCGCACACGTGAAGAGGGTCGAAGCGGGCAAGATTCATTACGAGACCCTGGAGGGCAGCTTCCACGAACTGGAATTCGATTTCTCCATGTTGATTCCTCCGTTTGCGGGCGTCGGGTTGAAGGCGTTCGACAAGGCGGGCGCCGACATCACCAGCCAGGTGTTCGCCCCCAACGGTTTCATGAAGGTCGATGCCGACTACACTCAGCGCCCCTATTCCGAATGGGGTGCCAAGGATTGGCCGAAGACTTACCAGACACCCGCCTATCGCAACATCTTCGCCGTCGGCATCGCCTTCGCGCCCCCGCACATGATCAGCAAGCCAATGCAGAGCGCCAACGGAACGCCGATCAACCCCACGGCACCGAGAACCGGCATGCCCTCAGCCGCCATGGCAAAAGCCGTCGCCAAGAGCATCTGCGACATGCTGAAGGGGTCTGAGAAGCCGACCCACACTGCCTCGATGGCCGAAATGGGCGCGGCGTGCGTCGCTTCCACAGGCTCCCATATCTTCAGGGGTACAGCGGCAACCATGACCGTATTCCCGGTCGTGCCGGACTACGAGAAATATCCGGAGTACGGGCGCGACACCAACCTGACTTTCGGCGAGATCGGCCTGGCCGGCCACTGGATGAAGTATCTGCTGCACCATGCCTTCATTTATCAGGCCAAATTGCGTCCGGGCTGGTCATTGATACCGGATTGATCAACCACGCATCGACAAGGAGCAGAATATGGGCAATATCGCCAACAGAGAGCCTTATCAACAGGCGTACTACCCCCCCAAACCGACGGGAGTTACCCGCTTTATGCGGACATGTTTAGTTTGGCAGCTTTACCGCTTCCTGATCATCAACATCAAGATGCTCAAGTTGATCGCCAAGTCGCACCACTAGCATCGGCGCAAGGGTCTGACACCGCATGGCGTGAGGCAACGCCGGGCGGCCGGAAAAATCGGGTAAAACCCGACTTGTTGTTTAGTGCATAAACGATTTACCGTTACCTCAGGAAAATCGCACTCGCGACTGAGGAACAACATGATGCACCCGGCTGCCCATATTCACATTTGTTGTCCGACGTTTCATAACTCCATTGAGATATGAAAGAAGACCCCAGCAAAGATGCCGTGCAGCGTCTCCAGGCGCTGATCGTTCGCGAGACCGGCGCGCCGGTCGGGCCATCGGTCGAGGCCGAGATGGCGTCTATCGTCCAGAGTGCGTGCAGCGCTGCCGGCGAAAGAATCACCGGGGCCGATGCGGAACGCGCCTTCGTGGAGCGCGAGGTCACCATCCTGCTCGCCGACCTGAGGGGCTTTACCGCCATCACCGCCACGCTTCCGGCCGGTGCCGTAATCACCATGCTCAATCGCTGCCTGGGGCGCATGAACGAGATCGTCTCGCGTTACCAGGGCGTCATCGACAAGTTCATGGGCGATTCCGTCATGGTGCTGTTCGGTGTTCCGCTCAAGCAACCGGACGATGTGAACCGTGCGTTGGCTTGCGCCATCGAAATGCAGCTCGCGATGTTGGAGATCAACAATCAGGATCGCCAGGACGGCATCCCGGACCTGTCCATGGGCATCGGCATCAACACCGGCAACGTCACGGCCGGAAAGATCGGTTCGGACTTCTATTCCGAATATACGGTGATCGGCGATGAAGTGAACCTCACCTCGCGCATCGAAGCCTTCAGTCTGCGCGGCCAGATCCTGATCAGCGAAAGCACCTATGATCGTTGCCGCGATTTCATCACTGTCAGCCAGGCGATGGAGGTGTTCGTCAAAGGCAAGTCACAGTCGGTCCGGTTACGCGAGTTGTATGCGATACCTTCGTTGAATCTCGAGGTGCCACAAAAGGATTCCCGCCATAGCCAGCGCTTGGAGGTCAGGCTCCCCTGCTCTTTCAGGCTCATCCAGAACAAGATGGTGATACCCAGGACATACAGCGCCACCATCCGCGACATCGGCTACTTCGGCCTGCTGCTGGAAATCGATCATCCGCTCAAAGTTTACGATGACGTAAAACTCGAATTCGACCTTCCACTGGTCGAGTACAAGGCTTCCGATATCTACGGGAAAGTGGTCGAACTGGAACACGACAAAAGCGGCCATCTCGCAGGCATCGAGTTCACCTCCATCAGCCACGAGACCAACATGAAACTCCAGCTCTACGTGCAGTTGCTGGTGATGGCGTCGGAGTAGGAAGCTGAAGTCAAACTCGTTCACCGCGCTCAATTCCGATTTCTGAAGTCCAGATATTCTCCGGCACTCCCGCCTGTAAAACGCCGCCAGTCATCGTGCAACGCCCACGCCGGCGGCAACCTAGGCACTGCCGGCAGGCCGGGGAACGAAGCGAAATCGCGGGATGCGGAGTGCATCCACACACACATACGGATTTCATTGCATGTCATCCGGACCAGGCTCGCTATCCCGGTGCGGCACCGGGGCAATTGGCAAGCCCAGAGTCATATCGTTGTCGGCTGTTATACTCATCGCCGTTGCCCGGCATTTCGCCGGGCAACAGGTCTTCAGGGCGGGGCGAAATTCCCCACCGGCGGTATGCCTCAGGGCGAGCCCGCGAGCGCCCTTGCTCAGTTCCATCGAATAAGGGGTCAGCAGATCCGGTGAGATGCCGGAGCCGACGGTCATAGTCCGGATGAAAGAAGATGCGTCGCACTTGGTGTTCTACACTCCAAGCGCAGGCTCGCGCCTGCGCGCGTCCCCCTGAAACGTTTCCATCACTTCAATACCAAGGAGCGTTTCATGTTTTCTACCAACACCGTAGCAGAAATAAATCCAACGTCAGCCCTTCTTCAGCGGGTTGAGCTGGCGCTTGAAGCCATGCGATCCGGTCGGGCGGTCATCCTGCTGGATGATCTGGATCGAGAGAATGAGGCCGATCTCATCTTCGCCGCCGAGAAAATGACTGAGGCCGATATGGCGCTCATGATCCGTACATGCAGCGGCATCGTGTGTTTATGCATGAACGATGAGCGCGTGAGGCAACTTGCACTCGCGCCCATGGTAAGCGACAACGAAAGCCGTTTCGGAACGGCGTTTACCGTTTCCATCGAGGCACGTCACGGTGTTACAACCGGCGTTTCTGCCGCAGACCGGCTGACGACAATTCGTGCTGCCATCAAGGAAGATGCACGCCCGGAAGACTTGGCACGCCCGGGCCATGTCTTCCCCCTGCGCGCTCATCCTGACGGAGTGCTCGGTCGCAAAGGGCACACGGAAGGCTCGGTCGATCTCGCGCGTTTGGCCGGGCTTAAACCGGCCGCTGTTTTGTGCGAACTGATGCGTGACGACGGAAATATGATGCGCGGGGACGATGTCAGCGCTTTCGCGCGTCTGCACGGACTTCCCATCCTGAGCATTGCCGAATTGATTCAGTTCCGATTAATGACCAAGAACTAATTTGTCCGGTTGGCGACACATGTAAAACAGGCTCCTGCAGGAGCCTGTTTTATCTTGGGGAAGCCGTTCTCCACAAAGTACACGAACGCCCCGCGCTGAGCGCATTAGCCGCAAGGCGTAATGCACTGAATTCCCATCCGACGAGTTACGCCACGCTAATCTGCCCTACAAATTCTAAGTCTTCTCCGACACACCCGCCTCGGCGAATGTCGCCATGCCGTTGTGCAGCGCGCAGGCCAGCCTGATGAGCGGCACGGCGACCGCCGCGCCGCTGCCCTCGCCCAAGCGCATTCCCAAATTCAGCAACGGTTCGGCACGCAGCGCCTGCAGCAACAAAGCATGGCCGGGCTCGGCGGAACGGTGCGCGAACAGCAACCAGTCCGCCACGCCCGGACTGAGGCGCAAGGCAATGAGCGCGGCGGCGCTGGCGATATAGCCATCCACCAGTACTGGGATGCCGCGCTGCGCGCAGCCGATGAAGGCACCGGTCAGCGCGGCGATCTCGAAGCCACCGAGGCGGCGCAGCACTTCCTGCGGCTCATCCAGATGCGACGCATGCAACACCAGCGTGCGTGCAATGACCTGTGCCTTGTGCTGCACGCCCGACGAATCGAGGCCGGTGCCGGGACCGGCCAATTGCTGCGGCGACAGGTCCAGCAGCGCGCAGGCCAGTGCGGCGGCTGCGGTGGTGTTGGCGATGCCCATTTCCCCGCCGATGTAGAGCTGAGCGCCCGCCTGCCGAGCCCTATCCGCACTGTCGCGTCCGGCCTGTAGTGCCGCAGCCAGTTGGCTTTCGGTCATCGCAGACTCTTGTGAAAAATTGGCCGTGCCCTTACCGAGGTTGCATTGCAACACGCCAAGCAGTTCACCCGTTTCAAAAGCTGTACCCAGATTGACCACTTCCAGTTTCGCGCCGAGCTGTTTCGCCAGCACGCTGATCGCCGCACCGCCGCGTGCGAAGTTCTTCACCATCTCCGCGGTCACCGCTTGCGGGAAGGCCGACACCCCTTCTTGCGCGACGCCATGGTCGCCCGCGAACACGCCGATGAACACCTGCTCCAGCTGAGGCTGCTCCTGCCCCTGCATCGCGGCAAACTGAATGGCAATATCCTCCAGCCTGCCCAGTGCACCGGGCGGCTTGGTCAGCTGCTGCTGGCGCACTTGTGCCGCGTCACGCGCGCTTTCGTCCAATGGCTTTACAGCTTTCTTTAACCAATCCATTTCGTTTCCTCAAAAAATTTTTGATCTCATTCTTGCAGGGTCCGCTCCTACCCTTTCACCACAAGCGGCAGACCAGCCACGGTAAGAATCACCTTGTCACATCGTGCAGCGACAGCCTGATGCAGCCGCCCGGCCTCGTCGCAATAGCGCCGCGTCAGTTCGCCCAAGGGCACCACGCCCATGCCTGTTTCGTTGCTCACCAGGATGACCGTCCCCGGAAGTTTCGGCAGCGCGTCCAGCAGCGCATCGATCTCCCGGCGCAGGCGCGGCTCGTCATCCAAACACAGCAGGTTGGTAAGCCACAGCGTCAGACAATCCACCAGCAGGCAACGGTCCTCGGCGGCATGGCGCTGCAACGCGGCAGCCAGCGCGACAGGCTCTTCCACCAGTTGCCAATGATCCGGACGTTGCGCCTGATGGTGCGCGATGCGCTGCCGCATCTCGTCATCCTGCGCGGTGGCGGTGGCGATATAGGTGACCGGCAGGGTTGTCGCTTGCGCGTGCTCTTCGGCGAGGCGGCTCTTGCCGGAACGCACTCCACCCAAGATGAGTTCTTTCATGTTTCCACTCCCAGCAATTGCAGTATGCGCAGCATGTCGAGATGCGTTTCCAGCGCGTCGGCCAGCCGTTCCAGGTTCTGCTCGCGCAGCGCGCGGTAGTCGAACGCCTGCGGAGCAGGCAGCCCGGCCCATTCGAGCAGCGATGCGCAAGCCTGCGGCGATTCGAACACGCCGTGCAGATAAGTCGCCATGATCTGCCCGTCACCAGATATCGCGCCGTCAGCGCGGCCGTCGGTAAGTAGCGCGAATGGGCGGCTCAATGAATTACCCGTGCTGACGCCAGCGTGGATCTCGTAGCCGCTCAACGGGACATCGCCCTGCGCCAGCGTTCCCTGCACGTTGTGCAGCTGCTTGTGCGTTTCGAGAGTCGTGACGAAGTCGAGATAACCGAAACCTTCGCTGCTGCCGATCTCACCCTCGATGCCATGCGGGTCGTGGATGGTCGCTCCCAGCATCTGCATCCCGCCGCAGATGCCCAGCAGTTTTCCGCCGTAGCGCAGGTGTCGCGCAAGGTATGCTTCCCAGCCCTGTGCGCGCAACCAGTCGAGATCGGCGCGCACATTCTTGCTGCCGGGCAGAATCACCAGGTCGGCAGGTGGTATCGACTCGCCAGGGGTAACCCAATTCAGCGACACTTGCGGATGCAACCGCAGCGGATCGAAGTCCGTGTGGTTGCTGATGTGCGGGAGGGCGGGGACGGCGATGTGCAGCTTACCCTCTCCCCCACCCCCTCTCCCGCTTGCGGGAGAGGGGAGTGCATCCTCCGCCTCTAGGTGCAGGCCATGCAAATAGGGCAGCACGCCCAGCACCGGCTTGCCCGTATGGGCTTCCAGCCAGTCCAGCCCGGACTGCAACAACGAAAGATCGCCACGGAACCGGTTGATGACGAAGCCCTGCACGCGCGCCTGTTCGCTCTCTGAAAGCAGCGCCAGCGTGCCGACAAGGTGCGCGAACACGCCGCCGCGGTCGATGTCCGCGACCAACACCACCGGGCAATCCGCCGCCTCGGCAAAGCCCATGTTGGCGATATCGCCCTCGCGCAGATTGATCTCGGCTGGGCTGCCCGCGCCTTCCACGACGACGACCGGATATCGTTCGCTCAGGCGCCGGTGAGACTCCAGCACCGCCGCTCGCGCCGTCTGTTTGTATGCGTGATATTCCAGCGCGTCCATGTTGCCGATGGCGCGGCCGTGGATGAGGACCTGCGCGCCGGTGTCGCTGTTGGGCTTGAGCAATACCGGATTCATGTCGGTGTGCGGCGCAAGACGCGCGGCCTGCGCCTGCACCGCCTGTGCACGCCCGATCTCGCCGCCATCGCCGGTGACCGCGCTGTTCAGCGCCATGTTCTGCGGTTTGAATGGCGCGACACTCAGGCCGCGGCGCGCCAGCGAACGGCACAGCCCCGCAACCAGCGTGCTCTTGCCTGCGTCGGAGGTAGTGCCCTGGATCATCAAAGTGCGGGCGGTCATCCTGGTTTGCATGGCAGGAGCACGCCCTGCGGGCGACTGTTCTTCCTGTTCGCGAGCAGGGCTCGCTCCTACAGGTGATACGTTCGAGTTCATCGTCGCACCTCGATCAATGCAGCCGACAAGCGCGCCCACTGCACCTCGTCGCGTGGCAAACCGAAGCGCAGGCTGGCAGGCTGTTCGAACAGGCGTGTCAGCACTCCTAGCCTTGCCAGTTGTTCGTGCACGCTTGCGGCATCCTCGCAACGCACCCACTGGAACAGGCTGCTGCCGCCGGAAGGTGACAGCTCGTGCGCACTCAGCAATTCCGCCAGACGTTGCGATGCCAACGGCAAGGTCTGGCGCGTCGCGCGCTGCCATTCCTTGTCACGCAAGGCCAATGCCGCGACGTAACGCGAAGGGGCTGCGATGGGCCACGGGCCGAGCAGTTCGGCGAGCGGCTGCAAGATTTTTTCTTCGGCCAGCACGAAGCCGACACGCGCACCCGCCAGCCCGAAGAATTTTCCCAGCGAACGCAGCACGATCAGGCCCGGACGCGGGCAGACGGACGCGAGGCTGTGTTCGGGCGAAGCATCCATGAACGCTTCATCCACGATCAGCCATCCACCCCGCGCCACCAGTTGCGCGTGCAAGTCCAGCAACTGATCGCGACCGAAAAGTTTGCCCGTGGGATTGTTGGGATTGACGATGACCACGACTTGCGCGCTCGCACCGGCCTGCAGAATCTCTGCAGCGGGCACGCTGATGACGGTATGTCCATGCCGTTGCCAGGCATGAGCATGCTCCGCATAACATGGCGCAACCAGTGCCACCTTCGAGGGAGTTCGCAACATGGGCAGGGACTGGATCGCGGCCTGCGAACCGGACACCGGCAGCAGTCTCGTTGTCCCGTAGTAGCCGCATGCCGCGGCGTTCAATTCGTCGTCATCCTGCGGCAGACGCTGCCATATTTCGCCCGGCACCACGGGTACCGGCCAGCCGTTGGGGTTGATGCCGGTGGACAGGTCCAGCCACTCCGTTTCGGGGATGCCGTAACGCTGCGCCGCCGCGCGCAATCTGCCGCCGTGCTCAAGCATGGACGATCACCCCGACTATGAACAGAAGGGCGAGCCACAGCAACACGCCGCGCTGTACAAGACCGACGGCGCGACCGATATCCGCAGCCCGCGGCGCATCGCCCGCTCCGAGCGGCGGACGTTCCTCGATCGCGCCGTGGTAGCTCGCGGCACCGCCGAGTTTGACCGACAGGCTGCCCGCGCCGCTCGCCATCACCGGCCCGGCGTTCGGGCTGTCCCACGCGGGAGCCTGCTGTCGCCAACAACGCAGCGCGGAACATGCGTTGCCGAGCAACGCATACGTCAGTGCGGTAAGCCTCGCAGGAATGTAGTTCAACACGTCGTCCAGCCGCGCCGCCGCCCAGCCGAAATAGAAATAGCGCGGCGTGCGGTAACCCCACATCGCATCCAGCGTGTTCGCCAGGCGGTACAGCAGCGCGCCGGGCGCGCCCAGCAGTGCGAACCAGAACAATGCGCCGAACACGGCATCGTTGCCGTTCTCCAGCACCGACTCGACCCCGGCGCGCGCCACATCCCGTTCCTGCATCGCAGCCGTATCGCGGCTGACGATCTCGCCCACGCGCAGTCTTGCCTGCGGCAGGTCACCCGCGTCGAGCGCCTGATTGATTCGGACAGCGTGTTCGCTCAGGCTCCTCAGTCCGAGCGCGAAGTACAGCACCAGCACGCCGACGATGAACTGCAAGAACGGCTGTCGCCACAGGAGGAACACGACCAACCCAAATGGAGCAATGGCCAGCAGCCAGGCCAGCATACCGCGCAGCCGCGGCGCGCCATGGACATTCAGGCGCCGCTCCAGCCAGACGGCATAACGCCCGAAGCCCACCAGCGGGTGAAGGCGGCGCGGTTCGCCCAGCAGGCGATCGAGCAACACGGCGCACGCCATCATCAATGCGGTGCTCAGCACGGTTCGCTCCAGCGGTCCTGCATCAGCAATTCGTGCAGTGGCCGCCCCTGGCGCCAGTTCAATTGCTCAAGCATCGGGCGCGGATAGAACTCCCGCACCGGCCCGAGGCACAGCAATGCCATCGGTTGGGCTCCCTGAGGAAGGTCAAGCAATCTACCCAGCCGAACAGGATCGAACAGCGACACCCAGCCCATACCGAGATTCTCCGCGCGTGCCGCCAGCCAGAGGTTCTGGATCGCGCACGCTACCGAGCACAGCGCCATTTCCTGCGGCATGGTGCGCCGCCCGAACAGCGTGCCGTCGTCTGGTGCCAGCACGGCCACCAGCAGCTCTGCGCATTCGCGGATGCCTTCCACTTTCAGACGCAGAAACTCTGCCTCGCGCTCGCCCATGCCTTGTGCGGTCAGGCTCCGTTCTTCATCCACCAGCGCGGCGATCGCTGCGCGCATCGCCGCGTCGCGCACGCGGATAAAACGCCACGGCTGCATCAAGCCGACGGAGGGCGCATGATGCGCCGCCTCCAACACGCGTTGCAGAACAGCCTCATCGACCGGAACATCGGGGAGGAAGTGGCGCATGTCGCGCCGCGCATGCAGCACGCGGTATAGCGTCTCGCGCTCCTCGTCAGAGAAATGTTCCGGCAAGTTGCTCATGGCAAAAACAGTTGCGCAACCGCTGTCGGGTCGGAGGGAAAGTAGAAATGAACATAGCTCGCGGTTAGCCGCTTGCTGCGGTACACCGGTTCCTGCAGCGTGCCGCCGTTCGGACAGGTGCCACGCCCGATCGGTTCTAGGTTGGTCTGCATCTGCGAGTAATGGAAGCTGTGGCCGCGCAACGTGCCCTCTGGCAGCGTCACGCTTTGCAGGGCCAGCGCTGCCAGCCTTTTTCCGACCTGCGCATTGCCTGGCAGGATGCCAGTCATCGTTGCCTCCTGGCCGTCGCTGTCGCGCAGGCTCTCCAACAGGTACAGCATGCCGCCGCACTCCGCCAGCACAGGTTTGCCCGCCGCATGGTGCGCGCGCAGCGCGTCGCGCATGGGCTGGTTGTCCCGCAGTTCCGCCAGGTGCAGCTCGGGGTAGCCGCCGGGCAGGTATACGCTGTCCGCCTGCGGCAGCACTTCATCGCGCAGCGGCGAGAAGAACACCAGTTCCGCCCCCAATGACTCCAGGCAATCGAGGTTGGCAGGATAGATGAAAGAGAATGCCTCGTCGCGCGCGACGGCGATGAGCACCCCACGCAACGCGCCTTGCGCACTGGTGTCCTGCGCCGGACGGTCGAAGCTGATCGAGGGGATCGGATAAGCCGCATCCCGCCACTGCAGGGCGTCGGCAGCAGCATCGAGGCGAGCATCCAGATCCTCGACCTCGGCCGCGTGCAACAGGCCGAGGTGACGGCTGGGCAGCTCGCACGCCGTATCTCGCGGCAACGCGGCGAGCATAGGCGTGTCGGTCTGTTCCGGCAGCAGCATGCCGGCATGGCGCGCGGAGCCTACGCGATTCGCGACCACGCCGAAAAAGGGAAGATCGGCACGATAGTGGCGCAAGCCGAACGCGACGGCGGCGAAGGTCTGTGCCATGGCGGAAGCATCGATCACGGCCAATACCGGGATACCGAACAGCTGCGCCAGATCGGCGCTGCACGGCTGGCCGTCGAACAGCCCCATCACTCCCTCGATCAGGATCAGGTCTGCGTCGGCGGCCGCGTCATACAACAACTGGCGGCAATGCGATTCGCCGACCATCCACAGGTCCAGCTGATACACGGAATGGCCCGAGGCCCGCTGCAAGATCAGCGGGTCCAGAAAATCGGGGCCAACCTTGAATACTCGGACGCGCTTGCCGCGTCTGCTGAAATGACGCGCCAGCGCGGCCGTGACGGTGGTCTTGCCCTGGTTGGATGCGGCAGCGCTGACCAGCAGCGCCGGGCAGCTGCGTGAAGGATTCACAGCTCGACGCCCTGCTGCGCGCGTATGCCTGCCTGAAAGGCGTGTTTGACCAGATGCATGTCGGTGACGGTATCGGCGCAGTCGATCAGCGCATCGGGCGCCCCTCGCCCGGTGATGACCACATGCTGCGCGGCAGGTCGTGCGCGCAATGCGGCGAGCACATCATCCACTGCCACATAGCCCAGCTTCAGCGCGATGTTGAGTTCGTCCAGCAGCACCAGAGCGATGTCGGAGTTGCGCAGCATTCCGCCGGCCACAGCCCAAGCAGCCTGAGCCGCGGCGGTGTCTCGTGCGCGGTCCTGTGTCTCCCACGTAAAGCCCTCGCCCATCACGTGGTACTCGACCTCCGGAAAGCGGCGAAAGAAGGCTTCCTCGCCGGTGGTGGAACTGCCCTTGATGAACTGGACCACACCGACACGCATGCCGTGTCCCAGCGCGCGTGCCACCATGCCGAAACCCGCGGTGCTCTTGCCCTTGCCGTTGCCCGTATTGACCACGACCACCCCGCGTTCGACGGTGGCGGAGGCAATCTTCGCATCGACGACCGCCTTCTGGCGCTCCATCCGCGCGCGATGACGCTCGTCGCGCTCAGCCTCGGAACTCATTGCGCGGCGGTAGAAGCCTGGCGCTGGGAAACTACCAGTGCGACATGGATCAGCACTGCGCAGCCCAGGTACAACGCGGCATTACCCAGAGCGGGGGGGAAGTATTGCGCCAGACGCGAACCGAATTCAGCCAGCGTAGGTTCGGCGAAACGGCCGCCGAGGAAGTAGAAGCCGCCGCTGGAGATCAGCTCGCATGCGGAAATTCCCAAGGTCGCGGCACCCGCGAACACCGGCAGCGTGCGCAGGTTGAACTGATAGCGTCCCGCATACCAGCGGCCGGCCAGCCACAGCACGGAGTAGGCGGGCAACAGCAGTGCATAGGCAGGGGTCACGCAGAAATCGCTGACGCCGAAGTGGGTGATGGCGAGGTAGTCGATCACCGCGGCTTGCGCCAGGAACAGCGCAAGCAGGCTGCGCCGCGCGGCGTAGAAGCCCAGCAGGAAGAAGATCGCCCACGACGCATCGGGCAGATGGGTGGTCGTCGCGAGATGGTGGCCGCGCGTCGCCCACATCACCGCGGATAGCGCCACGACGAGAACGGTGGTGTTGCGTTTGGAAAGACTGAACATGTTGGCTCCTTGAAGTTAAGCGGGAGGGAACGGCTGCCTCGCTGCCCCTGGCCGCATTTTACCGTTTACGGCTGATAATTGATGCCTACGAAAAGCGTACGCCCCAACGGGTTGTAGCCATGCGCAGTGGCGTCGTTCTGGTTGGTGAGATTGGCCGCGCTAAGCGACAGCTTCCACGCCTTGTCGATGGCGTAGCTGGCCGTCAGATTCAGCACGTCGTAGCCGGGCAGCACCACACGGCGTACCGGAAAGGCCGTGATATGGTTGTCCTCGCGCACATCGCTGTGCAGCCATTCGCCGCCGATCTGCCAAGCGCCGAACCGTTGCGACAGCCCGAGACTGGAATGCAGCCGGGCGCGACGGACGAGTTGCTGACCAGTAATCGCGTCGCGCGGATTCTGCGACGTCAGGGCGGCCTTGATGCCTGTGTCGCCGAACTGCCCGGCATAGCTCAGCTCCACGCCGTCGATGCGCGCTTGACTGAGGTTCACCGGCGTCGGCGCATACACGACCAAATCGCGGATGCGGCTGTCGAAATACACGGCATCCACCTGCTGGCTGCCTGCCGAGTAGTGGAGTCCCGCCTCGGCGCTGCGCGCGCGCTCGGGACGCAGCGCCGGGTTGCCGAAGGCGGGGAAATAGAGCTCGTTGAAGGTCGGCGCCTTGAAGGCGGTACTGTAGCTTGCAGTGGCACGCCATGCATCGTTGAACGAGTAGCCGTAGCCGAGCAACCCGGTGCTTGGGGCTCCGAACTGAGCATTGCGATCCTCACGCAGGTTGGCCTGCAACTGATGGGCGCCAAAGTTTCCGGTGTAGCCGGCAAAAAGGCTGTTTACGTTGCGCCGCGTCTGAGCAAAAGCCTTGTCGGCGGCCACTACCTGAGCCAGGTGTTCAGCCCCGAGGAGAAGCTGGCTTCCGCCCCCCACCTGGACAGTGTTCTGCCAGGCGATCTGTCGTTGAGTGGTCTTGTAATGTCCGCCCACCAAAGGTAAGCCGTTCTTATAATCCCGATAATCGTCCATCCCTTGCGCCAGCTGCACCCGGCTTTGCCAAATGTCGCCGAAGCGATTGTCGGACGACAGCGAAAACTTGCTCACTCCCGCGGAGTTCGTATTGAGGTCCGTCGCTACGCCAAAGGCGCTGTCATACTGGTTGCGGCCCCGGCTGCCGAACAACGTGGCAGACAGACTGTGGTCCGCATTGAACGCATGACGGACATTCGCCGACAAGCTGGCATTGCGGTAGCCGTCGCGGTCCGGGTTGGCCTTGGGAGCAACCGCCGGGTCGATCGCAGACACGCCATCGGTCTTGAAGGCGGAAAGCTGGACATTGAAATCCGTCCCATCCGCCGCGCCGCCGAAACCCGCGTTAATGCGCTGGGTTCCCAAGTTGCCCGTGCCGCCGCCGAGATTGAAGCGTGGCGCGCCCCGCCCACGCTTGGTGAAAATCTGCACCACACCGCCGATGGCCTCCGAACCATACAGGCTGCTGACATTGCCTCGCACCACTTCGATGCGCTCGATCTGGTCCAGCATGAGCTCCTGGATCGAAGTCATGCCGTTGGTGGCGGAATTGATGCGCACCCCGTCAAGCAGCACGACCACCTCCGTGGAGCTGCTTCCGCGCAGGTATAGCGAGGCTATCTTGCCGAATCCGCCAGTCTGGGAAATTTCCACGCCTGCCATGCTGCGCAATATTGACGGCACATCGACCGCCTGCGATGACCTTATTTCCTGTTGAGTGATGACAGTCGTGCTGCTCAACGACTGTTTCAGCGGCTGGGCAATGCGGGTAGCCGTCACCACGATTTCATCTGGAACATCGTCCGCTGCGGCGCACGACAAGGGAAAAACCGCACTGAGGATGGCAGCAAATAACCTGGTTTGTTTCATCTAAGCGTTCCTGAAATGTTCCAAGGATCCCCGTTGGAACGTTTGCAAATCAGGAAGACTGCGGAATGCGGACAGCGGTAGACGCCCGCAAAGATACCGTCCATGCGCCGCCCGCAGCATTTCCTGAACCAGGCTTCAGGCCGGTATCCGGGCTTGCAAGTCTTGCTCTATCGCCTTCCCATAAGATCCCGCGGGGATCGCTCACAGTGGCATATCGATAGAACCGCACTCGCTTACCGTTGCGGGGGCAGCACAGGCATCGGGGACCTCCCTCACCTGTTTCCCGTTTAACCCGGTGGCATTGCCTGCCGGGCACCTCGAAGCGGCAAGCACTTTACCACAGGCAGCCACTACCTCACCAAACTGCGACTCATAAAGTGCTTGTAGAAGGCAGCCTTACCGTTTGACTCGTCAGCGCTTTTCAATCTATAGTCGCCGGATGGAAAATGAACTGAATGCGCTGGAAGGGAAGCTCGCGCAACTGATACAAATCAGCGGCGAGTTGCGCGCGGAGAATCACCGCTTGCGCCAGGAGTTGGCGCACGCTCTCAGCAACAATCGCCAGTGCAACGACAAGATGGAAACGGCAAAAGCACGGCTGGAAAAGCTGCTGCTCACTCTCCCGGAAGAACAAGCATGAGCGGCGCAACCAAAACACTGGACATCAAGATCCTTGACCGCGAATTGTGGGTCGCCTGCCCCGAGGAGGAGCGCGGCGAGCTGCTCGATTCTGTCGCCTATCTGGACAGGAAAATGCGCGAAATCCGCGATGCCGGCAAGGTCACCAGCGTCGAACGCATCGCCATCATGGCCGCCCTCAACATCACCCACGAATTGCTCTCGGTCAAGGTCGGGAAAGGCGTTGACCTCGCCGACTTTAAGCGTAGAATAAGTTCCATGGAGACAGCAATCGACAAGGCGTTAGCCGAGCAAGATACGCTGTTTTAGGTTGTCCCCTGCGGTGTTCGCGAAGCCCATGATTCTTAGAACCGATAAGCTACGGCTTAGGCTGCGACCCTCAATGTTACTGTTGTGAGCGTCCCTTGCGGACGCACCTGATGTAACCGGGAAGCGGCCCTCTTGAACCCCTGGTTCAAGATACTGGGTCAACGGCACAGGCGGGGGGCTTTATTCCAGTGCGACCTTTCGAGGTCGCACTTTTTATTTGCGGACGTGAAACATGCGCTACTGGCTGATGAAATCCGAACCCTCCGACTGCAGCATCGATGATCTCGCTGCAATGCCAAACCAGACCGTGGCCTGGTATGGGGTGCGCAATTATCAGGCGCGCAACTTCATGCGCAACCAGATGGGCGTAGACGACGGCGTCCTGTTCTACCACTCCAACTGCAAGGAGCCGGGGATCGCGGGGATCGCAAGAGTCAGCGCGCTCGCCTATCCCGACGCGACGCAGTTCGATTCGAAGAGCAAATACTTCGATCCGAAAGCCACGCATGAACAACCGCGCTGGTTCAACGTCGACGTGCAACTGGTAAAAAAGATCCCACTGATTCCGCTCGACGAGTTGCGCCGCCATCCTGAACTGGCTGACATGCGCACACTGCAGCGAGGCAACCGCCTGTCCATCACCCCGCTCGATCCGGCGGAGTGGACGTTCATCACGAACCGGCTGGTACGCGAATAGTGGAGTGGTACGCCGCGTATCTGGTGCTCGGCGCCGTCGCGGGATTTCTCGGCGGCATGTTCGGCATCGGCGGAGGGACGATACTGGTTCCCGTGCTGCTGATGCTGTTCGAGGCGCAGCACTTCCCTGCTGAGCATGCGATGCACCTTGCGCTGGGCAGCGGCATGGCGGTCATCCTGTTCACCGCGCTCGCCAGCATGCGCAAGCACCACCAACACGGCGCGGTGAACTGGCGCGTCGTATTCGGCATCACTCCCGGAATCCTGCTGGGAACCGCCTTGGGCGCCTTGTTCGCAGCCGGCGTCCCGCCGCACTTCCTGGCCATCTTCTTCGCGCTGTTCGTCTATTTCGCGGCAGCGCAGATCCTGCTCGACATCCGTCCGCACGCCTCGCGCCAATTGCCGGGCATCGCGGGTCTGTCGCTCACGGGAACGTTCACCGGCTGGTTGAGCACCTTGGTCTCCATCGGCGGCGGCACCATCGTCATTCCGTTCCTGATCTGGTGCAACGTGCCGTTGCGCCACGCGATCGGCACGGCCGCCGCGATAGGTTTTCCCATCGCCGTCGGCGGCACGCTCGGCTACATCTACACCGGCATGAACGCCACCCTGCCCGCACCACACCTGGGGTTCGTGTACCTGCCCGCCGTGCTGGGCTGCGCGCTCGCCAGCGTGATCACCGCACCAATGGGCGCGAAAACCGCGCATCGCACGAACGTCGCCGCGCTTCGAAAACTGTTTGCGCTGCTGCTGCTCGCCTTGGCGACCAAGATGCTGCTCAGGGCCATCTGAGGCATCCCGTCACCGATTTTCGGCGACGGAAGCGGTGATAAGGCATAATCGCGCCCACAAAAAATTCACAGGGAGAGTTTCATGGCGTTGCCGATATTCCGAACCAAGCCGATCGCAGCCGATGACACCTGCGACACCGGCCTGAAGAGATGCCTGAGCGCATTCGACCTAACACTGCTCGGCATCGGCGCCATCATCGGCACCGGCATCTTCGTGCTCACCGGCATCGCCGCCGCCAACCAGGCAGGCCCGGCGGTCGTGCTCTCGTTCATCATCTCCGGTTTCGCCTGCGCCTTCGCCGCGCTGGCCTATGCGGAACTGGCTGCCGCCGTGGGCGGCTGCGGCAGCGCCTACGGATACAGCTACGTAGCCTTCGGCGAGATCGTCGCGTGGATCATCGGCTGGATACTGCTGCTGGAATACAGCGTATCCGTGGCGGCCGTCGCCAACGGCTGGGCAGGCTACTTTAATAACGCGCTTTCCGCGATGGGCATGGGACTGCCGGAAATACTCACCAAGGCGCCCGCACTGGGCGGCATCATCAACCTGCCCGCGGCCTCCATCATCCTCGTCCTGATGGGGCTGCTCATCATCGGCGTCAAGCAAAGCGCGCAACTCAACACCGCGATGGTGTTTGTGAAGGTGCTGACCATCACCGTATTCGTCAGCATCGCCGCCTTCAACGTCGATACAGCCAATTGGCATCCGTTCATGCCTTACGGCTGGTTCAACGTCCTGCCGGACGGCACTACCACCGGTGTTTTGGCAGGCGCCTCGCTGGTCTTCTTCGCTTATGTCGGTTTCGATGCGGTCTCGACGGCAGCCGAGGAAGCCAAGGATCCGCAACGTGACCTGCCGACCGGCATCATCGCCTCGCTGGTGTTCTGCACCGTGATCTACATCATCGTGTCCGGGCTGCTGACCGGCATCGTGCCCTATAGCCAGCTCGGCGTTTCTTCGCCCGTCGCTCATGCACTGCAACTGCTGGGATACAACTGGGCCTCGGCGCTGGTCGCCACCGGCGTCATCGCCGGGCTGACCACCGTGATGCTGGTGCTGTACTACGCGCTGACGCGCATCATCCTGTCCATGTCGCGCGACGGACTGGTTTCCCCGTTCCTGTCCAAGGTCGATCCCGAGAGAAAGACCCCGGTACGCGTCATCGTCATCACCGGCCTCATCATGTCTCTCGCAGCCGGCCTGTTCCCGCTCGGTGCGCTCGCAGAGTTGGTCAACATCGGCACGCTGGCCGCATTCGTGCTGGTCTGCCTGGGCGTGATCGTGCTGCGCATCCGTCAGCCGGAACTGAAACGCCCATTCAAGAATCCGTT
>DASTGP010000079.1:0-2451 GCA_035605585.1 Gallionella sp. | reverse complement strand
GTGTCGCGGCACCCGGCCGTAGCCGATGCTGAAGATGCGGCGCTTGACATCCACGGTGACGAATCCACCGCCGATCTCACGCGGGCGCTCGATTGCGATGAACTGACCGTTGTGGATGACTTTGTGCTTCCAGCCTTCCTTCTGCTCGTGGAACTTGATTTCGATGCTCATTCATCGCCTCCTTTCGCGTGAGTAGCCGCCTGGGCTCCCTCGGGCTCGAACTTCGTGCAAGTCGGCCCGCCATCCTGCGCCTGAGCCGGTGCCCCATAGCCCATGTCGTTCGCCTGAGCGATGTCGGCAAGCTCTTGCAGTGCTGCGTGCTGCTTGGGCGTGCCGCGTTGCGCCTGAGATGGTGCGGCGGCGAGGGCGCGAATAGCGTCCGCAATCTTTTCGCCAACAGCGGCCAGCGTTTTCATATGCACGGTCGCCGGCCCAAGAACGTCGCGTGGGACGGCGGTGAATTTGATCACAAGCTTTGCCGCTTCCTCCAGCACAGCCGCCCGCACGTCGCCCTGCTGTGCGCCCGCCGACGTGCCGCAAGCCGTGCAAACCAGCTTGTCGCCTTCACGAACGATGGTTTCGTGTTCGGGCTGTGTGATGACCTGGACGGCGTAGACGAGCGGTCGGACGCGGACTCGCTGGTCGGAATACTTGTCCACGCTGGCCTTGGTCGGATAGAACGTGCCGCTGACTGGATCGAGGTAGCCCACCGGCTCTTGCCGTGCGCCGCACTGACCCGCGAGCACAAGCTGGGCGCGGAGGTCGGCGATGGTGGCGTCGCGAGCCACAATTGCAGCGCAGTAAGCGGCCTCAAGTTCAGCGAGTTCTCCCCGGCCCGTGCCGGTAGCGGCCACCTGGGCGCGCAAATGGGTGTCGATGTTGGCGATCAGGCGCTCACGAGTTGTCTGTACGTCTCCGAAGCGCGCGGCCTGAAAGTCCAGCAGCAAACGAAAGAACTTCCGGTCATCGCCGATACTCGCTCCCGGCGCTGCGGCAGCACTGGCATTGGTAACGGTGGGGGTGCGGTCGTTCCATGCCTTGATTGCGCTGGCTTTCCAATGCGACACGGGCTTGTAGTCGGTACGAACTTCTGGGCCGACAACACAGCATTGCAGCGCGCCGTACTTCATGCCATCAGTCAGGCGGAATGCGCTGTCCAACTCGGTGTTAGGTTTTTCCCCGCACCAGGGACACGGCTTCAATTCTTCGTTCATAGTTCATCTCCAACACGTAAGTTCAGCACGCCGCCAGTCTTGTCTTGCAACCGCTTGACCTGGGCGCGCAGCCGCTTTTCTTCCTTCGCCAGCACGGCGATGCGCTCGTTCAGTTCGCTCACCTTGCGTTGCGCCTCGCGGTAATTCGACCAGGCCATCTGGATCGTGCGCGCGTTCGACATCAAGAAATTGAACGGTTCAAGCGTCGCCCCGCAGCGCGAGCAATTCACCGCTCGGTCGTGCTCGTTCAGCGTGACTGCCTCGTGGTTGCAGAAGTACGGCACTCCGGCCGAGCGCGGCTCGATACTGAGTAGGTTCTCGGGCATTTCGGGCGCCGGGAATGCGTGGATTACCTTTTCGCTGCTCATTGTTCTTCACTCCGTTTCTCGCCCGACGATGGGGCGGGGGATGGGGTCTGCTGGGCGATCACGGCTTCGACGGCGGCGCGCATCGGGCCGCTGGTGTTCTCCAGCGCCTGCTCTGCGCCATGGTCCTTGACCAGCATTTCGGCGAACCAGAGGTTGAGGCCCGGCCCTTTCAATCTGACGGTCGGCATCACTCACCTCCCATCGCACCGCTACCGTCAGCCTGATCTGCTGCGGAATGGGTGGGTGCTTTGTCGTTGGCGGCGACCAGTTGCGCGTACTCGGCGATGATGTCGATCATTTCCTGGAACGTGTCTTCTGGAATGACAACCATCTCGTTGCGCAGGTTGTACTGAAACGGAGACAGCAGAAAGCCCAGGAACCGCTCCGGCAATTTGCGGATTTCCTCGTTCGATAGCTTGCAGTAGTTGTTTTTCATGCTGCACCCCCTTTCCCGCTACCGTCAGCATCGCTTGCCGATGCGGACATGGCGGCGATCTGCGCATCGATTGCATCGTCCACGGTTTCGCGGGCGAACTTTACGTTCTTGAATGCCTGCCCGACCGACAGGTAAAACGCGCAAATTCCCGGTTCGCTGTGATCGCGCAGCCAGCGATACCGCGCCGCATCCCTCGCATCCGTATCTGCTGCCTGGGTAGCGGGTGCGGCATGATCCGCTGCATCCAACAGGCGTTCGATGTCAGCATCATGCGGGGTGAGCTGCTCGCTGACCGATGCGGACATAGCGGCGCGAGACTTCGGGAACATGTCGCGGCATTCGCGCCATTGAATGTAGAAATCCCATCCCATGCCGACCCCCTTCGCATCGTAGAAATTGCGGCTGTCGGGGTTGTAGTAGACGCCCGCAGGGA
>DASTGP010000120.1:0-2158 GCA_035605585.1 Gallionella sp. | reverse complement strand
GCTCCACAGCTTGAGAAGGTGGAGCTATGACGAAGCAGACTTCCAATCGATATTCACCTGAAGTTCGAGAACGTGCGGTGCGGATGGTGCTGGAGCACGCGGGCGACTATGCCTCGCAATGGGCCACGATTGGTTCGATTGCATCGAAGATCGGCTGTACCGGCGAGACACTACGGAAGTGGGTGCGACAGGCCGAGCGCGACAAAAGCCTGCGAGCTGGGGTGACCAGCGACGAACGCGAGCGGATGAAAGCAATGGAGCGTGAGATCCGCGAGCTTCGTCAGGCGAACGAGATCCTGCGCAAGGCATCGGCGTATTTTGCGATGGCGGAGCTCGACCGCCGGTCGAAGCCATGATTGGGTTCATTGACGATAACCGCGCCGCATACGGGGTCGAGCCGATCTGCAGAGTTCTACCGATCGCCCCGTCGACCTACCACGCGCGGATGGCACAACGGGCGGATCCCGCCAGGACTTCAGCGAGAGCCAGACGCGATGTCGGTCTACGCGCCGAGATCCGCCGCGTCTTCGAGGAAAACTTTGGGGTTTATGGCGTGCGCAAGGTGTGGCGACAGCTCGGTCGCGAGGGCATCTCTGTGGCCCGTTGCACTGTGGCACGGCTGATGCGCCAGATGGGCTTGCGTGGCGTCGTTCGTGGCAAAGAAGCCAGGACCACGATCCCCAGCAAGGCACCGTGCCCCGCCGATCGGGTGAACCGGCAGTTCCGTGTGGCCCGGCCAAACCTGCTGTGGCTGGCAGACTTCACCTATGTAGCCACCTGGCAGGGCTTTGTTTATGTGGCGTTCGTCATCGACGCCTTCGCCAGGCGCATCGTCGGTTGGCGCGTCTCCAGGACGGCGCAGGCGGGCTTCGTCCTCGATGCCCTCGAGCAGGCGCTGCATGACCGCCGACCCGTTCAAGGGAGCGGCCTGGTGCATCACAGCGACAGGGGCGTGCAGGCTGGACTCAAATGGTCGTCGCAACACTTTGAAGGGAGGAGTTGCGATGAGGAAGCACAGGCGGCGTTCGGACCGGTCTGGTCGGGCGCTATTGTTCTCACCAGGTCGCCCGGTGGTGGCAGGACGAGATGAGCAGCGCCGGTTCTGGGCGGCGATCGCGGCAGGCATGGCGAGTGAAGATGCTGCGCTGCAAGCTGGGATGTCGCAGCCTGTAGGATCAAGATTGTTCCGAAGGGCAGGCGGCATGCCACCAGCGATATTTCGGCCATCAGCGAAGCCGCTGTCCGGCCGGTATCTCTCATTTGCAGAGCGAGAGGAGATCGCACTTCTTCGAGTGCAAGGCTGCTCCATGCGGGAGGTTGCGCGCCGGCTCGGACGCGCAGCTTCAACGATCTCGCGGGAGTTGCGGCGCAACGCCGCGACACGAAGCGGCGGCCTGGAATATCGCGCGACGACAGCGCAGTGGCATGCTGAGCGATCAGCTCGCCGCTCAAAGCAGGCGAAGCTTGCGCTCAACGCGGCGTTGCGAACCTATGTGGAGGAACGATTGGCAGGGGTCGTTGTCGCTCCGAATGGGGCTCCTGTTCCTGGCCCGGCTGTGCGCTGGAAAGGTCGCCGGCATGGACCGCGGAAGCATCGGCGGTGGGCAAACGCCTGGAGCCCGGAGCAGATTGCTCGCCGCCTGCCGGTCGACTTCCCGGACGATGAGACAATGCGCATCAGCCATGAAGCCATTTATCAAGCGCTGTTCGTTCAAAGTCGTGGTGCGTTGCGCCGTGAGCTGACGGCATGCTTGCGTACTGGGCGGGTGTTGCGGACACCGAGAGCGCGTGCGCGTGGACGGGGCAAGACCTTCATATCTCCCGAGATCATGATCAGCCAACGGCCGGCGGAGGCAGCTGATCGCGCCGTGCCGGGCCACTGGGAAGGGGACCTCATCCTGGGCCTTGGCAGTTCCGCAATTGGCACTTTGGTGGAGCGTATGACGCGCTTCACTCTACTGCTCCACCTGCCGCGCATGAGAAACCATGGCTACGAGGCTCGCGTGAAGAACGGACCCGCACTCGCCGGACATGGTGCCGAGGCGGTGTGCGACGCCATTACGCGAACGATCATCACCTTGCCTGAGCAACTGCGTCGGTCGCTGACTTGGGATCAAGGAGCTGAGATGGCTCAGCACGCACGCCTGAAGATCGACGC
>DASTGP010000037.1:0-19351 GCA_035605585.1 Gallionella sp. | reverse complement strand
TCCCTGGGCGTGCTGCTGCTGGGCCTGTTGCCGGGCGCGCTGATGTCGGTTTGCGCGGTGTCGGTGCAGCAGTCGTTGCTGCTGCATTAGTACGGTCTGGATTTAAAACCCGAAAACTCCCGCCTCGTGCGGGAGTTTGGTTTTCTGGCGCCCGATTTTTTTCGGCGGACGTGGCACAATACAGCCTTTGTTTTGACTAGGGTTTCGGCGAAGGCTGCGAAGAGTCCCGGTCGCACGCAGTCGAGGAATGAGGGAATGACTTATGACAGCATCTGATTCAACAAACGAGTCCAAGGATGTGCTGAGGGAGCAATTGGTGACCCCGGGTTTCGTCGCGAAGCGGGCGGAGGGCGTGTTCATCCAGTTGCAGCGCTTGCAGACGAACGGCGACTTCGAGCTTTTCGTCGATCGCCTGTTCGGCGAGGGGATGCGGTTCGCCGGGCTGGATTACGCGACATTCCTCAAGCTGCTGTATGACGCCGACTGGCTGGCAGACACGCGGAGCAAGATCGCCGAAATAAAGGTTGCCGAAGAGCTCGTCCGTTTTCAGGTGCAGCGACGGGCGCTTTACCGTCCGGTGAAGATATTGGAGGGCGGGGCGCGCGCCGAATATGTCTTCGAGCCGGTCAGCATCGAGGTGAGTTACGAGGAACCGGTGTATGGCGAACCGGACGCGGATGGTGTGGCGCAGATCGTCAGGTATGCGAGCAAGACCAGGGAACAGCCCGCGAGGCTGGATTTCGACGAATTCGTTGCCGATATGTGGCTCAAGGGCGTCAAGTTCGGCATCGATGCCGATGCGATGCGCATGGTTGTCGCGCGCGGCACGTCGGTGCGCATGATCGTCGCCAAACAGCTCGAGCCTACCGAAGGCAGCGATGCGGAGATACTCG
Organism: Gallionella sp.; assembly: GCA_035605585.1. Lineage (GTDB taxonomy): Bacteria > Pseudomonadota > Gammaproteobacteria > Burkholderiales > Gallionellaceae > Gallionella. The sequence continues at coordinate 18,458 of DASTGP010000037.1, read as the reverse complement.
AGGTCTCCGAAGGGCTGCGCAGGGACAATGCGCCCAAATTGCTGGCCAACGGCAAGGTGGATCTGGCTGTATTCGCGAACCGTTTTCCGCAAATGGCAAAGGGCAGCCGTCTGCTCAAGAAGGTGCCGCGAGTGCTGGGCAAGCAGGGGCACAAGGTGACGGGCGAGGTCATCGAGCCGAAGATCCCGAACGACCTGGATTTGTCGGCGCTCTCGTCGGAAGGGACCCGCGTCGAACAATTCCCGGACGGCGAATACATCGTGGCCACGCTCGACGGATTCCTGACGCTGGATACCAAGTCGAACACGGTTTCGATCACGGAAAAGATCGAGAACAAGGCCGGCATCAGCGTGAAGACCACGGGCAACCTTTCCCTGTCGGTGGATGAGTTCATCGAACACGGCGAGGTGCAGGAAGGCCGCGTGGTGCAAGGCAAGCATATGACCTTCCTGTCGGACGTGTTCGGCAAGATCGTATCCCAGGGCGGCAACATCCGCATCGACGGCAACCTGTCAGGCGGACAGGCGCATACACAGGCCGGGAATGTCACGCTAAACGGCCGTGTCTCGCGTGCGGTGGTGCGCGCCAAGGACGGCGAAGTCGTGGCCAACTTTTGCGAGAGCAGCACCATCGTCGGCAGCTGCGTCCGGATCGAGCATGCGGTGAATTGCGAGATCGTTGCTGATGAGGTGCATGCAGGAACCGTCGAGGGCTGCTCTATTGCGGCGAAGAAGGTTCAGATCGCTTCTGCGGACGAGCGCCGGGGGAGGGAGACGCTGGTGACGCTGATGGTTCCCGATTTCTCGACAAGCGACCAATTCATGGCAAAGCTGCAAAAGGAAATTGCGGCAGCCCGTCAAGGCATCGAAGAAAGAATGCGGAAGATCGAGGGGCTGAAGTCGGAGCCGGAATTTGCGAAATTCCTGGCGTTGGCAGAAAGGATCAAGAGCGGCGCGATCAAACTGACCCAGGAGCAGGCCGGGAACTGGCGCAAGCTGATGGAAAGGCATGCCAAGGCTTCCGGTGAGCTGGCGAAGCTGGACGCCGAAATCAAGGCACTCGATCAGTCGCTCAAGGAATCGGAGGAGGAGCTTTCGTATACCGAGCGCGACCGTGCAGAGATGGGCGAGGGCATCGCGTGTGTCATCAATAAGGTGGTCGGGCAGACCACTGGGCAAACGATGGCGTCCGCTAGCGGTCTGGAGATTTTCGGCAACATGTCGGGCAACGACATCCGGAACATCTTGCAGAAGTCGGATGGCTCCAAGGCGCGCATTTTCTCAGCCGACGACGGGTCGATCGACTGGTTGTTCAAGGGCACGGCGGTCGCCTGAGCCCGCCGGCCGGTATTTGCAGGGTGCAATGATGAATTTGAAAGAGACCAGGCTCGACGGAGCCGTGATGTACGAGGGCAGTTTCATGGAGGTGCGCAAAGACCGCGTGCGCCTGCCTGACGGGAGCGAGAGCAGCCGCGAGTACATCACCCATCCTGGTGCGGTCACGGTGATCGCGCTACTGGACAACGGCAATCTGCTGATGGAGCGACAATTCCGTTACGCACCGCAGCGCGAGTTCATCGAGCTGCCCGCGGGCAAGATCGACCACGGCGAAGATACCCTGCTCACCGCGCAACGCGAACTGCTGGAAGAGACAGGCTATGTGGCGACCGAGTGGACACACCTCGCTACGACTTGGCCGTGTATCGGTTATGCCGACGAGCGCATGGAATATTTTCTCGCGCGCGGGCTGCGCCATGAGGGCCGCCAACTCGACGATGGCGAATTCCTCGAGGTATTTGAACTCTCCTTGGCGGAAGCGTTGGACTGGATACGGCAGGGCAAGATCAACGACAGCAAGACCATTGTCGGCCTGTTCTGGCTGGAAAAGCATCTCAATAACTGGCAGGGGTGAGTGCGCACCGAGTTGGTGCAATGTTTTGGTGCATTCGGGTGAAGATGCACCAAGACGGCCTGCTTGTGGCGATAGTGCCTCCTCGTGTTATCAGCTTATCCATAATTATCAACTGGTTGCAAAAGTGGAACGCATCTTGCGTACTTGATCTGGTTCGCACCAAAGGAGAGAAGTATGGAAGTTATGAAGACCAGTAATGACGTGTTGTTCGTGTTGCTCGGCGCCATCATGGTGCTGGCGATGCACGCCGGTTTCGCTTTTCTGGAACTGGGCACGGTCCGCAAGAAGAATCAGGTCAACGCGCTGGTGAAGATATTGAGCGACTTGGCCATCTCGACCATCGCCTATTTTTTCATCGGTTACGGCATCGCCTACGGCGTACATTTCTTTACCGGTGCGGAACAGCTCGCACAGGGGAACGGCTACGATCTAGTGAAGTTCTTCTTCCTGATGACCTTCGCGGCTGCGATTCCCGCCATTATTTCCGGCGGCATCGCCGAACGCGCCAAATTCAACCCGCAGTTGGCGGCGACCTTCACCCTGGTTGGGTTCGTCTATCCGTTCTTCGAGGGCATCGCGTGGAACGGCGCCTACGGCATCCAGGACTGGCTCAAGGCCACTTTCGGTGCGAGCTTCCACGACTTCGCCGGCTCGGTGGTGGTGCATGCGGTGGGCGGTTGGATCGCCCTTGCGGCGGTGCTGCTGCTCGGCGCGCGCCGCGGACGCTACACCAAGGAAGGACGTGTCTCCGCACATCCGCCTTCCAGCATCCCGTTCCTTGCGCTCGGCGCGTGGATACTCACCGTGGGCTGGTTCGGCTTCAATGTGATGAGCGCGCAGACCATCAACGGCATCAGCGGTCTGGTCGCAGTGAATTCGCTGATGGCCATGGTCGGCGGCACGCTGGTCGCGCTGTGGCTGGGCAAGAACGACCCCGGTTTCGTGCATAACGGCCCGCTGGCCGGACTGGTCGCGGTGTGCGCTGGCTCCGATTTGATGCATCCCGTCGGGGCGCTCATCGTCGGCGGCGTGGCGGGCGGCCTGTTCGTGGTGATGTTCACGCTCACACAGAATCGCTGGAAGATCGACGACGTGCTCGGCGTATGGCCGCTGCACGGCCTGTGCGGCGTGTGGGGCGGCATCGCTGCCGGCATCTTCGGGATGAAGGAACTGGGTGGCATGGGCGGCGTCAGCTTCATGGCGCAACTCATCGGCACGCTGCTGGGCGTGGCGATCGCCTTCATCGGCGGATACGTCGTATATGGGGTGATAAAGAAGCTGGTCGGCATCCGCCTCGATCCGGAGGAGGAGTTCAACGGTGCAGACCTCTCTATTCACAAGATCACGGCGACGCCCGAGCGCGAGTCGGGCTGGTAGAAAATTTTTGTCCTTGCAAACAAAAAGGCAGGCCGAGAGCCTGCCTTTTTGTTGTCGGTGATGGCGCTCAGTCCTTGATCGCTTCGACGGGCGAGTAGATCTTTACCTCGTCGCTCACCGCCGGGATGAACTTGGTCATGCCGAATTCGGAGCGCTTCAGCGTGGCACTGACGTCCGCGCCGCAGGCCTGTTTCTTGAGCATCGGGTGCGGGGCGCAGCGGAAGTTGCTGACGGTGAGCGTCAGCGGTCTGGTGACGCCGAGCAGGGTGAATTGGCCTTCAGCGCCGACCACCTTGTCGCCGTCGAATACCAGCTTGTTCGAAGTGAAGCGTATGGTCGGGAAGTATTTGACGTTGAAGAACTCCTCTCCCTTCATGTGCTCATCCCATTTCTGGAAGCCCATGTCGAGCGAGGCCGTCTCGATGGTGAGCTCCACGCTGCCCTTTTTCGCCGGGATATCGAGGGCGATCTTGCCGCTGCTCTTGTTGAAGCGTCCGCGCTGGGTGGAGTAGCCGAGGTGGTTTACTTCGAACACTGGCCAGGTGTGGTTGGGATCGATGGTGTAACTGTCCGCTGCATAGGCGGGAGCGGCGAGCATGGCGGCAAGGACGATGGCGACAGCCTGTTTCATGGGTTCTCTCCTTTCGTGTTGTCTACTTCTTGGTGAGGGCAAAGCGGAAACGGATCTGCACCTCATCGGCGACCGTATCGGTGTCGCTCCAGATGCCGGAGCCGATGCCATAATCGAGCCGCTTGATCGGGAACATGCCCTCGATGAGCAGCGCGTTGGCTTGCTGCCCGAGCGTGAAGGGGGCGCGGATGTTCAGCGTCTTGCCTTTGAGGGTCATCCTGCCCAGCACTTCATAATGCCCCTTGCCCAAGCTGTTGACCTGGCTTGAGACGAAGCTGGCAGTGGGATGGTTGCGGATGTCGAACCATGCCTTTCCTTTGACTTCCTCGTTGGCGTCGTCATTGCCGGTGTCTATGCTGGCAAGGTCGATATCGATGCGCGCCGTGCCTGCTTCCGGCTTGGCTGGATCGACCGCGACACGTGCCGTGAATTTCCCGAATGTCCCTTCCACGGGGACACCCATCTGTTTTGAAACAAACGAAATGCCGCTTTGCCGCGGGTCCAGCTCGGTGAATTGCCCTGCCGTCGCCAGCGAGGCGGCACACAGCAACAACGCAGCCATCCAGCGTCTCATGTCTTGCTCCGCAGGAATGGCAGCATGCGCGCGAGGATATCGTCGTGGTCCAGGAAGTGGTGTTTCAGCGCGGCGCCGATGTGCGCCAGCACTGCGCCGAGCATGAGGAAGTTGAGGCTTTCGTGCACTTCATGCAGCAGGTCGCCCAGTTCCTTGTTCTTGGCGACCAGATCGGGCAACGGCAGCACGCCGAACCACACGGTCTGGACTCCCTTGGCCGAGCTCATCAGCCAGCCGCTCAGCGGAATGGCGAACAGCAATACGTACAGGAGGTAATGCAGGCTGGTTGCAGCGAGCCTCTCCCATCCCGGCATGGTGCCTGGCAACGGCGGCGGGCGGTGGGTGGTGCGCCATGAGAGGCGCACCACGACCAGCAGGAAGATGCTGACGCCGATCCACTTGTGGTAGCTGTACAGCCTGAGCTTGAGCGGGCTGAGCGGCAGGTCGTGCATGTACAGGCCGAGGGGGAAGGTCGAAAAGATCAGCAGGGCGATCAGCCAGTGCAGGCCGATCGCGGTGCGGGTGTAGGTGGCAGGCTGTGCATTCAAGACAGACTCCTTTCAACTTGCCGGCGGCAAGACGGGTTAGGTACCAGCCAGTTTGAATTCGATCACGAGCTCATCTTTTACCGAGAGCTGCCCGGCAGGCAAGGCGTAAGGACGGATGCCGAAGTCGGTCTGGCGCAGTATAAACGAACCGGTGACGACCAGGTGCTCCGGCAAGCCTTCGACGTTGAGCGGTACCCACAGCTCGCGCTGCTGGCCGTGCAGCTCGACCTGCACTTGGGCTGCCAGCTTGGGGATCTCCCCGGTGATCTGCAGGGAATGCACGCGCACATAAGGAAAACGGTCCGCCTGTAGATTCTCTTCGCCGAGCATGTGGCTGCGCGTGCCTGCTATTTCAACGGGACGCAGGATGGCGGCGAAGGCCTTGCCCAGTCCGGAACGGTATTCCGGATTGTCGAGCTCCAGTTCATCGAGGCGGAACTCCAGGTCGAAACGCGCGTTCGCGGCCTTCCCGGGCGGGATGTAAGCGAAACCGGTGAACGAAGGTGCGGAGAGGACGTGGTTATGGCCAACCTTGCTCATAAGTCCCCCGCGGAACGCATAGATGCGCACGGCTGAGGTTTTCGGGTCCAGTGCGTAGACTTTGCCGCCGGCTTTCTCCAGTTCGCTATAACTGGATTTCAGACTGGACGGCTGGCCGCCCTGCGTGGCCGGTGCCGCATTGGGCTGGGGAGCGGAGGACGGGGTAGCACAGCTGATCAGGGCGATGACGCTGGTCAGTCCCAGGAGAGCGATAACGATGTGCTTGCGTATCATGCGCTCTCCTTGGTGATGGCCGCGAGGGCTATCTGATTCTGGCTGCGAGGGCCTCGTCGACCAGCTGGTCCGGATGGTAATGGCGGTGGGTGAAGGAGAATAGCTCAGACAGCGGCGAATAGGCCTTGATGTCCGAACGGTTCCTGAAGGCGAAACCGCCGAGGGCGGTCAGCGTGGCGATCAGGCTGCGGGTCTTGCGATGGACTATCCACGGCACGGCGACGGAGGTGTAAACGCATCCCGTGAACAGAATGGATAGAACGATCAGCGATCGTTTGAAGCGGCCGCTGCTGCCCTTGTTGAGCCACAGGTCGAACACCACGGCCCGATGGTCCAGTTCCTCGTGGGCATGTTGCACGAACAACTCCTTGGCAAAATCGGAGTGGATGTCCAGCCGGGCTTCCTGATCCATGTACACCTTGGACAATACCGCGGCGTAATGCTCCAGCGCCGCGGCGAGCAGCAAGCGGCTGGGAAGAGACAGGTGCTTCCTCGCAAGATCCAGCAGGGATTCGACCAAGGCGAGTCCGGGCGGCGTCCTGCCCAGGTACTTGAGCAGCGACGCGTTGAATTTCTTATGCGCACGCGAATGGTCGGCCTCCTCGCGGATGAAGGCTTGGCAGCGCTGCTCGAGTTCCGGTTGCTGACGCCCGTCGAGACCTTCGGCTACCGTACGGACGAAGAAATTTTCCAGAACCGGGGTGACGAAACTGACCGCTTCCATGATGCCGGAAGTCACGGCATTGGAATTGCACCACGTGCCGGAAAGGTCTTCCGTCGTCGTCAGATGATGTTTCAGGAATTGCATCTCTCCACCTATTTACCGTTTTTTTGTTGGTCCAGCTTAGTAAAAGTATCGGCTCCGATGAGGTATTCCTCATCGCCGCTATAGACTTCGATTTCGGTCACCGCTTTGTCCGCATCCGTGACCGAAAGTTTCTTGGCTGCCATTGCACCCGATTCCTTGCGCATCGTCCGTTCCACGGAAATAGTGCGGATGATTGCGTGCCGGCGGTCGAACAGCTGCGTCCGCAACGACAGTCTGGCGTCCTTATCCACGCAACTGACAACTTCCCGGATGGGAGCGTTCACTGCGTCGGTCTGGGATCGAACGAGGGTGCATTCGCGTCCGGCGATCCGCTCCGTGCCGCCGAGTTCCTGTTTCGGCCAGTTCCACCACGGGCCGAACATGTCCCAGACCACCAGTCCGGAATCGAACAGTCTCTCGGTCGGGGAAGTTTCCGCTACGCCCGCAGAACCCTCTCCGTATTCGATCGCCCTGATCCGGCCATCGGCGGTCTTCTCTGCGGCGAAGTAGCGGTTGCGCACCGCGTCCGGCGAGATGCCGCGGATCAGCAGGCGCTGTTTCTCGTTGCCGATCTGGCCGATGACGGCGATCTTGAAGGGCATGGCGCGGCGGCCGTTCGGCTTGATCGCGGCGACGTCCATACGGGCCTCGAATCCATTGGAGAGCCTCGCCTGCCTCATCGTCTCGGCCAGCGCGGTCGCCGACGGCTCGGCGCCGTATGCCGGGCTTGCGAGTGTCGCCAGCAGGGACAGCAGAACCGCGGCAATCCCGCTCATTCCTGCCTCAGCGCATTGGAGGGCAACAGGCGCGATGCCTTGAGGGCCGGGTAGAGCCCCCCGCAGATGCCGAGGAACACGGATAGGCCGAGCACCCCGAACAGGAACGGGACGGAGAACACGGCATCGATCTTGCCGCGCATCAGTTCGACGTGTTCCAGCCCCCACGTGAGCACAACGCCCAGCAGGATGCCGGCAAGGCCGCCCGCCAGCGTAAGGATGGTGGCTTCGCTGAAGACCAGCTTGACGATGGTGCGCCGCTGCCAGCCGAGTGCCAGCAGGACGCCTATTTCCCGGGTCCTTTCATTGATGCTCATCAGCATGGTGTTGAACACCACCAGGGCCCCGACCAGGCCGGCGATCAGGACGGTGGCATTGCTCATCGCCTTGGAGATGCGCACGACGGTGTTCTTCTGCACCAGTTCTCCGGAGGTGATGGCGACGAACCCGGGCATGGTCGTGCGCACACGGGCCTTTAGGTCTTCGATATCGGCTTCGGAAGCGCTGCCGTCCAGCTTGATGTTCAGGAAGTTCACCTTGCCGGGTTTGTCGGAGATCTGCTGCGCCTGGGTGAGGGACATGACTACCGCGCCGCTCTCCACGACGGCCGGGCTTTCGAATACCCCGCTGACCAGGAAGGTGCGGCCCTCGATCTCCAGCGAGTCGCCGACTTTCTTGTGCAGCATTTCGGCGGCCAGCGAACCGAGCATGACGGCGGATTCGGTATCGTTGCTCAGCCAGCGTCCATCCACGAGCTTGAGGTGATCCCACAGATAACTGCCGTACGCCCAGCCGAACACGAACACCGGCGGGGCATCGTTGCTGACGCTCAGCATCTCGCTGAGCAACCCGACCACTTCCTGCACGTGAGGAAACTCGGCCAAAGTGGGCTGCACCTTGCTGGCGACGAACGGCGAGGGCAGGGTGTTTTCGCTGGCGATGCGGGTCACGATCAGGTCGGTGCCGCGTGCGTCGCTGGCCTTCTGCCAGCTAGCCTCGAATCCCCAGGAGATGCTGGTCAGTGCCACCACGGCGGCGATGCCGAGCGAGATGGCGGAGACGGTCAGGCTGGTCCGGGCCGGCCTGCGGTAAAGGTTGCCGAGTGCAAAACTGAACAGGTTCACGGGCGTGCCTCCTCGGCATCTCTGATCTTCCCGTCGCGCATGTGTATGACACGGTCGGCGCGGGCGGATACGTTCGGGTCGTGGGTGACCATGACGATGGTCAGTTCTCGTTCTTTTTTGAGTTCGCCGATCACGTCCAGCACATGGGCGGCATTGGCGCTATCCAGGCTGCCGGTCGGTTCGTCGGCGAGGATGACTTCGGGATCGTTGATCAGCGCTCGCGCGATGGCTACGCGCTGGCGCTCCCCGCCCGACAGCCTGCTCGGGAAATGATCCAGCCGTTTTGACAACCCCAGCTGGGACAGCAGGTATCGGGCCTTTTCCTGGTATTCCTTGGCCGCACCGGGACAGCCGATGGTCGGCACCAGGACGTTGTCGAGAGCGGTCAGCGTAGGGAGCAAATGGAACGACTGGAAAATGAAGCCGATGTTCTGCCTGCGGAACAGAGAGAGGTCGCGAATCCCGGAATAGGGCTGCGAGCGGAAATAGATCTCCCCGGAGGTCGGGTTGTCGAGTGTTCCGATGAGATTCAGCAGGCTCGATTTCCCGCAGCCGCTCGGGCCGACGATGGCGACGAATTCGCCTTCGCGGATCTCGAAGTCGATGCCGTCCAGCGCCCTGGTCTGGCCCTCATCGAAATGCAGCGCAAGATTGTCGGCGCGAACGATAATATTGGTTGCGGTCGTCGAGTTCATAGGTACGGCGGTGAGATCAGATCAGGCGCTTGGCGGCAGGCGGCGTAAAGGCGCTGACCGAAGCGGGGGCCGGGCAAGTTGCCGGCGGGACTGATCTGCACATGACCTGATTCATTATCTATTCCAAACGGATGCGGATTATATGTTGAATATGAAAAGAATCTATGCCGTCGTGATAAACGGTAACCTTGCCTGACGGGCGGCGAATCAAGTGCAGCTTGAAAAACTTTTACCCTTCCCCCATGTCAGATCCGTTCGGTCAATCTGTAGCCCTTCGGGAACGCGGATATGACCGGCGGGCCGATGGTGAGTTCCAAGGTGTTAAACTGGAACATCTTTATTTTGATGGAGATTGTATGAAGCGAATTTTTCTGTTCATTTTGACCAACTTGGCGGTAGTGGCCGTGATCAGCATCACCCTGCGCCTGCTCGGCGTGGACCGCTGGGTGACCGAGACCGGCGCGATCAACTTCAACGCGCTGTTGGTGATGTCCGCCGTGATCGGCTTCGCCGGTTCGCTGATCTCCCTGGCGATGTCCAAGTGGTCGGCCAAGCGCATGGTTGGCGCCCAGGTCATTGAACAACCTTCCGACCCGACCGAGCGCTGGCTGGTGGAGACTGTGCGCCGTCAGGCACAGACGGCCGGAATCGGCATGCCGGAGGTGGCGATCTACGATGCGCCCGATGTGAACGCCTTCGCCACGGGCTGGAACCGCAACAACGCGCTGGTGGCGGTGAGCACCGGGCTGCTGCACAGCATGAGCAAGGAAGAGGCTGAGGCGGTGCTGGCGCACGAGGTCAGCCACGTGGCCAACGGCGACATGGTGACGCTGGCGCTGATCCAGGGCGTGGTCAACACCTTCGTCATCTTCTTCTCCAAGCTGTTCGGCTACTTCGTCGACCGTGTGCTGTTGAAGAACGACGGCCGCGAAGGTCCCGGCATCGGCGCATTCGTCGCCGAGATCGTGGCGCAACTGGTGCTGGGCGTGCTGGCCAGCATCATCGTGATGTGGTTCTCGCGCCAGCGCGAGTTTCGTGCGGATGCAGGTGGTGCGAACCTGGCCGGGCGCGAGAAGATGATCTCCGCGCTGGAACGCCTGAAGATCAACCACGAGCAGGCGACCCTGCCGGAACAGATGGCCGCGTTCGGCATCTCCGGCGGTCATGCCTTCGCCAAGCTGTTCATGACTCATCCGCCACTGGATGAGCGCATCGAGGCGCTGCGCGCCGGGCGTTAAGTCTGCGCCGACCGGCAACAAAAAGGCCCGCATTGCGGGCCTTTCTTATTTTCGCTAACCGGTGTGAACTCAGTGCTGTGCCACCCACACCTTACGTACGCTGGGGGGCTCTGCACTGGCCTGTGCGTCGGGGGCGGCTTGTTCGGGCTGCGATACCTTGATGGCCTGAGCTGCAGGTGTGCCTTCGAGTTGCGAGGAGGGCACGTTGGGGATAGGCACCTGCTTGTTGTCGATGTCTTCGTCCTCCTCCTCATATTTTTCGCGCGGAGGATTGCCGTCGTATACCTGGCTCTGGCGGTGCAGCAAGTAGGCGTCACGGATGAATTCGTAGCGGTCGGTGACGATCGCTTCCTCCAGTACCTTCTCCTGCTCCAGCAGTTGTGCGCGGCGGTTGACCGCCTTGGTCAGGTAGAGCTGGTTGCGCGTGCGCATGTGGTTGACGCGGCGCAGCCTGCTCGGGCGGCTGTCTACGTACAGGCCGATGCCGTCACGCACCGAACTGGGGCCCAGAATGGGGAGCACGAGGTAAGGTCCGCTGCCGATGCCCCAATAGCCCAGGGTCTGGCCGAAATCCTCATCATGTTTTTCCAGCCGGGAGGCGACGTTCAGCAGGCCGAACACGCCGAACGTGCTGTTGAACAGGAAGCGTGAGCCATCGGAAGCGGCTTGGGTAATCTTGAGTTGCAGCAGGTCGTTTGCGGTGACGATGACATCGTCCAGGTTGGAGAAGAAGTTCGTCACCAGAATCTTGCCGGGTTCCGGCATCACGGCGCTGTAGCCTTTGGCGACGGGCTTGGCGATGGCCTTGTCCAACGCATCGTTGAATTGATAGACGCCGCGGTTGATCGATTCCAGGGGGTCGGCGGGATTCTTCGCCGGTGTGGACGCGCAGCCGGTCAATGCGACGGCTGCGAGGGCTATCATGATGCGGATGGTGTTCATATCGTTCTATCTGCGATGGTTTTTGTGAATTATAGGCGGTTAGGCTCATCCCGGCAAAGCCGCTGCGCTAGGAGCGCGGCGGGGCGGAGAGTTCGCCGATGTGGAAGCTGAATTGGCCTTTGCGGCGGTCCGCGAAAAAATGCTCGAGGCTGTACTTGATCGGACGGAAGGCGATCTCGTCCCAAGGAATCTCTGCCTCGTCGAATAGCCGGACCTCCAGGCTTTCCGGGCCGGGGCCGAAGTCCAGATCGAGCAACGTGGCGCGGAACAGCAGGTGCACCTGATTCACGTAAGGGAGGCTGTACATCGAATACAGGTCGCCGATCGCGATGCGCGCGTTGGCTTCTTCCAGCGTCTCGCGGATGGCCGCCTCGGCAGTGGTCTCGCCATTCTCCATGAAGCCGCCGGGCAGGGTCCACAGGCCATATCGAGGTTCGATGGCGCGGCGGCACAGCAGGATCTTGCCTTCCCATTCCGGGAGCGAACCGATCACCATCTTGGGGTTCTGGTAATGGATCGCGCCGCAAGCGATGCAGATATGGCGCGGGCGGTTATCGTCATCGGGGCGGCGGAATTCGACCGCCGCACCGCAGGAAGGGCAGAAGTTTATTTCCAGAACTGCCACCAGGATTTTTCGGGTTTGGTCTCGGCGGGTACGGCCTCGGCCTCTCCGGCCGGCGCGTTCTTCGCCAGTACGCGCTTGGCATCGTCGCGCAGGTCGGCCATGCCCAACGCATCGTAGGCCTGCACCATGATTTCCAGCGCTTCGCGCGTCGAGGGGCTGTTCGGGTATTGCGCCAGGATACCCTGTGCGCGGTTGGCCGCTGCGATATACGCGCCGCGGCGCAGGTAATAGCTCGCGACGTGCAGTTCATATTTTGCCAGCGCGTTCACCAGATAATGCATGCGCACCTTGGAATCGGGCGCGTACTTGCTGTCCGGGAATCGCGTCACCAGTTCCTTGAAGGCCGCGAACGAATCCTGTGCGGCCTTGGGGTCGCGTTCGGTCGGATCCTGTCCGCCGATCGATTTGAGGATGCCGATCTCGCCGTTGAAGTTGGCCAGTCCCTTCACGTAGTAGGCATAGTCCACGTGCGGATTGTTGGGATATTGCTTGATGAATCGATCGGCGGCGGAGACGGCGGCTTCCGCCTCACCCTGGCGATAGTTGGCGTAAGCCACTTCCAGCAATGCCTGCTGCGCATAACGCCCGTACGGATAGCGCGATTGCAGCGATTCGAAAAGCTTGATCGCCTGGTCATAGTTGCCGTTGTTCAGTTCCGTCTTTCCCAAGTCATAGATTTCCTCTGCGGACTGTTGCGTGACCGGTGCCGAACCATCCGGCAGCGGTTCAAGCAGGCTGCAAGCGGACAACGTGAGCAGGAGGAAAACGGCTAAACTATGGCGCATGACTCGATCCGGAAAAAATTTGGTGAATTATAACGCAAACCCCCAAGCTGCCGAGGCGCAGCATTTTGTCGTGCCCCCCGACTGTGCGGGCATGCGCTTCGACCAGGCGCTGGCGAAGCTGATGCCCGAATACTCGCGCAGCCGTCTGCAAGGCTGGATAGAACAGGGGCAGGCCACGCTGGATGGCGCGGCGGCGAGCACGAAGCAAAAAGTGTGGGGCGGCGAAGCCATCGCTGTGCTGCCGCAGGCGCACCCCTCCGAACAGCTGCATCAGGCCGAGGATATTGCGCTCGACATCGTGTACGAGGACGATGCCTTGCTGGTCATCGACAAGCATGTCGGGTTGGTGGTGCATCCGGGCAGTGGAAACTGGGAAGGGACGCTGCTGAACGCGCTGCTGCATCATGCGCCACAATTGGCCGAGGTGCCGCGGGCGGGCATCGTGCATCGCCTCGATAAGGACACCAGCGGCCTGCTGGTCGTCGCCAAGACCATACCGGCACAGACCGCGCTGGTGCGGCAGCTGCAGGCGCGCAGCGTGAAGCGCGAATACCTTGCGCTGGTGTGGGGCGAACTGCGCCGCGACGGCACCGTGGATGCTCCGATCGGGCGCCATCCCACGCAGCGCGTCAAGATGGCGGTGGTGGAGGGCGGCAAGCCAGCGGTGACCCATTACCACGTCGAAGAGAGCTTCCCGAGTTGTACACTGGTGCGCTGCCGCCTGGAGACCGGGCGCACCCACCAGATCCGCGTGCACATGGCGCACATCGGCCATCCGTTGGTGGGCGACAGCGTGTACCTGAAGGGCGCGCAGCGCTGCGTGCCGCAGTTGCGCGAGTTGCTGCAGGGATTCCCGCGCCAGGCCCTGCATGCCACGCGTCTGGCGCTGGAGCATCCGGTCAGCGGGGAGCTGGTGGAATGGCATGCTCCGTTGCCGGAGGATTTCGAGCGGCTGCTGCAACAGGTACGCGAGGCGAGCCATGAATCTGCTTGAGCATTGCATTATTCCGGACTGGCCTGCGCCCGCCAACGTCAAGTCACTCCAGACCACGCGGCACGGCGGCATCAGTGCCGCTCCCTACGACACGCTGAATCTCGGCAGCCACGTCGGCGACAACCCGCTCGCGGTGGCGCGCAACCGTGAATTCCTCAATGGATTGCTCCCCAGCGAACCGGTGTGGCTGGAGCAGGTGCACGGCACCATCGTCGCCAATGCCGATCATGCCAGCTGCCAGCCGCGTGCCGATGCCTGCATCGCGCGTCGCCGCGCCGCAGTGTGCGTGGTGATGACCGCGGACTGTCTGCCGGTGCTGCTGTGCGATGAGCAGGGTACGGCAGTCGGTGCGGTGCATGCCGGATGGCGCGGACTTTGCGACGGCGTGATCGAGACCACCGTGCTGGCGATGGATGTGCCGCCGCAGGATTTGATGGTGTGGATGGGGCCGGCGATCAGCCGGGAGCACTTCGAGGTGGGGGGAGAAGTGCGCGACGCCTTTGTTGCAGTGCAGCCGCAGGCCAAGTCCGCTTTCGCAAGGGGCGAGAAAGACAAGTGGTTCGCCGATCTTTATGCGCTGGCGCGCCTGCGTCTGGAAGCGCTGGGCATCACGAAGATCCACGGCGGCGGCCATTGCACCTATCGCGAGCGCGAACGCTTCTTCTCCTACCGGCGCGACGGCGTGACCGGGCGCATGGGAACGTTCATCTGGCTGGAATGAGCCGGCTTACATCCCCAGTTCGGACTGTATCTTCTCGACCATCGAGCGCAGGCTGGCGACCTCATCGTTGAGGCGCGCGACGTTCGCCTTGAGTGCCGCCACTTCACCGAGTTCGACACTCTGCGGGGCGGCACCAGGCGCGGATTTCAAGACGGCTTCGTCTACCGGTCCGCATAGCAGATGCGCCCAACGGTGTTCGCGGGAGCCGGGCAGCTTAGGGAGTTTGGTCACCCAGGGCGTTTCGGCTTCCGCGAGTTCTTCCAGGAAAGCCTCCACCGACGAGATGTCGGCGAACGGATGCAATCGCTCGGTGTTGATGCGCAGTTCGCCGGCGGTCTGCGCGCCCCGCAACATCAACACCGCCAGCAGCGCGACCGACTGTTCCGGCAACTGGAACACGCGCCGCGCGTTGTGCGCGTAGCGCATCACGCGCCCGCCGCTCGACTCGATGATCAGCGAATGCACCTTGAGCGAGTCGATGGCGAGCTGCACTTCGTTCTCCGTCGCCGCCATCACCGGGTCGCGTGCGGTCTTCTGGTTGCATCCCAGGGTCAAGGTGTTGGTTGAGAGGGGGTAGGAGTCCGGTACGGTTTTTTCTTTTTCGATCAGTACGCCGAGTACGCGCGCTTCGAGAGGGGAGAAAATGGGAAGTGTCATTGCTTTGCCTGCAGTGATGTAACAAGCCGCATGCTATCACGCATGCGAGTGCGTCCGGCACAAGGCCATTTTCGTAAAATGGAAAACCGCTATAATCCGGGCCCCCTGTAATTCTTCCGGATAAATCCCATGAGCGTCCTGCTTTGGATCGTTGTGGCCAGTCTCGTCGGCGGCGCACTGAGCGTGGCTTGCGCGGCGCTGTTCGCGCTGAATGCCCGCGCTCACTGGGTGAGTGCGCTGGTCAGCTATGCCATCGGCGCCTTGCTCGGCGCGGCGTTCCTTGAGGTCTTGCCCGAAGCGATGAAGCTCTCCAGCAGCATGGAGGCGGTGAGCGGCACGGTGCTGATCGGCATCCTGGCATTCTTCACCATGGAAAAACTGCTGCTGTGGCGCCATTGTCACCATGACCATTGTGAGGCGCATGAGCCCCATGAGTCGCATGCGGTCAATGCGCATGGCCGCAGCGGCACCATGATCATGGTGGGCGACACTTTCCATAACTTCGTGGACGGCGTGATCATCGCGGCGGCCTTCCTCACCGACGTCCATATCGGCATGGTCACTGCGCTGGCAATCATCGCGCACGAGATCCCGCAGGAAGTCGGCGATTTCATGATCCTGTTGCATTCCGGCTACAGCAAGGCGCAGGCCCTGCGCGTCAACCTGCTGTCCAGCGTGGCGACGCTGGTGGGCGGCATACTGGCTTACTTCGCCTTGCAGTCTGCGCAGAGCATCGTGCCGACCCTGATGTCCCTCGCCGCGGCGAGCATGATCTACGTGGCGGTGGCCGACCTGATCCCGGGGCTGCACAAGCGCGTGGCGCTGCGCGACACCGTCCAGCAGGTGGTGCTGATCGTTCTGGGCGTGAGCTCCGTCTTCCTCGTGGGGTTGCTGATCTCCGAGTAGCCTGTAGCCGGCGAGTGACGGCCGCGCTCGAGGCTGTTCAATCCTTCTTCCACACCAGCCGGTCGTCGCGGCGGGCGAGCGGAGTCCCCAATTCACGGCACAGCGCGGTCATGCGCTGGCAGATGGCTTCGAGCTCTGTGCCGCGTGCCAAGGCGACCTGTGCCACCGATAGCGTCACCGGGACGAGCTCGATCTGCTGCAGTTCCCCATCCTCGAAACCGAGCCTGAACAGACAGGAACGATCATTGCGCATCAGCGGGTGGACGGCGTAGTCGTCGATGAAATTCCCTGTGTCATAGAGGATGGGTTTTCCCCGATGCAACTCGATGCCCTGGCAGATATGCGCGCTATGGCCGTAATAGACATCGGCTCCGAGCTCGATCACGCGTCTCGCGAAATCCCG
The DNA here is from genome assembly GCA_035605585.1 of Gallionella sp. Taxonomy (GTDB): domain Bacteria; phylum Pseudomonadota; class Gammaproteobacteria; order Burkholderiales; family Gallionellaceae; genus Gallionella. The sequence goes on along the minus strand of DASTGP010000037.1, from coordinate 1,969 downwards.
GAAAGCGGGTGATGGGCGCTCGACGAAGTTCGCGCCCCAGTGGTTGGAAAACACCACCAGTTCGGCGCCCATTGCGCGCGCTTGCGAAATGCCGGAAGAGATTCGCTCCAGTGTGGCCGAGTCGGTCGCGACTTCCATGAAATTGGTGCCGGGGCGGTCGTCCTGTGCGGCGAAAGCGGGTTCGTTGTCGGTGAAAGCCAGCATGGCCACGCGCCACGGATCTTCTTCTTGCGTTTCGAACAATGCAGGTCGCGCGGCTTTGATGACGTTCGCGCCAGCTCCTGCATGGCGGATGCCCGCGGCATTCAGCGTCCTCAGCGTGTCGAGCAGGCCTCGCTCTTCGGAGTCCAGCGTATGGTTGTTGGCAAGGGAACAGGCGTCGATACGGGCAGCCTGTAGCACTTTGACGGCCTCGGGATCGGCACGGAAGTGGAACATCTTCCAGCTGCGCGACCACGGCTGGTCATGGGTGGTGAGGGCGCACTCCAGGTTGACGATGCGCAGGTCCGCCTGTGCCAGCAGCGGCAGCGTGTCGCCCCACGGATCGGCTGGGCGCATGGACTTCAGCGCCTCATTGACACCGCGGCCGAGCATCACATCTCCTGCCAACGCGAGGGTGCGCATCCCTAGACCTCCTGTCGCCGGTCAAACCGGCTGCGAAGTACGGTTCTTGCCGGGCAAACTAACGATAACACTTTATTTCAAGCGTCTCATATGGGGTCTAGAATCCAGAGGCGATGCGTGGAGCGGTTGCCGCTCCTGCCCTCGGGAATCGATGGGAGCCTCGAATGGAAATGAGCGATGGGACGCTGGGAACATTTCGCGCATGAGTCCGACATCGGCGTGCGCGGTATCGGCGCTTCCTGTGCCGAGGCGTTCGAACAGGCCGCGGTGGCGCTTACCGCCATCGTCACCGATCCCGTGGGGGTGATGCAGACCTCGAAGATCGAACTGAGCTGCGAATCACCTGACATGGAGCTGCTGCTGGCCGACTGGCTCAACGCCGTCATCTACGAGATGGCCACGCGCCACATGCTGTTCAGCCGCTATCAGGTGAGGCTCGAGGGCGGCCATCTTGACGCCAGTGCGTGGGGGGAGGCAGTGGAACTTTCCCGCCACCGGCCCGCCGTAGAACCAAAGGGTGCGACCTACACCGCACTGACGGTCAGTCAGCAAAAGGACGGCAACTGGCTGGCGCAGTGCGTGGTGGACGTCTGAGGAGGTGTAATGGACCTTTCCGGTTTCGAACGCATTGCCGAATTCGAGTGGCATATCCCTGCCAGTGGTGCGATGCGCGTGCCGGTGGTGATCTTTGCCGACGAGGCGCTGATGCGCGGCATGGATGAAAAGGTGCGAGAGCAAGCCTCGCGCGTCGCCATGCTGCCCGGCATCGTGCGCGCTTCCTATGCCATGCCCGACGCGCACTGGGGCTACGGCTTCCCCATCGGCGGCGTGGCCGCCTTCGATGCCGACGAAGGCGGCGTGGTCTCCGCCGGAGGCGTGGGCTTCGACATCTCCTGCGGCGTGCGCTGTCTGCACACTGGGTTGAAATCCGCCGAACTTCTCCGTCAGCAGGTGCGGCTGGCCGATGCACTGTTCCGCGCCATTCCCGCGGGGGTGGGTAGCACCGGGGAGTTGCGTCTTTCGGCCGCGGAAATGGATGACATGCTGACCGGCGGCGCGCGCTGGGCGGTGGCGCGCGGCTACGGCGATGCCGCCGACCTCGAACGCATCGAGGAGGGCGGACAGATGAAAGGGGCCTTTCCGCACCAGGTGTCGATGCAGGCCAAGCAACGCCAGCGCGACGAGATGGGCACGCTGGGTTCCGGCAACCACTACCTGGAAGTGCAGCGCGTGGCCGAGGTCTACGACGAGAAGATCGTCGCTGCCTACGGCGTGGCTGTGGACGATGTGGTCGTCAGCATCCACTGCGGCTCGCGCGGGCTGGGGCACCAGATCGGCACCGAGT
>DASTGP010000021.1:0-10631 GCA_035605585.1 Gallionella sp. | reverse complement strand
GCCCGCCCAAGATCGGCGATGAAGAAGGGGGAGAAGATCCCCGCGCCGAACTGATGCGCCGCCTGCTGGAATACGAGCAGATGAAACTGGCCGCACAGAAGCTCAACGAGTTGCCGCAGGTGGGGCGCGACTTCGAGATCGTGCAGGTGCTGATCGAGCGGACCGTGCAGGAGCGTTTGCCGCAAGTCAGCGTGGAAGACCTGCGCCAGGCCTGGTTGACGCTGCTGGCGCGCGCCAAGGTCAACAAGCACCACAAGGTGCGCCGCGAACAACTCTCGGTGCGCGAGCAGATGACGCACGTACTGCGCTGCCTGCAGGGCGGGGAGTACGTGCCGTTCGACCAGCTGTTCGATTTCGAAGGCGGCGTGCCGAAACTGGTCGTCACCTTCATCGCCATCCTCGAGTTGGCGAAGGAATACCTGGTGGAAATCCAGCAAAGCGAAACATTTGGGAGCATCTATGTCCGGACAAGCCGAGCCGTTACTGAAGAGTGAAAACGCCCCCTCCGTGGAGGCAGTCGCCGACGCCGGGGACATCCGCGTCGACCTGTTCGGTGGGAAGATGGATAAGGCACAGTTCAAGCGCATCCTCGAAACGGCGCTGCTGACCAGCACGGAGCCACTGCCGCTGTCGGAACTGAAGAAACTCAGCGAGGTGTCGCTGGACAACAAACAGATGGAAGCGCTGCTCGAAGAGCTCGCGCAGGACTGGCAGAACCGCGGCGTGGAACTGAATCGCGTGGCGAGCGGCTGGCGTTTCCGCGCAAGGCCGGAGATGCAGCAATACCTCGACCGCCTGAACCCGCAGAAGCCGCCGCGCTATTCGCGCGCCGTGCTGGAGACACTCGCCATCGTCGCCTACCACCAGCCCGTCACGCGCGGCGACATCGAGGAGATCCGCGGCGTGGCCGTGTCCTCGCAGATACTGAAGACGCTGGAGGCACGCGGCTGGGTCGAGGTGGTCGGCACGCGCGATGCGCCCGGCAAGCCGGAGCTGTTCGCCACCACCAAACAGATGCTCGATGATCTCAACCTGCGCACGCTGAGCGATCTGCCGTCCCTGCAGGAGATCGGCGCGCTGCTGGAGCAGGAAACGGCTGCGGAAACGATGTCTGCACCGGCACCCGCTCCCAAGCTGGAGCCACCGCCGGAATCCAAACCGTCCCGATCCGATGACGCCCCTGAGGGCTGGCCGTTTGCGCCCAGTGATGCGGCTGATGCCGGGGCGAATTCGTAGGGGGCGATTCATCGCACCCAGAATAATCACGATACGCAAATCCGGGCGCGATGAATCGCGCCCCTACGATTGGGGACATCGTCCGGGCATACAAGGCGCGTTGTACTCACGAGATCAATCGTTTGTTCGGCAAGAAAGGGCAGCCGATTCGGCAGCGCAATTATTACGAGCACATCATCCGCAACGAACCCTCGTTGCAGGAAATCCGCGAGTACATTGCCAATAACTCCGCGCAATGGGCAAACGATCGCGAAAATCCGGACGCCCCCGTAGGGGCGCGATTCATCGCGCCCAATGACAACGGGACGATGAAACCGGGCGCGATAAATCGCACCCCTACAGAGAAAGAGAACAAGAAATGAAACTGATCCAGTCGCACGATAACCCCTTCTTCAAGGAGCTCGTCAAGCTCGCCGGTTCTGCGCGGCAGCGCGCCAAGGCGGGACAGACGCTGCTCGATGGCACGCATCTGCTCGCGGCTTATCTGGATGCCGGCAAACAGCCGCTGCACATCCTGCTGAACGGCCCTGCGTTGCGCGATGACGAGGTCGAGACCTTGTTGAAGCGCGCCTCCGGCGTGCCGATGACCCAGCTCGACGACAAGCTGTTCGCCGAACTCACCGAGCTGAAGACGCCGACCGGCTTGCTCGCGCTGGTCGACATTCCGCAGCCGCTGCCCGCCGACAGCCGTTTTGCGCTGTTGCTGGAAGACATCCAGGACCCGGGCAACCTCGGTTCGATGCTGCGCTCGGCGGCGGCGGCAGGCTGCGATGCGGTGTATCTGTCCAAGGGCTGCGCCGACGCATGGTCGCCACGGGTGTTGCGCGCGGCGATGGGCGGGCATTTTGCGCTGTCCATTTACGAGTCGGCGGACTTGCTGTCGGTCGCGGCAACGCTGCCGGGAACCGTCTTCGCGGCTGCCCTGAACGGCGATGCCGGTCTGTACGACTGCGACCTCGGCGGCGATATTGCCTTCGCGATCGGCAACGAGGGGGCCGGGCTGTCGCAGGCCTTGCAAGCCGCGGCCTCGCGGCGTTTCACGATCCCCATGCCCGGGAAGGTCGAATCGTTGAATGCGGCAGCGGCAGCGGCGGTCTGTCTGTTCGAGGCGGTGCGCCAGCGCCGCTAGCAGGCTGCTGCAAAACTACTGCGGTGGCCACCTGCGGCGTTGCGCGGTACTGGTTCCGGCATAACACGCTACGCGTATTAGCCTTCGCCGAAACTTTGTTTTCGCTTCCTCGCCTACCCAATGGGTATGTGGCTCCTGAAGGTTAGTCTCCGCCGAAACTTGCTACGCTCGTTTTCTCGTCACTGCGCGCCGTGCCCATGATTTCCAGCCCTCGAGTAATTCGCCTATCATGCGGGAGTTACCAACCAGCGAGGAGACGATCATGGCTCGGCAATATATCGTGTGGTTCGACGCGTTGCGCATGAGCGACGTGGGCAAGGTGGGCGGCAAGAACGCCTCGCTGGGGGAAATGATCGGCCAGCTCTCGCATCTGGGCGTGCGCGTGCCGGGCGGCTTCGCCACGACGGCAGATGCCTTCCGGGAATTCCTCGCGCAGGGCGGGCTGGATCAGCGTATCCGCACGCTGCTCGACAAACTCGACGTGGCCGATACCGTGGCCTTGTCCAAGGCGGGCAGCCAGATCCGCCAGTGGATCGTGGACACGCCCTTGCAGCCGCCGCTGGAGCAGGCGATCCTCGAGGCTCATGCGCGCATGGTGCAGGAGGCGGGCGGCGAGCCCCTGCTGGCGGTGCGTTCCTCGGCGACGGCAGAAGACCTGCCGGACGCCTCGTTCGCCGGCCAGCAGGAGACCTATCTCAACATCAGCGGCGCGGACAACGTGCTGTCCGCCGTCCGGCTGGTGTTCGCCTCGCTGTACAACGACCGTGCCATCGCATACCGCGTGCACCAGGGATTTGCGCATCAAGATGTGGCGCTCTCCGCGGGCATCCAGCGCATGGTGCGCAGCGACATCGGCGCTTCCGGCGTGATGTTTACGCTGGACACTGAATCCGGATTCGACCAGGTGGTGTTCATCACCTCGGCTTACGGTCTGGGCGAGACGGTGGTGCAGGGCGCGGTGAATCCGGATGAGTTCTATGTGTACAAGCCTGCGCTGAAGCTGGGCAAGAAAGCGGTGATCCGCCGCAACCTCGGCGGCAAGGCGATCCGCATGATCTTCGGCGAGGGCCAGGAGGCGGGGCGTTCGGTGCGCACGGTCGAAGTGCCGCTCCCGGAGCGCCAGCGTTTTTCCATCACCGATGCCGATGCTGAAGAGCTGGCGCGCTACGCGCTGACCATCGAGCAGCACTACGGCCGCGCCATGGACATCGAGTGGGGCAAGGACGGCGCAGACGGCAAGCTGTACATCGTCCAGGCGCGCCCGGAAACAGTACAGGTGCACGGCAGGCTGGACAGCCTGCGGCGATATAGCCTGAAGCAGAAGTCCGAGGTGCTGGTCAATGGTCGTGCCATCGGTCAGAAGATCGGTGCGGGACGCGTGTGCCTGGTGCCGGATGCGAGCCAGATGGAGCGTGTGCAACCGGGCGACGTGCTGGTGACGGACATGACCGATCCCGACTGGGAGCCGGTGATGAAGCGGGCCTCCGCCATCGTCACTAACCGCGGCGGGCGCACCTGCCACGCGGCCATCGTGGCGCGCGAACTCGGTATCCCGGCCGTGGTCGGCACCAACGATGCGACCGAGGTGCTCGCGCATGGCGGCGATGTCACGGTCTGCTGTGCCGAGGGCGATATCGGCAAGGTGTACAAGGGCAAGCTCGATATCGAGGTGCAGGACCTCGCGCTGGACAAGATGCCGGTCCCGCCGGTGAAGATCTCGCTCAATGTGGCCAATCCGGAACTGGCGTTCGAGTTCAGTCGATTGCCCAATGCGGGTGTGGGGCTGGCGCGACTGGAGTTCATCATCGCGCGCATGATCGGCGTGCATCCCAAGGCGGTGCTCGATTACCCGAACCTGCCTGCGGAACTGAAGGCGCAGGTCGAGGCCAAGTGCGCGGGCTATGCCAGCCCGGTGGATTTCTACGTGGAGAAGATGGCCGAGGGGATCGCCACGCTGGCCGCAGCTTTTGCGCCCAAGCCGGTGATCCTGCGCTTCTCCGACTTCAAGTCGAACGAGTATTCCAGCCTGCTTGGCGGAGGGCAATATGAGCCCACAGAAGAGAACCCGATGATCGGTTTTCGCGGGGCGTCGCGCTACATCGCCGACAGCTTCCGTGCATGCTTTGCGCTGGAGTGCCGTGCGGTGCGCAAGGTGCGCGACGAGATGGGGCTGACCAACCTGGAGGTGATGATCCCCTTCGTGCGCACGCTGGAAGAAGGGCGGAGCGTGATCGCCGAGCTGGAGAAGAATGGCTTGAAGCGCGGCGAGAATGGCTTGCGCGTGATCATGATGTGCGAGATCCCTTCCAATCCGCTGCTGGCGGATCAGTTCCTCGATATCTTCGACGGCTTCTCCATCGGCTCCAACGACCTGACGCAGCTGACGCTGGGCATAGACCGGGATTCCGGCATCGTGGCGGGCTCGTTCGACGAGCGCAACCCGGGGGTGCTGGCGCTGATCGGCATGGCAATCCAGGCCTGCCGCAGGCGCGGCAAGTACATCGGCATCTGCGGGCAGGGGCCGTCTGACCATCCCGACCTGGCGCAGTGGCTGATGGAGCAGAACATCGAGGCGATCTCGCTGAATCCGGATACGGTGGTGCAGACCTGGTTGCATCTCAGCGAGCAGGCGAAAAAGGCGAAGTGAAGCCGATCCCATAGATATTTTTGTCGGGAAGCGGCATTTTCCTTGACGCACGATCCGATTTCGCTATAATGCGCGCCCTCTGCGAGGCTGATAGGCAGCCTTGCATACCTTGCTCCACCGCACCGCATGGCGGGGGGCTTTAACCGTAAGGAGATGTAATGCGACACTACGAAATCGTGTTTATCGTGCATCCCGATCAGAGCGAGCAAGTGCCCGCGATGATCGAGCGTTACCGCACACTGGTCACATCCAAGGGTGGTCAAATCCACCGTCTGGAAGACTGGGGTCGCCGCCAGTTGGCTTACCCGATCCAAAAGATTCACAAGGCACACTACGTGCTGATGAATATCGAAAGCAACCAGGAAACTCTGGACGAGCTGGAGCATGCGTTCCGCTTCAATGACGCCGTTCTGCGTCATCTGACCGTCAAGACCAAGGCTGCTGTCACCGAACCGTCTGCAATGATGAAGGAAGAGAAGTCTCGTTCCGTGCCGACCGAAGGTGCCGCTGCTCCGGCTGAAGGCGCTGCAGCTTAAGGATTAGTGCGTAACCAGGTTGTCATCAGCGGCGAGTTGATCGCGCTGGAAGGTTTGCGATATACCCCGGCAGGGGTGGCGAGAGTGGCGTTGACGTTGCGCCACAGCTCCCAGCAGTCCGAAGCGGACGGTGTGCGGCAGGTGCAGTGCGAAGTCGATGCGCTGGCATTTGCCGGGGTGGCGGAGAAAGCCACTCGGTTCGCGGTAGGGCAGTCCGTAAAGGTTAGAGGATTCCTCGCCCAGCGGAGCATGCGCAGCAGGCAACTGGTTTTGCACATCAACGACATAATTTTGGAATAAGGAAACATCATGGCCCGTCCAGACAAAAAGAAAGATGACAAGAACAAGCGTTCTTCCCGCAACAACCTGTTCAAGCGCCGCAAGTTCTGCCGCTTCACAGTCGAGAAGATCGCGGAAGTGGATTACAAGGATGTAAACATCCTCAAGGAATTCATTACCGAAAACGGCAAGCTGATCCCGGCCCGTATCACCGGCACCAAGACACGCTACCAGCGTCAATTGAGCACCGCCGTGAAGCGCGCGCGTTTCCTGGCTTTGCTGCCGTACACCGACCTGCATTAAGGAGCAGAACATGCAAATCATTCTGATGGAAAAAGTGACCAACGTGGGTCAATTGGGCGATGTGGTCAAGGTCAAGAACGGCTACGCTCGTAACTTCCTGATCCCGCAAGGCAAGGCCAAGCGTGCAACTGCTGCCAACATGGCTGAATTCGAAGCGCGCCGCGCCGAGATCGAAGCGGCCGACAAGGCCAAGCTGGCCGATGCGCAAGCTCGCGGCGAGAAGCTGGCCGGCGTGACCGTTCAGATCGTGCAAAAGGCTGGCGTGGACGGCAAGCTGTTCGGTTCCGTCACCAATGCCGACATCGCTGCTGCGCTGACCGCTCAAGGCTTCGCCGTGGAAAAGTCGCAAGTTCGCCTGCCTAACGGCCACCTGAAGCAGATCGGCGATCATCCGGTCAGCATCGCGCTGCACACCGATGTGGTCGTGGATGTCACTGTTTCGGTTGCCGGCGAGTAATAATTTGCCGCAGCCGTCAGGCTGCACAAAAGGATAGGTGACTATTCTGTAGTTTTGGAGTGGTAGTTCAGTTGGTTAGAATACCGGCCTGTCACGCCGGGGGTCGCGGGTTCGAGTCCCGTCCACTCCGCCAACTCAAGAAGACGAACGCAAGTTCGTCTTCTTTTTTTCGTCTGTTGCTTCCCCCGTTTTTGTTGTCATAAGTTTTTTCCGGACGGAGTAAAATGCCCCCCCTCCGCTCATGTCAGGCGCAAGTCACCAGATGAACACCTTTTCCAATGTCGATACGCAACTCGAACAGATCAAACTGCCGCCCCATTCGGTAGAGGCTGAGCAATCGGTGCTGGGCGGGCTGCTGCTCGAGGCGGGCGCGCTGGACAAGATCGCCGACCTGATGACCGCCGACGATTTTTATCGCCAGGAACATCGCCTGATCTACCGTCAGATCGTTCGCCTGAGCGAACAAGCCAAGCCGGTGGACGTGATCACCGTGGCGGAGGCGCTGGAAAATCTCGGTGAACTGGAAAAGGTCGGCGGCCTGCCTTATCTGGGCAGTTTGGCGCAGAACGTGCCGTCCGCCGCCAACATTCGCCGCTACGGCGAGATCGTGCGCGAGCGTTCCATCATGCGCAAGCTGGTAGAGGTTGGCAGCGACATCGCCAGCAGCGCCTACAACCCGACGGGGCGCGATGCAGCGCAGTTGCTGGACGAGGCGGAAAGCAAGGTGTTCGAGATCGCCGAGGCCGGGTCGAAAGGCAAGCAGGGCTTCTTCTCGATGCCGCCGCTGCTGACCGAGGTGGTCGAGCGCATCGAAACCTTGTATAGCCGCGAGAATCACAGCGAGGTGACCGGCACGGCAACCGGTTATACCGACTTGGATCGGATGACCTCCGGTTTGCAGCCCGGCGATCTGATCATTGTGGCGGGGCGCCCGAGTATGGGCAAGACCGCGTTCTCGATCAACATCGCCGAGAACGTGGCACTGGATGGCAAGCCGGTCGCGATCTACAGTATGGAAATGGGTGCGGCTCAGCTGGTGATGCGTATGCTGGGTTCGGTCGGCAGGCTCAATCAGCACAGTCTGCGTACCGGGCGGCTGGAGGATGACGACTGGGGGCGCCTGACCCATGCGCTGGGCAAGCTCAACGACGCGCCTATCTTCATCGATGAGACTCCCGGTCTGTCCGCGCTGGAGCTCCGTGCGCGTTCGCGCCGCCTCCATCGGCAACACGGCTCGCTGGGCCTGATCGTGGTGGACTATCTGCAACTGATGAGCGGGAATGCGGGGAAGGCGAGCGAGAACCGCGCCACCGAAATTTCCGATATCTCGCGTTCGCTGAAGGCGCTGGCCAAGGAGTTGCACGTGCCGGTGATCGCGCTTTCGCAGTTGAACCGCAGCCTGGAACAGCGTCCCAACAAGCGTCCGGTGATGTCCGACCTGCGCGAGTCGGGCGCCATCGAGCAGGATGCCGACCTCATCCTGTTCATCTATCGCGACGAAGTCTACAACAAGGATTCCCCCGACAAGGGCAAGGCCGAGATCATTATCGGCAAGCAGCGTAACGGCCCAATCGGCGCTGTCGCGCTGGCATTCCGGGGCGAATACACGCGATTCGAAAACCTTGCCATGGGAGAAGGCTACGTCCCGGATGCCTATTGATCTCCCGCGCCGTGCTACCCCGGTCGAGGTTTTCCCCTAAACTAAAAGGGGAAAATCGGGGTGGATGCGGCGGGTATTCATCGTTTCACCCATTCGCCAAGCCTGTAATCTAGCAATCCGGAATGGGCTTCGCGCGCCTGATATGTCGGCGCCGGAGCAACTGAAAATAATCGGGGAGCTGTGATGGGCAATTGGTTTCGTTCGCTGAGCATACGATGGAAGCTGCAATTCGGTTTTTTTCTGGTGACGATGATCACCACGGTATACAACCGCATGCTCGCTTCACATGAATTGGGCAAGATGGTGGAGATTGCGCAGAACAACGGTGTCAGCGTGCAAGTCATCAGCCAGCTTGAGGCCAATCATAGCGCCTACATCTTCAACTCGTTCTGGGAGTCCGGCCTGGAATTCGTGCTCCAGTTCTTCATCATCGGTTTGGTCGCAAGCTTGTTCGTCAAGCCGATCCAGGCGTTGTGCCACGCACTCAAGGCCGTGGAAAACGGCGACCTGACCAAGGGAGTGGAAAACCGTTCGCGCGATGAGATAGGTTTGTTGGAAAGGAGCTTCAACGACGTTCTGTCCAAGCTCAATCACATCATGCGCGAGGTCGATGAGAGCGGCAGGGAGATGGAGCAATCGGCTTTCCAGATCGCCAAGATTTCGCATGAGATAGCCGAAGTCGGGCACAAGGAGCAGAGTCGTTCGGCCGAGGTGACCAGCGTTACGGAGCAGCTGCAGCAGATTTCCGGAAACGTCCAGGCGCAGGCGACGGAAGCGACCGACCGAGCCACGCAGACAGAGGAGCGGGCGCGCGAAGGCATCCGAATGGTGCAGAAGAACATTCTGGAAATGGAGGGCACGACGCAGGAGGTGAACCAGGCCGCCGTAAAGATCGCCGAGCTGGAACAATCCGCCGGCCAGATCCATAAGATCATCGCAACGATCCAGGCAATCGCCGAACAAACCAACCTGTTGGCGCTCAATGCGGCGATCGAGGCGGCTCGCGCCGGCGAGCAGGGACGCGGATTTGCGGTGGTAGCCGACGAGGTGCGCAAGTTGGCCGAACGCTCGGCCAATTCGGCCGGCGAGGTATCCAGGATCATCGACCAATTGGGCGGCAAGGTTCACGAGGTCACCGCTTCCATGAATATCGTCGTGGGGAAAGTCCACGACAATCAGAAGGTGGCGGGCGAAACGGCTGCGGTCATCGAGCACATGGCAGGAGAGGTGGCGGAAACGGCGAAGGCCAACAGCGGCATTTCCAGTGCCAGTGTCGAGCAGATTCGGAACGTCAATCTGCTTCGCGACACGCTGACGGAATTGTTTTCCACCTTGAGCGAAAGTTCGGCCAAGGTGGAAACGACTGCGGCCATCGGGGAGAGTCTTCACAATGTGACCGGCACGCTGAATCGCCTGATGGCGGGCTTCACTTTTGACAGCGTCCACGTGATTGCGCCAGCGCAGCATGAGAAGCGCACGTATCCGCGTATTACAAACCGGTTGCTGGTTCAGGCCGCTCAGGGCAAAGAGACCATTGAATGTTCCAGTCTCGACTTCAGCTTGGTCGGAATGCGTCTGGCCTTGCAGGAGAAACTGGATGAACGTCAGCTGGTGGACCTGGCGGTGTATCTGCCGCAACAGGAGCTGGAGCAATACGAGCATCAGAGCCCGCTCAAGTTGCGCGGACGCATTACGTGGCAGCGCCCGGATGACGGAAAATACCAGTGCGGCATCGCTTTCGAAGGCCTGTCGGACGAGGCAAGCCGCAAGTTGCGCGACAGCTTCATGTATTTCCACAAGACGCCGGAATTCGATCGGCGCGTTTGAAAAACAAAATTTTGTATTCGCATGAAAGAATTTGTTTGAAGTGTGCGATCTTTTGGATATAATGCGCACCCTCTTAGGCGCGTAGCTCAGTTGGTTAGAGCACTACCTTGACATGGTAGGGGTCGTTGGTTCGAGTCCAATCGTGCCTACCAACATCTCAAGTGCGGCAATGCCGCACTTTGTATTTTCAGGAAGCAAAAACATGCCAGTCATCACCTTGCCGGATGGTTCGCAGCGCAGCTTTGATCAACCTGTCACCGTCGCCGATGTTGCGGCGAGCATAGGCGCCGGGCTTGCCCGCGCCGCGCTGGCAGGTAAGGTGGATGGCAAGGTGGTCGACACCTCGCATCTGATCGAGCAGGATGCTGCACTGGCGATCATCACCGACAAGGATGCCGACGGCGTCGAGATCATCCGTCACTCCACCGCTCACTTGCTGGCCCATGCGGTGAAGGAGTTGTTCCCCGATGCGCAGGTGACCATCGGTCCGGTGATCGAAAACGGCTTCTATTACGACTTCTTCCGTCCGGAAGGACCGTTCACCACCGACGACCTGC
>DASTGP010000199.1:0-3017 GCA_035605585.1 Gallionella sp. | reverse complement strand
CGTCATGCGCAGGCCGAAGAAGTCGCGCACCTGCGTGCTGGCGATGAGCACCGCGATTCCATTGGTGAACCCGATCACCACGGGGCGCGGGATAAACTTCACTGCCGTGCCCAGCCCCGTGACACCCATGATGACCAGCAGCACGCCGGCCATCACCGTGCACATGAATAGTCCATCCACTCCATGCACCGCGACGATGCCGGCCACGACAACCACAAACGCTCCGGTGGGACCACCGATTTGGGTCTTCGATCCGCCTAACGCGGAAATCAAGAATCCGGTCACGACAGCGCAGTAGATTCCGGCCTGCGGCGTGAGCCCTGAAGCAATAGAAAATGCCATGGCCAGCGGCAACGCGACCAGGCCTACCGTGACCCCGGCGATCAGGTCCAGAAGAAATTTATGACGATCGTAAGTTCGCAGGCAGAGGACGGACTTCGGAAGCCAATTTTCATTCAGGAAAGTACGCGCCATTCTCACATTATGTTCCTCTGCGAAGGAATAGGGTAGTTACCGCTGTGTAGCAAGCTTGTGTAGCCCGGGACTCACCAACATTTCCCACGCCGAAACTAAACCTCACTGGCGTAAAATTCGACAACCCACGGGAAGGTTCAACCCATGTTCAAATGCTGGCAAGCTGCATTGCTTGCGACGCTCTCTCTGGCGCTCTCGCTCCAAGCCTTCGCTCAAAAAAATCCTTTGGCCGGTGACCCCAAAGCGGCCAAGGCCGGCGAATACGAGTTCCGCATCAACTGCGCCCTCTGCCACGGGCTCGGCGCGAAGGGCGGTGGACGCGGTCCCGATCTCACCCGCGCCGTGAAGAAGCACACCCATACCGATGCCGAGATGTTTCAGGTAGTCAGCACTGGAATTCCCGGCACGGCGATGCCCGCCAATGGAACGAATGGGCAAGGCGTAGGCATGACCGACCGCGAGATCTGGCAAATCATCGCCTACCTTCGCAGCCTGCAAGTGAAATCCTCGCCTACGTCGTTCGGCAACGCGACCCACGGCAAAGAACTGTTTTACGGCGACGCCAACTGCTCGATGTGCCACATGATCGACGGCAAAGGTGGCCGGCTCGGCCCCGACCTGACGGGCGTAGCCGGATCCCGTACTCCGGAGGCCATCATCGATTCAGTACGCAATCCCAGCCGCCGCCTCGCATGGGGGCTCACTGAAGCCACGAAAGAATTTCCGCAGGAGTATGAGACCGTCACCGTCGTGACCGCCGATGGCAAGCAGATCAAGGGAGTCACTCTCAACGAGGACAGCTTCACGGTGCAGATCATGGATATGAGCGAGAACCTCCATCTCCTGGAGAAAGATAAGCTGCGCTCGTTTCAGAAAACGCGCGAGTCCGCCATGCCGAAGTACACCACCGATGTGCTCAGCGACAAAGACCTGCACGATGTTGTGGCGTTCCTGACCAGCCTGGAGGCGAAATGAATCGCCGCAGCAATTCGCTGGTTGCTGTTTTCTCCTGCGTTGTGTGGACCGCCTCGGCCCAGGTCACCGCCGAACGCCTGGTCAACTCCGCCAAAGAGCCGCAGAACTGGATGACGTACTCCGGCGACTACTCCGGCAAACGCTTCAGCGCGCTCGATCAAATCAACACGGCAAACGTGCCATCCCTCGTGGCGAAGTGGGTGTATCAACTCGGCTCCACCGGCAAGATGGAAACTTCGCCGCTCGAAGTGGATGGCGTCCTTTACGCCACCGGTCCCGAAGACCGCGCCTTTGCGCTCGATGCGCGCACCGGAAGGCCGCTCTGGATCTACCAGCGTCAATTGCCGGGCGACATCCGTCCCTGCTGCGGCCGAGTGAACCGCGGTCTGGCAATTCTCGGCGGCAAGGTTTTTCTGGGCACACTCGATGCGCACGTCGTGGCCCTCGACGCGAAAACAGGAGCGGTGATCTGGGACGTCACTGCCGCCGACTATCGTACCGGTAACAGTTTCACCGTCGCGCCACTCGCGGTGAAGAACCTGCTCATCATCGGAGTATCCGGCGGCGAATACGGCATCCGTGGATTTATTGACGCGTATGATGCCGCTACCGGCCAGCGCAAGTGGCGCTTCTATACCGTTCCGGGTCCGGGCGAACCTGGGCACGATACCTGGCAAGGAGAATCGTGGAAAGTCGGTGGCGCTCCGGCATGGAATACCGGCACATACGATCCCGGTTCGAACCTGCTCTACTGGGCCACAGGAAATCCTTCGCCATCGAATCGCGGCGCCGGACGCGCGGGCGATAACCTGTACAGCAATTGCCTGCTGGCCCTCGATGCCGATACCGGAAAATTGAAATGGTATTTCCAGTTTACCAAGCACGACGAGCATGACTGGGATGCAACCCAGGTGCCGGTGATGCTCGATGCCGGAGACAAGCATCTGATCGTGCAAGCCAACCGGAATGCGTTCTTCTACATTCTGGATCGCAGCACCGGCAAGCTGATCTCGGCCACCGAATACGGCAAGCAGACGTGGAGCGACTCCAAAGACAGCGAAGGACGGCCCATCGCCAAGAAAGACGCCTCTCCAACACTCACCGGCCACACAGTTTGCCCCGGCGCGCTGGGCTCAACCAACTTTCTGGCCCCCTCATACAGTCCGCAGACCCGCACGTTTTATCTAACCGCGCGCGATCAGTGCGACATCTTCAGCACAGCGCCTCAACCTTATGAACCGGGACACGCGTTCTACGGCAGCGCCTACTTCCCCTCCGAAGAGGCGGAGCCGTATCTCGGATTCCTAAAAGCAATCGATCCGGCCACCGGGGCGATCAAGGGCAAATTTCAACACACGTCGCCCACGTGGTCCGGAGTTCTCTCCACTGCCGGAGGCCTCGTCTTCACCGGCGACGCCGAAGGCAACTTCATCGCCTTTGACGCCTCCAATCTCAAACCACTCTGGCATTTCCAGATGGGCGCAGCCGTCTACGCTCCCCCAATCGCATTCGCCATCGAAGGAAAGGAATTCGTGATCATCGCAGCGGGCAGCGCGCTATATGCCTTT
>DASTGP010000178.1:0-34599 GCA_035605585.1 Gallionella sp. | reverse complement strand
TGCACGAAGCGCAGTTGCTCGATCTTGTCTTCCAACTCGGCGATGGAGTTTTCGAAATCCAGAAATGTGACTTTCATAATCCTTGGTTCCCTGCAAAAAAGCGGCGCGATGATACTACAAACCGAAGAACCGCTTGATGGTTGCCAGCACCTCGTTGTGACGATGGTGTATTTCCTTGTTCAGCGCCGCCTCGTCCAGATTCTGCAGCGCACTGTCCAGTTGCGCGCGGCGCGTCACGAGAACATGCGAGACCTCCTCGGCGATGGCCGGACGATCCCGCAGGATTTCCTCGAAGGCATCCTTGTCGAGCCGGTAGCATTCCACGTCCGACCTGGCGATGACGGTGGCAGCCCGCGGCGAACCGGTCATCAGGCTCATCTCGCCGAAGAAATCGCCCTTGGACAGCACGTTCAGCACACGCTTATCGCCGTTAGCCCCTTCCAGATAGACCTCGGCCTCGCCGCTGATGATGATGAACAGCCAGTGCTGCGCGGGTGTCCCCTGTTTGGCGATGACATTTCCCCTGGCGAACGGCGCATACTTGAGGCCCTCCGCCAGCTTGCGCAACTCTTCGTCGGTCAGCGGCGCGAACAGTTCGACACGCTTGAGCGTCTTCATGCGGCGCAGCAGTTCGCGCTGATGCAGGGCCTCCTCGTATTTTTCGCTTTCCTTGATGTAATGGACGTTCTGCTCTTCCACCGTCAGCTTGATGCTGGCGCGTTCCAGAGCGGTATAGACATGCCAACGCACCGCGGCGTCGGTAGGATCGTCCGCCGCCAGGTCGGTCAACCAGTAGCGCAACGCATAGCGTGCGCAGCCCTTGTCCATCTCCATCAACACGCAATTGGGCGCGGGAGTCTTGGCCACATTGTTGATCTCCGCCTGCAGGATGGCGCTCTCCACCGCATTGACCACCTTGGTCGGGGTCGTATTCAGCGTGACGTTGAACCAGACCCAGCGCCGCCACTGCACCGGCTGGTCGGTGCGCCGCCCCAGCACCAGGAACTTGTTCTTCATCAGCTGGCTGTTGGGGAACACCACCGTCTCCCAGTTGCGCGTCTCCACCAGCGTGGAACGCCAGCGGATATCCACCACGCGGCCGGCGATGTCGTCCACCTTGATCCAGTCCCCGACCTCGATGGAGTTATCCAGCTGCAAGGCCAAGCCGCCGAGGATGTTCCCCAACGTGTCCTGCATGGCGAAAGCGATCACCGCCGTGATCACCGCCGATGTCGCCAGGATGCTCCCCAGCTCGAGTCCGGCGTAGCGCAATCGAACCAAGACCCACACCACATAGCCGACGATGACGAAGATATCCTCTGCGATGCGCGGCGGCTTGATACGAAGCAAAGGCAGCACGATGCGGAACGACAACAGCCCCCACAGACGGATCACCGCGATACCCGCACCGACCAGCGCGAACTCGTGAAATACCGAGGCAGCGTAGGTAAACTCCAGTGCGTGGATCAGGCTGCTGACGAATTGCAGGAACAGACAAGTAAGGAAGAAGACCAGCGTGTTGAGTATGCTCTTGCGATCCTCGCGAAGGAAATGGAGCAGCAGGAACGACAATCCCAGCGCCATCACCAGCACCGGCAGGGATTCCTCCCGCCAGAAGAACTTCATCGCTGTATCCCAATAAGCCATATTCATCCCTGAAATGTTGTGCGGCGTATTCTACACCATGGAATAAGCCGCCAATGGCCTGGCGCGGCGCCAGAATGCCCAGACTTCGGCCCGCCCCAGAACGGCACGCCGGTAGCCTTTCGCTCCGCTTGCCTCCAGTTGCAGACAAGAAAGCCTGCCACTGCACAACGCCTGCCACAGCGGCTGCGCATAACCGGTCTCGAACGCCTGCAGCGCCTCACGCCAAGCGGACAGATCGCCGTGCCGCAACGCGCGATGCAAGCCGCTCCAGACCAGCAGCTGCTCGCCGTCGCCGGATGCTTCCTGCCACTGGTCGGACCATCCCCTGAACGGCACACCGGCAGCGGCAGCAAACATCTCCACCAGGACGTCGTCCGAACTTGCGCCGCGATAGCGCGGCAGCGGCGCAGCAGCGACACCACTGCCCCATAGCCATACGCTGTTGACCGGCGACTCGCCGCGCGACTCGCGCCGCTCGTTCAGTTCGTGGGCGAACAGCAGCATCTGTATCTCGTTGAACCTCTGAACCCAGCGCGTCGCCTCCGCCCCTGTCGGAAGCAAACCGTGCACATCGCGCCCCACGGCCTGAGACAGCGGCACCGTCTCGATCGCAGGCTCGGCCTCGAGCTTCACATACCAGCGTTGCGGATGTGGCGCAAAAAACTCGAGCCCCTCACTTGAGAAATGCCGGTTGAGGCTGGCGCAAAACTCGCTCGCCTCGTCCGCCGTCAGTCCCACCTCCTGCAACACCAGCCGGTCGCGCTGCAGCTGCAGGTGCACCGGATCGGCGCGCAGCCAATGCCCTTCCCCCAAGCCGTCGAACGCTGCCCCGAGTCCCGCGATCCCGTCATCGTCAAGCAGGCCGAACAATCCGGCCAGGAGACACTCCAGCGTCACTGCCTCGCGAGTTTCGTTGCGCCCGCGCGAAAGCATCTTCTCCAATGCGGGCAGCCGCAGCCCGGCGCAAACCTCGGCGGCAAACTCTTGGGGGAGGAACAAATCGGGGATGACCAGACGAACACTTCTCATGCCGGAAGTTTATCATCTCTGACGCAAGCTCCCGGCTTGTGGCAAACTTACCCCCGTTCCAACTTCGATATCCTCGCCTTGCAACCTTTCGAACTCCTCATCGGCCTGCGCTACACCCGAGCCAAGCGGCGCAACCACTTCATTTCATTCATCTCGCTGATTTCCGTGCTGGGCATGGGGCTGGGCGTGATGGCGCTGATCGTCGTGCTATCGGTGATGAACGGCTTCCAGAAGGAGATCCGCGCGCGCATGCTGGGTGCCTCGCCGCATCTCGAAGTGGTCGCAGACGGCGGCCGCCTGTACGACTGGCGGCCCGTGCTGGAGCAGGTCGCAAAGAATCCGCAGGTCGCCGCCGCTGCACCCTACGTCAACGGCCAAGGCATGCTGTCGTTCGGCCAGAGCGTGCAGGGCGTGATGGTGCGCGGCATCGAGCCGCAACGCGAAAGCGCGATCACCGAACTCGGGGAAAAGATGAAAGTCGGTGCGCTGAGCGACCTGCGCAGCGGCGAATTCGGCATCGTGATCGGCTCCGACCTGGCGCGTGCGCTGGGCGTGCGCGTCAACGACAAAGTCCTGTTGATCGCCCCACAGGGGCAGATCACGCCTGCCGGCATGATGCCGCGTCTCAAGCAGTTCCGCGTCACCGGCATTTTCGAGATCGGCATGGCGCCATATGACAGCAGCCTCGCGTTGATCCATATGAGCGACGCGCAGAAGCTGTTCCAGCTCGGCGACGCGGTGACCGGCATCAGCACCAAACTGCATGACATCGAGCTCGCCCCGCGCGTCGCGCGCGAATTGCAGAACGAATTGCCGCCCGGACTGTACGCCAGCGACTGGACGCAGCAGAACAGCAACTATTTCCGCGCGGTGCAGATGGAAAAGCGCATGATGTTCATCATCCTGTCGCTGATCGTCGCCGTGGCCGCGTTCAACATCGTCTCCACACTGGTGATGGCGGTCACCGACAAGCAGGCCGACATCGCCATCCTGCGCACGCTCGGCGCATCGCCGCGCAGCATCATGCGCATCTTCATGGTGCAGGGCGTGATGATCGGCCTGATAGGAACGCTGCTCGGCGTGATCGGCGGGGTCTTGCTGGCGCTAAACATCAGCGCGGTGATCTCCTTCATCGAGCACCTATTCGGCATCCAGTTCCTTGCCAAGGACGTGTACTACATCAGCGAGCTCCCCTCCGATCTGCGCTACTCCGAAGTGGCTTCGGTCGGCGGCATCTCCTTCCTCATCAGCCTGCTCGCCACGCTCTACCCGAGCTGGCGCGCGGCACAGACCCAGCCGGCGGAGGCATTGCGCTATGAATAAGCAGGATACTGAAATTGTCATTTCCTGCCGCGATCTGGCGAAGAACTATGTCATCGGCAAGACGGATGTTCCGGTGCTCAAGGGCGTGAACCTCGACGTGCGGCGCGGCGAGCGCCTTGCCATCGTCGGCGCATCCGGCTCGGGCAAGAGCACCCTGCTACACCTGCTCGGCGGACTCGACCAGCCCAGCGGCGGCAACGTGCAAGTGCTCGGCCAACCGCTACAGACCATGAATGAGGCGCAACGCGGCGAACTGCGTAACCGCGCACTTGGCTTCGTCTACCAGTTCCACCACCTGCTGCCTGAATTCACGGCGCTGGAGAACGTCGCCATGCCGCTGCTGATCCGGGGCATGAAGCGCGCCGATGCCGAGCCTCGCGCCGCCGCCATGCTTGAACAGGTGGGATTGGCGCACCGCCTCCAGCACCAGCCCGCCGAGCTCTCCGGCGGCGAGCGCCAGCGCACCGCCGTGGCGCGCGCACTGGTCACCGAACCGGCCTGCGTGCTGGCCGACGAACCGACCGGCAACCTCGACCGCAAGAGCGCCCAGGCATTGTTCGATCTGATGCAGGAGCTGAATGCGCGGCTGAACACCAGCTTCATCGTGGTCACCCACGACCTCGACCTCGCAAACAAAATGCAGCGCAAGCTGCACCTGCTGGATGGGATGCTGCAAGCCGACTAGCGACGCTCGGCTTCGGCACGCTTCTGTGCCTGCCGGAGCGCCAGCCGGTATAGTTCGACCAGTTCCTCTTTCCCCACCTCGATTTCCTTGCCCATCTGCGCGAGCGCCTGTTCGATGTCGGACTGCTCGATCGTAGCGAACGGGTCGCGCTGCGCGGCAGGCGGCGGCACCGGATACTTCCTGTCGGGCAACAGGTTGTTGATCACCAGCGCCAGCAGCAGGGAAATTCCGGCGTTGGTCGCCACAACGTACATTGCCCATTGCCAACCCATGCCGTGAAATTGCGCGGCGCTGAGCACGAGCGTGAGCGCCGTGGCGGCCCCCGGAGGATGCAGACAATGCATCAACTGCATGAACAGGATGGCCGCGCCGACCGCAACGGCCGCGGCAAACACCAGATCCGGGATAAGCAGGCTGCAGCCCCACCCGACCAACGCCGAGAGCAGGTGCCCGCCGAACAGGTTCCAGGGCTGCGCCATCGGACTGTGCGGTGCGGCGAACAGCAGCACCGCAGAAGCTGCGATCGATCCCAGCATGAGCAGTGGGTAGTGAATCTGCGGCAGATAGTGTAGTGACAGCCCCAACAGCAGGATAGCCATACCACCAGCGAGGCCATTGCGGATTTTTTCCATGACCGGAACGGGTATGACATGGGGGGGTGAAGGCGCGGAGCAGTTTTTTCATATCTTTTTCTCAACGCATCATTATTACGTCACCTGCCGGAGCGCACTATGTCGCCTTGCCCAAAGCCGTCGCCTCCTTCGCGATGGCCTTGGGAAACAGGAATTGGTTCTCCAGGTACATGTGCTGCACCAAATCATCAACCAGTTCGCGCAATCCGGCATACAGCGACGTATAGCTGGCGCAGGCACCGGGCGGCAGGCTGAATTCGTTGGTGACTTCCATCATCCGGCGCAGGATCGCATCATCGGTTTCATGTTCCCTGATCATCATGCGGATGGGATTCGCAACCGTGCCGAAGTGGGGGGCCGGAACAGGCCCTTCGGCATCCAGAGCACGAATGTACGGAAAGAGGATGTTCTCTTCCTTCATCAGATGCAGATGCATATCATCGCGCAGCCGGACATACAGATCGCGCAGTTCGGTCAACTCGGGATGGCTTCCGCCGTGAACGCGCACCACCTTCTCGAGCAATGGATGCAACTCTTCGAGAGCAGTCTTAGTATATGCGTGGTGCTTTTGCAGCAGGTGGTCGATCAAGCTTGTCAGACTGCTTTCATCCCTCGGAGTGGCAAGCTGCCCACTTATCTTCTCGTCAGTGATTTCAGTCATTCGCGGCTCCCTGTGATTGTTGGACGGATTTCAATACATTCATTATTTTTGAATGATATGAGTGAAATCAACCCGACACAACCATTACGGATCAAACGTTGCTGTCGAATTAATCGATGAGATCGGCCAGCGTGCTCTGGTCAAGGGAAGCAAGGAATGCGCCCAATGCCCCCTGGAACACAGCTTTCAGGCGACAACGAGGCAACAACGGACATGATTCGGGGAGAGAGCCATCCTTCATGCAGGCAATCAGCGCGAGGTTGTTTTCCATCACCCGGACGACGGCGCCGACGGAGATGTCGCGCGCATCTTTCGCGAGTCGGATACCTCCGTTCCTGCCGCGCTCGCTGACGAGCAGACCTGCCCCGACCAGCATCATGACGACCTTCATCAGGTGAGTCTTGGAAATTTCGAATGCAGTTGCCACCTCCTGAATCGTGGCCGGTTCATTCTTCCGTCCCAGATAGATCAGGGTGCGCAGCGCAATGTCTGTCGAGACCATCAGTTGCATAAAACAATATTTCCAGCATGGTTTAATCGAGGCGGATTATAAGGTTTATGCGCGACACATGAGGAGGATATTGAGTCCCCCGATGAAAACGCCCCAGTACCCATGCCTGGCGGCACAAATACTGGGGCGCATGATTCCGAAAGACTACATATGACTGGCAGTAAAGGACGTGAACACCGGCAGCGCAACGATGAAAGACACCACGGCAGCTACGACCCAACGAACAAACCTTGCGATACTGTCATAAGCCTTTTTCATTTTTGTCACCTCGTGAAAGTTGAAACAAGCGCTCGGTTATCCCTGTCGACCGAACGCTATTTCAGACCGAGGTGCCGGAACCGAGTTCCTTCGTAAACAAAACCTTCACATTCCCGAATCGTTGCGGCTCGAGGAGGCAGCCCTGCTGCGCCGCCGCTTGCGCCATTTGTAAACCACCGCCACATACCATGCGATGCGTACTGCAAGATAGCCGACGACTGCCAGCCCGAGTGCGAGGAGCGGCAGGCCAACCAGCAGCGGCTTGCCCAGCGCACCCACCCAGGCCCACAACTCCCCCAGCCAGTTGCCCCAATGAAACTCAGGCAAGGCCGGATGCGGAATCGAGCCACCGTTGCGGCCGCCGATCACCCAAGCACCGATCTCGTAAGCCAGCAAGTACAGAGGTACGATGGTAAGCGGGTTGGTATACAGCGTGGTGAGCAGCGCCACCGGCAGATTGACGCGCAACAGTACCGCCAGCAATGCCGCACTGGCCATTTGCAGCGGCCCGGGAATCAGGCCGCAGAACAGCCCGATCGCGATTCCGCCCGCTACCGAGCGCCGGTGCAGATGCCACAGATTGGGATGGCGCAGCCAGCCGCCGAACGGCTTCACCCAGCGGTGATCCTTCACCGTATCGTGATGCGGCAATAGCTTGCGGAGAAATTTGCGCATGACGCCATTCTACGCAGCCGTTTCGCAGCTAGCCATGCCATGGTTACCTTATCCGCATTTTCGGCTTCCATACGCGGTCCCCGCCGGGCCAGCCCGCTCTCCTGCGTTTTGCACCTAACCTCGCCGAGGTTGACACTCTGTTTTACAGAGTATTACACTCTGCAAAACAGAGTTTGTATAGGAGGGTTACATGCCGCAACTTGCCACACAACAACTCGATTCCATCCATGCCATGCTGTCCGCCGGACACCGCAACCTGCGCGTCGAGCGTCATAGCCTCGTGCTATGGGGCGCGAGTTGCGGCGGGCTGATCCTGGCAAGCAGCCACATTCTCACCGCCGAACAATTCCCGGCCGTGGAGCAGCGCGCGCTGGCGTGGCTGATCCTGCTTGCGCTCACCCTCTCCGGCGTCAGCCTGTTCGACTGGCATCTCACCCGCCGTGCCAAGCAGGCGCGCGACGAGGCATGGTCGTTCATCCACCGGCAAGTGCTCAAGGTGTGGTGGTTGCTGATGTCGGTCGGCGTACTGCTGACCTTCGCGACCTTTTTCTACGGCGGCGGCTACATGATCTTCGCCGCATGGGTGGTGCTGGCCGGTCTGGGACTATACGTCCACGGCCTGTTCTCTGAAGAACTTCTGGAATGGACGGGCGCACTCATCATCTCCATCGGCATCGGAATGCTCGCTTTCCGCCTGAACTTCATCGCCTCGCAATGGGTCGCAGCCTCCACTCTGGGGTTGGGACTACCGCTGCTGGCCGCCATGCTGGATCGCGGCAGGGAACGCTCCGCATGGCTGCGGCTGGCGCAATCCGTGGGCTGGCTGCTATGCGTATTGATTCCGCCGCTGCTGGCACAACGGATGACCAATGCCGACGCGCCGCCCGATGCGCCGCTGGTGTCGTTGGAAGAGTTCCGCAAACAGCCCATAGCACAGCAGGTCATCCTGCTGCCTGCAGGCAGCAGCATCCCGGTCAAGGTCGAAGTCTCCGGCAACGCCTTCCGTGCCAGCAACGCATCGGTGCTGCCGCTGGTGCTGAACGAGCCGCTCGAAATCATGATGAACAACGGCCAGCCCACCGGCGACTGGCGTTTCCCCGGAGATAGCTGGGCATTGGCGCGCGAAGCCAACTGGATTCGCATTCCATGGATCAAGGCCGAACTGACTCCGAAAACCGGCCCGGAAATACGCGCCGGCCTGGTCGTCGAAACTCATCATCAATCCGCTCACTAACTGCCAAGGAGACACGCATGAAACTCGCCCGCATTTTTTTCGCCGCCGCCACCTGCGCCACCCTCACCGCCTGCGCCGGGCTACCGCCCAGCACTGCCGAAATTTCCAAAGCGCCGAAAATCCAGTTTGGACAGCCGCTCCCGGAAGGCGACAACTACGTCCTGCATTTCCCGGCAGGTACGCCGCTGCCGGTATCCACCGTGGTAGACGGCAACCTGTTCGAGCATGAGGGGCAGGCAACGCTGCATGTCACGCTCAAGCGCGATGTGTATGTATTCCGGCAGTT
Source organism: Gallionella sp. (assembly GCA_035605585.1). Taxonomy (GTDB): domain Bacteria; phylum Pseudomonadota; class Gammaproteobacteria; order Burkholderiales; family Gallionellaceae; genus Gallionella. The sequence continues at coordinate 25,658 of DASTGP010000178.1, read as the reverse complement.
CGCCAGCTTCGACGGGCAGAACTGGCAGCCCGCACGCAGCTTGATCGAAACGCATCTTGAACTCCGGATTCCGCAGAAAGACGGCAGCAATGCCGGATACCTGCACATCCAAATGAATCAGAAATAGCCCCCTCAATCATGGACCTACTCGACCCCCTGCTGCACCAGCCGCTACGCACCCAGCTCGCCGCCTTCCTGGCGGGCGCGGGTGAAGTCACGTTCACCGAACTCAAGCGGCAACTGGACGTGTCCGACGGCAACCTGGATTCGCACCTGAAGAAACTGATTGCCGCCGATTACATAAAAGTCCGCAAGGACGACAGCGGCGGACGCATCCAAACTTGCTACGCATTGACCGATACCGGACGCGCCGCATTGCAGGGCTACATTCAGGCATTGCAACAATTGCTACCGCTGGCGGCTCCCACAGCGTCGACCCGGGCCAAACCGCACAGGACTAAATTAAAAACGGCATAGATGAAAATATCCGGCTCACGGCACGGCGCCCCCAACCGAACTTGCGGGACGTCGCGGTAAAGTGAAATGGCCGATCAGAAATTGATTGATTTGAAAAATTCACAGCCCAATTTTAGATATCAATCTCAAGCGGAAAATCGCTTCCCGATGCAACGTCTTGCATGGCCGTTGGCAATTTCCATGTTATTACATGCGATCCTGCTTTCTCAGCTTAATTGGAACAGATCGCCTGCACCCACAGGAGATCAACATCGTTTAACAGTTAACATCTCATTCCTTTCTTCAACACGACCAGAAAAAACTGCTCCGAAAAATACTCTGCATCCGGCGCCTTCGGACAGCAGCATGTTTAAAGAGCAGGTCGCGAAAAAAATCGGCACAGCAAAGGTTTCCCCCTCGTCGAGAGTACTGTCGACTCTCAACACCGCGGGGGCAAAAGAAAGCGATGGCCGTCTGGATATGAACCACTTGCTCAATCAGGCCCGCGATTATGCAAAAAAAGAACTGCGCGCCGGCAAACCCGACTTCTCTCTGGATGGCGACTATTACGGGACTTACGCCGGAAGCGACAGCGGTACTTTCTATGTTCATCTGGACAATGCCGGACATGCATCCGGATCGGGGCAATCCAACACATTCGGCATCAGCTTTAGCATCTCGGGCCAAGCAACAAAAGATGGCCTCATTCAGATGTCCGGAACAGGGATCGCCGGAAATGCTCGATTCAAGGGACAGCTCGACATAAAAACCGGGCAGATTTCCGGCTCATGGTTAGCCGCAAGCATCGGGAGCGGCACGTTCTCAGGGCATCACGAATAGAGTTCACACTTGGGTTTCACATTAAACGGCGCAGGACGAAATTGAAATCAGCCTAAATGCCATCCGCATTACCGCATCCCATAGGACAGGCTCGCCGACTCGCGCCTTTCATTTTGGCGTCGCTGTTGCTGCATGGTGCGCTGTTATTTGCCGGGCGTCCGCTGACCAACAAAACTCCCATCGCCAAGCCGCGTCCGCTGGAGGTCTATTTTTCAATGCCGGCCGTCGCCGAACCGGCCCGTAGCACAAACACGGTGCCCGCCACAGAACCTCGACACCGCGCAACCCGGACACATGCTGCCCCGTTTGCCGCACAAACGGATGCGGTCTCCCCATCCGCTTCGCCGGACACTCACGAACCGCCGGCTTTCAACACGCAACAATTGATCGAATCGGCCAAAAGCATGGCGCGCGACGAAGCCAGGAAAACCGAGCAGCAACTTGCCGCCCAGGAAAAGAGAAATCTCAACACGCCGCTCGGTGCCCTGAAGCAATATCTGCGGCAACCCCACAAGGAACAACGCCTCGCCAACGGCATGCTGAAGATCACTACCGAGGCGGGCTCAATCTGTTTTCACCCCGCCCCGTATTTCGCTCGCGATCAGGCGGGTTTATACGGCGTTCCCATGACTTGTCCTTGATGACTTCAGGCCATCTGCATCAACAGGTCTGTTAACGCTATGCCGATTCGGCGTTACTCTATGCGGCATGGCTACTTTCGCCGCCTTCTTCGCAATGGGCATCTGGCTGCTGCAACAGCAGGCGGCGCTGCCGGACTTTGCATGGGCGTGGCTACTAGCCTCCTTTCCATTAGCGCTGCTGATTCCAACACGAACGCTTGGACTGCGGCTTGCCCGCGTGCTGACGATTGCCGCGTTCGCCTTCGGTATGGGGTTCTACTACTCTGCCTGGCAGGCCGAACAACGTCTCGCCGTCAGCCTGCCGGACGAATGGCAAGGGCGCGACATCGAAATCATCGGCATCATCGCCGACGTGCCGTACGCCCATGAGCGCGGCCAGCGCTTCACCTTCGATGTCGAACGCACGCTCACGCCCCAAGCCGGCGTTCCGCAACACATCCTTCTCAGCACGTATCAGGACGACAAGACGCCGCCGATGGTCCTGCACGCAGGTGAACGGTGGCGCTTCACCGTGCGCCTCAAGCAACCGCACGGTACTGCGAATCCGCACGGTTTCGATTTCGAGGCGTGGATGCTGGAACGCAATCTCCGCGCGGTGGGTTATGTACACAACTCCAAGAAGCTTGTGGCCGGGCACCCGCAGAGCGACAACGTGCGGCTCGATGAATTTGCCGGCGGCCCGAGCTATCGCATCGAGACCTGGCGCGAAGCGGTACGCAACAAGTTCGACGCCACGCTGGGCGGCGCGCCCTATTCCGGCGTGCTGACTGCGCTGGCCGTCGGCGACCAGCACAGCATCCCATCCGATCAATGGCAGGTATTCACGCGCACCGGAGTGAACCACCTGATGAGTATTTCCGGCCTGCACATCACCATGCTTGCCAGCCTCGCCTTCGCCGTCGTTTACTGGCTGTGGCGTCGCAGCACGCGACTGACTTTGTGGCTGCCTGCACGCAAGGCTGCGGCATCGGCGGCAGTGCTCGCGGCCGTCGGCTATGCGCTGCTTTCCGGTTTCGCTGTGCCCGCGCAGCGCACCGTGTACATGGTCGGCGCAGTCGCTGCCGCACTGTGGCTGAACCGAAACTTCTCGCTCGGGCAGTTGCTCGCAATCGCGTTGATCGGCGTGCTGGTTCCAGATCCGTGGGCGGTGCTCTCACCCGGCTTCTGGCTATCGTTCGGCGCCGTCGCACTTATCCTCTACGTGACGGCGCACCGTATCCACCCACCGCACTGGCTGGCGCAATATGTCACCGTGCAATGGGCCATGACCGTCGGCCTGACCCCGTTGTTGCTCGCGCTATTCCAGCAGGTGTCCCTGGTCTCGCCCCTCGCCAACGCGCTCGCCATCCCGCTGGTCAGCCTGATCGTCGTGCCATTCACCTTGCTCGGTGCGGCGCTGCCCATCGAGCCGCCGCTATGGCTGGCGCACATCGCAATGGACGGCACGATGCGTTTCCTCGAATGGCTCAATGCATTGCCGCAAGCGGTGTGGACGCAACACGCACCACCGTCTTGGGCCATCGCCGTCGCCATGCTGGGGGCGTTCTGGCTGCTCCTGCCGAGAAGCTTTCCCGCGCGCTGGCTGGGTGTGCCGCTGATGATGCCGATGTTTCTCAACTCCCCAGAACCGCCCCCGACCGGCACGTTGCGCCTGACCGTGTTCGATGTCGGCCAGGGACTCGCCGTCGCCGCACAGACAAACGGCCACGCGCTGCTGTACGACACCGGCCCGGACTTCAGCGGCGAATCCGACAGCGGCAATCGCATATTGGTCCCCGCCCTGCGCGCGGCAGGCATAGCCAGACTGGACGGCCTGATGCTCAGCCATGACGACCTTGATCACACCGGCGGCACGGCTTCCGTCATGCAGGCCATGCCAATCGGCTGGATCTCCGCCCCCGTGAGCCCAGGCCATGCGCTGCTGCAACAAGCAACGGATGCCCGCCCCTGCCAGGACGGCCTGCACTGGGATTGGGACGGTGTGACGTTCGAGGTGCTGCACCCGGAGTCCGGTGGAAACCCTGGCTCAACGCCTCATGACAACGACCGGAGCTGCGTCCTGCGCATCAGCACCGGAAATCAGCATATCCTGCTGGCGGGAGATATCGAGAAAGATACCGAACAGCGATTGCTCAGGCTACATGCAGACCAGCTTCCTGCAAGTCTGCTCGTCGCGCCTCACCACGGCAGCAAGAGCTCTTCCGGTTATGACTTCATCGCGGCCACGCTGCCCGACTACGCGGTGTTCACCGTCGGCTACCGTAACCGCTTCGGCCACCCTAGGAAGGAGGTGCTGCAACGCTACTCCGATACCGGCGCGCAACTGCTGCGCTCGGATGAGGACGGCGCGATCCTGGTCGAGATGGATGCGCAAGGGATCAAGGTGGAGCCTTACCGCAAGACACACGCGCGGTACTGGCAGCACCGTCGCGGCAGCGAGACTTGAGTCCCAAATGATAATTTCCGGCTTAGTGCGGAACTATTTCCGAAGGCCTTGGTCTTTGCCTACAGGTAGCGAAAGCTGCCACACGTTTCTCCTCCCTGAACGTGTAGTCTTAACTTTACTCTCTGTTGGTTAAGACCTTTGCCCCTGGTTCCATTGATTCAGGGGCATTTTTTTGCCCACGTATTTTGCTTCAGGATTGCCGCGACGACAGCTTTGCCGAAAGCGCGGACAGCGAGCGATACCCCTTCCACAGCTTCCAGCCGGTCTGGGCCAGCCCCGCCAGACTGCGCCTGCGCCACAACAGCAATGCGACCACGCCGACGACCAGCACAGGCCTGAAACGCAGGGAACGCAAAACGACCAGCCCCTGATCGGCCAACGCCAGCGGCGCCTGCCACCGTGCCCCGATCTGAGCGACCTGCTCGCGTTGCCCATCGATCTTCGCCAGCAGTTCGCCGCGACGCTGCATCACCTCGAGCAACTGCTCATTCACGGCTCGCCTCCAGATGGGCTCTATCCTTGGCCAGCTCACCGAGGCTGGCGGAAAACAATCTGGGTTTGGCCTGCGCCCTGCTGCGCAGCAGCAGCGCCATCAGCCCGCCCGATGCAAAGAAAAGCGCGGTGAGTCCGCCGAGCACCGCGAGGCGGTGATCGTCCCAGAACAGCACCACGATGAATACGGTGAGCAGCAGTATGCCCATGCCGAAGCAGAACAAGGCAGCCAGCGCAAAGAAGAGCATCTGCGTCAGCCGCAGACGCTCTTCCTGCAATTCGTTCGCCAGCAGCTCAAGACGAGTCGAAACGATCGACGTGAGCGTACACAGCAATCGCTTGGCCGACTCCAGCAGACCTTCACCAGCCTCCTGCATGGGTCAACGGCTGCGGGAGATCAGCATGCCGATGATCAGTCCCGCACCGGCAGCGACGCCGATGGACTTCCACGGGTTCTCATGCACGTACTCGTCGGTAGCCTTGGCTGCCTGCCTGGTCTTCTCGACTACCGCCTGCTCGGCGGAAGCGAGACGCTCCCTGGCGGTCACCAGACTTTCCTGGATGCGCTCGCGCGCCGAGGCGACCTTGTCGCCCGCCTGGCCGGCCGTTGCACGTAGCAACTCCTCGGCATCCGCCACCACCACACGCAAATCCTGCATGAGTCTTTCCTTGCTGACTTCGCCTTCCACGCCTGCCAATTTTGTGCTCATGATCCACTCCTTAGAACAAGAAAATTAAGAACTGCGGTTGGATGCTGCTCAGCTGCCCGAGGACTTCCGGATAACTTGCGCCCTTTGTATGCCTAAAATTCCGGAACGTCAATCAGGACAATTGCCTAGTCGAACTTCGTCGCCGATCGCGACAGCCGGTCAGTTTCCCGGAGAGACGCTGGCCAGCAACTGGCGCGTATATTCGTGACGCGGAGAATTAATGATTGCTTCGGCCGGACCTTGCTCGACGATGCGGCCGGCCTGCATCACCGCGATGCGGTGCGACATCGCGGCGATCACTTCGAGGTCGTGGCTGATCAGCAGGTAGCTCATGCCATGCCGAGCCTGCAGGCCGGCGAGCAGTTCCAGCACCTGCTTCTGCACCGACGCATCGAGCGCGCTGGTCGGTTCATCGAGCACCACCAGTTGCGGCTCGAGGATGAGCGCACGTGCGATTGCGATGCGCTGACGCTGGCCGCCGGAGAATTCATGCGGATAGCGCACCAGCACGTCCGCCCCCAGCCCGACTTCCTGGAGCGTCTGCGCGATGCGCCAACGGCGCTCGGAAACGGGCATGCCCGGATGGTGCAGCGCCAGCCCTTCCCCGACGATCTGTTCGATGGTCATGCGCGGAGACAGGCTGCCGAACGGGTCCTGAAACACTACCTGCATCCTCGCACGCATCGCCCGCAACTTTTCCGACGGTTTGCGGGGCATGGGTTGCCCGTCGAAGAAGCAATCGCCTTGGGCAAGCGACTGCAATGCCAGCAGCGCCATCGCCAGCGTCGACTTGCCTGAACCGGATTCGCCTACGATGCCCAGCGTTTCGCCGCGCTTCAGGGACAGGCTGACGCCAGCGACCGCGGTGAACGTCCTTTTCTTGAACCACCCAACCGGGTAGGAGAACTCGACCCGCAGGTCATCGCCGCGCAGCAGATCGGGGGCGACCTCCTGCTCAGCAGAAAGCGGCCGCACCATTTTCCTGGGGCGGCTGTCGAGCAGGCGTTGGGTATAGGGATGCTGCGGCGAGGAGAACAATCGTCCGGTCTCGGCCAGTTCGACCAGGCGTCCGGACTGCATCACCCCGACCCGGTCGGCGAAGCGGCGCACCAGGTTGAGGTCGTGCGTGATGAGCAGGATGGTCATGCCGTATTCGCGTTGCAATGCATCGAGCAGATCCATGATCTGTGCGCGTATGGTCACGTCGAGGGCGGTAGTCGGCTCGTCGGCGATCAGCAGTTTCGGACGGCAGGCCAGCGCCATCGCGATCATGGCCCGCTGCCGCTGGCCGCCGGAGAGTTCATGAGGGTAACTCGAGAAACGCCGCTCCGGCTCGGCGATGCCGGTGTGGCCGAGCAGTTCGATCGTGCGCTCACGCGCCGCGGCATAGTCCATCCCTTCGTGCAGTTCGAGCACCTCGACGATCTGCTCGCCGATGCGCATGAGCGGATTGAGCGCGGTCATCGGCTCCTGGAAGATCATCGCGATGTCCTTGCCGCGTATGCCGCGCAGGCGCCGCTCGCTGACATTCACCAGATTCTCGCCCTCGAACAGCACCTCGCCGCTGGAGCGCGCGTTGGCGACCAGCCGCAGCAGCGAGAGCGCCGTTACGCTCTTGCCCGAACCCGACTCGCCGACCAGCGCGAACTTCTCGCCAGCCGCCAGCGTGAACGAAACGCCGTCGACGGCGCGCGGCGCATCGGGCTGCTCGCCGAAACTGACGCCGAGATTGCGGACGTCCAGAAGCACGTTGGTTACGGCATAACATTCGCTGCGCTCATGTGAGCCTCCACCGCAACAAGTCGCTTCGCTTTTTTTTGTGGTTACGGCATCACATTCGCTACGCTCATGTGAGCCTCCACCGCAACAAGTCGCTTCGCGCCGTGTTGTCATCGCCCACTCCCTGATTTGCGCGGATCGAAGGCGTCGCGCAATGCCTCGCCGATGAACACCAGCAGCAACAGCGTGACGAACAGCACGACGAACGCCGCGAGCCCTATCCACCATGCGTCGAGATTGTCCTTGCCTTGCGCCAGCAGCTCGCCCAGGCTGGGCGTCGAGGGCGGCACGCCGAGGCCGAGGAAGTCGAGGCTGGTCAGCGCGGTGATGGCGACGCTCATGCGGAACGGCAGGAAGGTGATCACCGGCGTCAGGCTGTTGGGCAGGATGTGCCGCCACATGATCTGGCGGTTGCCCAGCCCCAGCGCGCGCGCAGCGCGCACGTAATCGAGCTGGCGGTTGCGCAGGAACTCGGCGCGCACGTAATCGGCCAGCGCGAGCCAGCCAAACAGCGAAAGCAGGATAAGCAACAGAGTGATGCTGGGCTGGAACAGGGACGCGAAGATCAGCAGCAGGTAAAGCTCGGGCAACGAACCCCATATCTCGCTGAAACGTTGCAAGTAGAGATCGACGCGCCCGCCGAAATAGCCCTGGATCGCGCCGGCCAATACGCCCAGCACCACACCAATGACAGTCAGCGCCATGCCGAACAGCACCGACACGCGAAAACCGTAGAGAGAGCGAGCCAGCACGTCGCGCCCGCGGTCATCCGTGCCCAGCCAGTTCTCCGAACTCGGCGGAGCGGGATTCGGTCGCGTCGCGAAATAATTGAGCGTGTCGTAACGGTACGGATTCGGCGGATAGACCGCCCAGTTGCCGGGTCGGGCGAACTGCCCGCGGATGAAGGGATCGAGGTAATCCGCGGGTGTCGGGAAGTCGCCGCCGAAGGCGGTCTCGGGATAGTCCTTCAGCAGAGGGAAATACAGCTCCCCTTCGTAGGAGACGACCAGTGGGCGGTCGTTGGACAGCACCTCGGCGAACAGGCTGATCATGAACAGGACGGAGAAGATCAGCAGGCTGGCATAGCCCAGCCGGTGCTGGCGGAAACGCCGCCAGCGCTGCTGGTTGGGCGACAGCGATGTTGACTCGATCGCCCCTCTAGCCTTTGTAGGAGCACGCCCTGCGTGCGACTGTATTTCTGATTCGCGAGCAGGGCTCGCTCCTACAGAGAGTTGCTGAAGTTCATCGCTCACTGTCCCACTCCCTCGAACTTCACGCGCGGATCGGCGAGCACGTAGCTGACGTCGGAGATCAGCTTCGCGAACAGCCCGGCGAGGGTGAAGATGAACAGCATGCCCATCACCACCGGATAGTCGCGCTGCATGATGGCGTTGTACGACAGCAGCCCAAGGCCATCCAGCGAGAACAGCGTCTCGATCAGCAGGCTGCCGGTGAAGAACGCGCCGATGAAAGCCGCGGGGAAACCGGTCAGCAGCGGCAGCAGCGCGTTGCGGAAGATGTGCCGGTAAAGCACTGTGCGCTCCGGCAGCCCCTTGGCGCGCGCGGTGAGCACGTATTGCTTGCGGATCTCCTCGATGAAGGTGTTCTTGGTGAGCATGGTGATCACGGCGAACGCGCCGACCACTTCGGCGAACACCGGCAACGTGATGTGCCACAGGTAATCGGTCACCTTGCCGATCAGCGAGAGCTGCTCCCAGTTGTCCGAGGTCAGGCCGCGTAGCGGGAACCACTGCAGGAAGCTGCCGCCGCCGAACAGCACGAGCAGCACCACGCCCAGGACGAAACTGGGGATGGCATAACCGCTCAGGATCAGGAAGCTGGTCGCAGTGTCGAAGCGCGAGCCGTCGCGCACCGCCTTGGCGATGCCCATGGGCACTGCCACGAGGTAAGTGATGACCAGCGTCCACAGGCCCAGCGAAACCGACACCGGCATCTTCTCCTTGATCAGCTCCCACACCGATTTCTGGTGGAAGAAGCTGGTGCCGAGGTCAAGCGTGGCATAGCCCTTGAGCATGATCCAGAAGCGCTCGTGCGCAGGCTTGTCGAAACCGTACAGCGCCTTGATCTCGGCCATGCGCTCGGCATCGATGCCCTGCTGGCCGCGGTAGAAGCTCTGCCCGCCCCCGCCTGCTTCCTGACCACCGTGCCCCTTGCCGCGCAACTCGCTGACCATCTGTTCGACCGGCCCGCCCGGGACAAACTGGATGACGGTGAAGGTCAGCAGCAGGATGCCCAACAAGGTGGGGATCATCAGCAGCAGGCGCTTGGCTATGTAACGGATCATCGGCTGCCCCCGGCTCCCTCAGGTTTCTTCCACCAGGTCATCACCGACCATTCCTCGATGCGGTAGAACTTCGGCAGCACTTTCGGATACCCAAGAGTGCTGCGATAGGAAACGCGGTGCGCGTTGCTGTAGAAATGCGGCACGATGTAATAGCCCAGACGCAGTAGACGGTCGAGCACGCGCACCAGCGTCACCAGCTCGTCGCGCTTTTCGGCCTGGACGATGCGCGCGAGCAGCGCGTCGATGACCGGATCGGCCACGCCCATGGCGTTGTTGGAACCGGGCTGGTCGCGGCTGGCGGAACTGAAGTAATCGAACAGCTCGTTGCCGGGGCTCTGCGAGCCCGGCATCAGCGCCCACACCATGTCGTAGTCGAAGTTCTCGGCCTTGCGCTGAAGCAGTGCGGGGTCATAGATGCGGTAGGTCATCTGGATGCCCAGCTTCTCCAGATTGCGCGCATAGGGTGCCGATGCACGCTCCTGCATGCGATCTTCCAGCATCATTTCGAACTGGAACGGCTCGCCCTGCGCATTGCGCAATGCGCCGTCCCGGTAGGTCCAGCCGGCCTGGGCCAGCAACTCGCGCGCCTTGCGCAGATTATCGCGCAGCGAATGCGGCGGTAGCGTAGTCGGCGGCAGCGGGACCGCATCGAACACCTCGGGCGGAACCTTGTCCCCGAAGCGAGCCTGCAGCTCGCGCAGCACGGCCAACTCCTTCGCATCCGGCTTGCCGGTGGCCGCCAGCTCGGTGTTGGTGAAATAGCTGGGGCTGCGGGTATACAAGTTGAAGAACAGCTGGCGGTTCATCCACTCGAAATCCATCGCCAGCCCCAGCGCCTGGCGCACGCGCTTGTCCTGGAACAGGGGGCGGCGCGTATTCATCGCGAAGCCCTGCCACCCTGCGCCGTTCTGGTGGGGAAACAGCGCTTTGATCAGCTCGCCGTCGTCCCAGTGCTTGCCCTGATGGTTGCGAGCCCAGTTCTTGGACGAGTTCTCCTGGATCAGATCGATCTCCCCGGCTTTCAGCCCCTCCATACGCGCCAGTGTGTCGCGGTAATAGCGGTACGTGATGCGCTCGAAGTTGAACATGCCTTTGCGCGCCGGATGCTCGTTCGCCCAGTAGTCGTGGTTGCGGCGATAGGTGATGCGCTTGCCGAGGTCGAAGGAGTCCACCACGTACGGGCCGGATGCGATGGGCGCATCCAGCGTGATCTTGTCGAAGGGCTTGCCGCCTCCCCATTTACGCGAGAACACCGGCAGCTGGCAGACGATGATGCGCAGCTCGTGGTTCTTGCGTCTGAACTCGGCACGCACGGTGCGCTCGTCGACCACCACCATCTGCTTCACATCGGCCCAATACTGTCGATACAGGGGGGCCGCCTGCTTGCTCACCAGCTGGTCGAAGGAATACTTCACGTCCGCCGCCGTCACGGGATCGCCGTTGGAAAAACGCGCCTTGCGGTTCAGGCGGAAGGTCATCGAAAGCTCGTCGGGCGCCAGTGCAATATCCTCGGCGAGCAGCCCGTACATGGTGTCAGGCTCGTCCCACGATTGCACCGCCAGGGTCTCGAACACCAGGTCCTGCAGCCCGTCGGCGGCGCGCCCCTTGAGCGTGTAGGGATTGAGCTTCTCGAAATTGCCCATGCTCGAGGTGAACAGCTCCCCGCCCTGCGGCGCCTGAGGATTGACATAGTCGAAATGGCTGAAACCAGCCGGATACTTGGGCTGGCCGTGCAAAGCGATGGCATGCGCCGCGAAGGCCGACTGAGAGAAACAGCAGGTCAGACCCAGCAACAACAGCAGTAGGCGACGCGACAGGCAGGCTAACATTAAGGTGGTGTGATTATCGATATTTGTCCGGATTATAGGGCATGCGGTCGCTGCGCGGCAGCAGCTACATGGGCGCAATCCACACAACTACGGCGTTCCCCGCCTTGCTGCGGGCATGAAAAACAAGTACTGTTGCGCGCATTAATAATATTGATATACCAAGGAGACCGACATGGCCATCAACAGCGCGACGACTGCCTCGCTCAGCCAGCCAGCCAACAGTCAGCAACCCGCCGCCTCGCCAGCTTCCACACCACAAACCACCAAGCCGGAACAAGGTCTGCAGAATTCGACGGTGGTGAAACTGTCCGCCCAGGCACAACAGATGAGTCGAGCCGAGACGCAGACCAACGTCAACACCGAACGCGCCGAGACCCGCCCGCGCGAAATGAAGGAGCCGGCCGGCATCCAATTCATGAGCGGAGAGGAAAAGAACGGCCGCATCAACACCTACGCCTGATATGCATCCCGACTGGCAACAATTCCTGCAGCAGCAACACGGTGCCGTGCTGGATAACGGCATCGCGCAGCACTTCGGCAATCTCCCGTCCGAGCTGTCCGCCGCGCAGAACAACACCGTGCTGTGCGACCTGTCGCAATTCGGGGTCCTGCGAGTTTCCGGCGAGGATGCGCAATCGTTCCTGCAGAACATGCTGAGCAACGACATCCGCGAGGTGAATGCGAGTCACGCGCAACTGAGCAGTCTGAACGATCCCAAGGGCCGCATGCTCGCGACCATGCTGATCTGGCTCGATGGCAGCGACCACCTTCTGCAACTGCCTCGCGCGATGTGCGAGCCTATCCGCAAAAAGCTTTCCATGTACGTGTTGCGTGCGAAAGTGAAGATCTCCGATGTGAGCGACGAGAGCATCGTGATGGGGCTATCCGGGCCGGCGGCAACGGAAATGCTGTCCAAGCTGTTCGGGGAGTTGCCTCAGCTGCCCTACGGCGTCACCTCTACCGGCGAGGCCTGCGTGATCAGGCTGGGCGACACGCGATTCCAGATCACCACCGCCGCGCGATATGCCCCCACCATCTGGCACACGCTCGCGCAGCATGCGCAGCCGGCGGGCAGCGCATGCTGGGATTGGCTCACCATCCGTGCGGGCATCCCCTTCATCCTGCCCGCCACGCAGGAACAGTTCGTGCCGCAGATGACGAACTTCGAGGTCATCGGCGGAGTGAATTTCAAGAAAGGCTGCTATCCCGGACAAGAGATCGTGGCGCGCATGCAGTACCTCGGCAAACCGAAACGCCGCATGTACCTCGCACACATCGACGGCGATGCCGCACCGCAGCCTGGCGACACGCTGTTCAGTGCAGACCTGGAAGGTCAATCCAGCGGCATGGTCGTCAACGCCGCACCCGCACCCGGCGGCGGTCATGACGTGCTGGCCGTGGTGCAGATCGCCAGCCACGATGCGCACCCGGTGCATCTCGGCTCGCCCGCAGGCCCGCGCCTGCAATTCCAGCCGCCGCCCTACCCGTTACCATGAACCTGCCTGCCCAGCTATTTCCTAGCGATTGGCTGTGGCTCGGCAACCTGATCTTCGCGGTATTTCTCGGACGTGCCATCTGGTTTGCGCCATGGCGCGACCTGCTGGCCAACGCGGCGCGCACCAACGCGCTGGTCGCGCTGACCATGGGGGCGTTCGTCCTGTGGCAACTCAATGCGGGCTTCCGCCCCGGCTTCAATCACCACATCCTCGGCGCGACGCTGTTCGTGCTGATGTTCGGCTGGCAGGTTGCCATCGCCGCGCTGTCGCTGGTGATGCTGGCCACCTGGATACGCACGGACATCACGCCGCTTTCATTCGGCCTCAACGGCCTGCTGATGATCGTCATCCCGGTCATGTTCAGCGAATGGGTGCTGCGCCTGAGCCGGAAGCATTTTCCCAAGAACCTGTTCCTGTATGTGCTGATCAACGGCTTCCTGTGCGGCGGCGGCGCCATCCTGCTTGCCGAGGCCGCCGCTGCCCTGCTGATGGTCGCGCTGACCACGCACACTTGGCAATCGATCCAGCACAACTACCTGATCGCGACCCCCATCATCGTGCTGACCGAAGCCTTCACAACCGGCGCGATGATCACCGCCTTCACCGTGTTCCAGCCGGAAGCCGTGCTGAATTTCAGCGATGAGGAATACATCATCGGCAAGTAGCCATTAGAGTTTCAGATGCATCTTGATATGCGGCATGCCCGCATCCATGAACACTTCTCCCTGCTCGACGAAACCGAAGCCGTGATAGAACGGCACCGCCTGGGTCTGCGCATCTATCTCGACCTGCTGCAGCCCGCGCGTACGCGCCTCGGCCAGCAATGCCTCCATGATCGCCGTGCCAACCTTCCGGTTGCGCCACTCCGGCAGCACCGCGATGCGCCCGATATGTCCGTCCGGCAGCAGCCGCCCGCACCCCACGGCCTCGCCCTGAAGGCTGAGCGCGAGGGCGTGGCGGCAACCCTCGTCGAGGCCGTCCCACTCCAGCTCTTCCGGAACGCCCTGCTCGCGCATGAACACCGCCTCGCGCACGGCGCGCAGCAAAGGTTCGCCGTCGCGCCAGGAAACCAGGCTGACTGTGAAAGGATTGCCCATATGCGTCCTCCTCTGCGTCAAATAGGCCGACACATACACCGTGCCGGTGTGCACATCCTCAAGCGAAGATCTCGACTTCCGTTCCTGCCGGCACCAGGTCGAACAACTCGACCAGCTCGGCATTGCGCATCCTGATGCAGCCGTGCGAACCCGATACGCCCATCGCCACCGAATCCGGCGTGCCGTGGATATAGATATAGCGGCGCATGGTATCGCAGGAGCCGAACCGGTTATAGCCCGGCTCCCGGCCGGACAGCCACAGGATGCGCGTCAGTATCCAGTCTCGCGCCGGATACTGTTCCCCCAGTTCCGGCGTGTAGACCTCGCCGGTCGGGCGGCGCCGTATGAATACGGCATTCGGCGGCTGGCACGCGCCGATCTTGGCACGGATGACATGTTTGCCGCGCGGCGTGCAATAGCTGCCGTTCTCCTCACCCGCTCCGCGCAGCGCGGTGGAAACGGAATAGCGGCGCAGCACCTTGCCCTCATCGTCGAACAGGGTCAGCGTCTGCGCCGGAATGTGAATGTCGATCTTCATTGCCGCTTGTGCTCCGCGCGCCGTCGCGCAAAAAAACTGCTGAGCATCGCGCCGCACTCCTCCGCCAGCACACCGCCCGCCACTTGCGCATGATGGTTCAGCCGCAGCTCGGCGAACGCATCCAGCACGCTCCCGCACGCTCCCGTCTTCGGGTCGCGTGCGCCGTACACCACGCGCTCGACACGTGCATGCATGATCGCTCCTGAGCACATCATGCACGGCTCCAGCGTCACGTACAGCTCGCAGCCCACCAGCCGGTAATTGCCCAGCCGCTGCGCCGCATCGCGCAGCGCCATCATCTCCGCATGGGCGGACGGATCATGGCGCGAGATCGGTGCATTGAACCCGCGCCCGACGATCTCGCCGTCCTTCACCACCACCGCGCCCACCGGCACCTCGCCGATGGCCTCGGCTTCGCGTGCCAGCGCCAGCGCCTCGCGCATGAAAAAGTCATCGCCTTCCCCTGCACGCGGGGGAGGGGTTAGGGGAGAGGGTTGTTTTTCCATTATCTATCCAGCGGGCTTACTACACCCCTGCCGCCTTTGTTCAATACATGGGTGTAAATCATCGTGGTGGAAACATCGGAATGCCCGAGCAGCGCCTGCACGGTGCGGATATCGTAACCGGATTGCAGCAGATGCGTAGCGAAAGAATGGCGCAAAACATGCGGCGTAACCGGCTTGTGAATTTCGGCGATCTTCGCCGCCTCGCGCACGGCGCGCTGCACGCTGGCCTCGTAAAGATGGTGGCGGCGCTCGATGCCAGAACGCGGGTCTATCGAACGCACCGCAGAAGGAAACACGAATTGCCAACCCCACGCGCTCGCAGCCTTGGGATATTTCGCCGCCAGCGCATTGGGCAAATATACCTCGCCGAACCCCGCCTCCAAATCCTTTTCATGCAGGGCCTTCACCTTTTTCAGGTGCGCCTGCAACGGGAGGAGCAAATTCTCGGGCAGCACCGTCACCCTGTCCTTATTCCCCTTGCCCTCGCGCACGATGATTTCGCGCCGCTCGAACTCCACATCCTTCACGCGCAGCCGCAAGCCTTCCAGCAATCGCATGCCCGTACCGTACAACAGCGAGGCCACCAGCCCCATCGTGCCCGACATCGAATTCAGCAAAGCGCGCATCTCGGTCTGCGTCAATACCACAGGCAAACGCTTGCCCATCTTGGCCGCAATCACCTCATCCAGCCACGGCAACTCAATATGCAGCACATCCCGGTATAAAAACAGCAGCGCCGACTTGGCCTGATTCTGGGTTGAAGCCGCCACATTGCGCTCCACGGCCAGATGGCTCAAAAAAGCCTGAACCTCGTCCGCCCCCATCTCCTTAGGGTGGCGTTTGTTGTGAAAAAGAATAAATCGGCGCGCCCAATCCAGATAGGCCTCCTCGGTGCGAATGCTGTAATGGCGCGTGCGAATCTCCGCCCGCATCCGGTCGAGCAATTTGGGAGAGTCGGCAGAAACAGGATTAGCTTCCATCCGCGAAATTTTAGGTTGCCCTAAAATGAAAGTCCAGAATGAAAATTATGCCAACCGCATGAATATAAAAAACATGATACAAAGCGTTGACAACTCGGGGCGGCATAGGCGACATTGCCGCCCCATGAAAATGTTTTCTATTTTTAGTTAGCGGTAAACATATGAGCATCTCATGCAGTATCGTTGATGAATTTGTCGCGCTGTGGAATGCAAACGAAACATTAGCCACAGCCACTTCTCATGACGTACAAGAGTTAGAGTCAACTCTTGGAATTAAACTACCCAATTGCCATGTGTATCTGATTACGAAACATGGTGATCTTTATGCTCCAAATTTACTTGATGCTATAGTTGACAAAGAATTGGAGCTGAATGATATCCAGAACTTTTTACTTCCTAATCAGATGCTGGAAGATACAAAAGCATATGAGGCAGCGGGAATGCCTGAGGGTTATTTAGTATTTGCATCAGATTGCATGGGAAACATGTTCTGTTTCAAAATCGATGAGTGTAAAAATCAACTTAGCGAACCTCCAATCTGGTTCTTTGATCACGATTTTGTTGAGATTAAGCCAATTGCAAATAGCTTTAATGAGTGGTTAGGTAATTATGTCGGGTTGTAAAACCGCTAACCCTGCGCTCAAGTTCGCTCCCTTCGGTCGCAGGGACGCGCCTTCGGCGCGCCCCTTAGCTTTACGTTCGGCCTCTACAAAAGAGTAACTATGGCTACAGAAAAGGCCTCTGCCAAAACCAAAGAAAGGCAACTCACTTGCGGCTTGGTTATGCCTATCTCAGCTATCGATGGATGCACGGCAGAACATTGGGCGGAAGTAAAGAACATTGTTACCGAGGCAATCGAATCGATCGAAGAACCTCGCTTCTCTGTAAAGCTTGTCAGTGATGCGGATGATGTCGGAGTTATTCAAAAGAGGATCGTTCAAAACATCTATAGCTCTGACATTATTGTTTGTGATGTCAGCGGCAAAAACCCAAACGTGATGTTTGAGCTAGGAATGCGTCTCGCATTTGATAAGCCAACAGTAATTATCAAGGACGACAAGACGGACTACTCGTTTGATACGGGGATTATTGAGCATGTTCCGTATCCGAGAGACTTGCGCTTTTCAAGAGTCGTAACGTTTAAAAATTCTCTTTCAGAAAAAGTTCTTGCCACGCATCGCGCTGCTACAGCGAATCCAGACCATTCAACGTTCCTAAAGAACTTTGGGAAGTTCCAGGTTGCCAACTTGGCTGAAGCCGTGGTTCCTGCTGATAAGCTCGTAATCGAAATGTTATCTGAGCTACAGTCCGAGGTTTCACGACTTAGAAGAACGATGCCGAGAGAGTCAATACGTCGCAGCAGATCGTTTGGAAACCCAGAAGTTTCGATGAAGATAGCGGAAGCAATTGATGCCTACAGGGCCGAGAACCCCAAGTTGAAGCCGCATGAACTTCTAAGCACACCGGACTTTTTCAGGGAAATTGAAATGCGAATTGACGCCCCGCGATACTTTCGAGGGCCAGAAGAATGTCGGGATACTGTAGAAATGGTGGCTCGTGACATGTTCCGCTTTGTTGAATGACGAGGCCGAACCCATCATTCCACCGGACCTTGCGCATAAAGCCGCGCAAGGCCGGTGAATTCAAACGTTGGGCACCTACCCGAGGCGAAGACTGAGAAAATGAATGCGCCAATACGAAAGCCGGTGGCCTTAAGCGAGGAAGAGCTCGTGCTGATTAATAACGCGCTAAATGAAATTCTGAATGGCCCCGATTCAATTGCAGAGTGGGAGTTCCAGACCCGCACAGGTGTTTCGACTGAAGCAGCCAAAGCCCTCCTAGATCGAGTGGTGCACGAACTGGAGGCGTGGAATGTGCAGTAAGTTGAAGTTAGTGCCCAACCCTACGCTCCAGAGGGACGCTCCGCCGGCAAGCCGGCTCCGCGCCCCTGAGCTGGCACGTTATGCGTCATAGGGGGCGGTAGTGGAGGTTCTCAAGCAGCTTATTGGCTGGACTTTGTCGATCGCGTTTGTTGGCGTGCTGCTTTCTGTTCTTGCCGCAATCGTTCGCTTCTCCATCATTTCACCGTTATTAACTCGCGGAGCCGAGAAGCGCCTACGCAACCCCGAGACCCGAGGATTGGAGAGCTTGGTTGGATTTCCACCGGGTGCTGAATTGGCAAGCTTTTACAAGAAGTGGCCGCACTTGGAGAAGACGGAGTATTACCTGGTGGACACGGCAAACTCCGCGCAGTGGTTTATTGGTGGCTTCATCCCACTTTCTAAGGCCGACGTGAAGGAATGGCTTAAGGTCACTGGCCGACATGGAATTCCGATCGCCGACGACATGAATAAAGGAACCTACTTCGTACAGTCGGACGGGACAATCGGTCTGCGATCACCCAATGTAGCCGGCGGGTTCGCAAGGGTGGCCCGGTCAATTGAAGAACTTCAAAACTTTGCGGTCGCGGAGCATGAGGATCTGTTTCCACATGAAGACGCATAACCCTGCGCTCAACCCGACTGCGCGGCAAGCCGCGCAGTCGGGTTAGCTCCACGTTAGAGCTACAGATGATCCGCTGGGGAATATTGCTGTTGGCTGTAGTTGTTAACCTGTTTTGGGTGGTCTCATCCCAAGGTAGCTGTTTTGTTTCGTGGGCTCAAATAGTGCCAAAGGAAATTAACTGCTCCCTGTGTACGAGCCCAGAAGTCCAGGCCGCTCTAATTAGGGCCGTTGAAATTGGTCGCCAGCAAATGTGTAATACATTGCCTAACATTTGGTTGGTCACTTGCTTGACATTTTTAAACCTCGCGGTTATTGCGGCCTTACTATTTGTTCCCGCTCTAACCCTGCGCTCAAAAGGGACCGCGCAAAAGCGCGCGGCCCCTTAGCTCCACGTTGGGCGTCAAAGTCATGACTATTACAACC
This sequence comes from Gallionella sp., assembly GCA_035605585.1. Taxonomy (GTDB): domain Bacteria; phylum Pseudomonadota; class Gammaproteobacteria; order Burkholderiales; family Gallionellaceae; genus Gallionella. Next base: position 6,615 of record DASTGP010000178.1, on the reverse strand, counting down.
GCTCTACTAGTTGCTGCAATTGCTGGCACCATAATTTGGTCCTTCTTCTTCGGTGGGAAATTGCCAGTACCCTTTAATGCGCGTACCTGCCAAGGAAGAAATTGGCGGCGGTCGTTCCCGGCCGCATCGAAAGACGAAATCCGGCAGTTTCTTTCAACTTTTACGGAGTCGTTCGCATTCAACGACCAGGAGAAATGGAAGCTCAATCCCAATGACCAGCTACTCGACATCTACCGCGCCTTGTACCCTCACAAATGGCAGGCTGACGCAATGGAATTCGAGACACTTAGTGAAGACCTTAAATCCAAATATGGTTACCTTCAACAATGTCTGGCGCGATGGCTTGACGCTCGGTCAACTCTTTGAGCATATACAGCAAGTAAATAAATGACGCCCAACCCATCCATCAAGCGGGACGCGCTAAAGCGCGCCCCTTATGTCAAACGTTAGAGAGCTATGGAAAATTTCGGCATGGTTCTTTCGATGGGAGGGTTATTACTCATAGTATTTCCCGCACTAAAACACGCTAGGAGCATGGATCGCTTCACTTCCTATTTGAGAACCGCACATCCTGAAATGTGGTTTGAGCTGGGCAAACCCGAGATAAGTATCTTGCACCCCTTTAGAGCAATGCCCGCCTTTAAGGTGGTAGAAAAAAACATACCCGGGTTTGAAGCACATCCAGAATTACTAGAGCTTCAGCGGAAGGCAAAATTTTGGTTCTACGCATACGGGGCCAATTTCGGCATAATCGTTCTTGGCTTTTTCATTGTGGCGTTAAGCAATGCTCTCTAACCCTACGGTCAAGTTCGCTCCCTCCAGTCACTGGGACGCGCCTTCGGCGCGCCCCTTAGCTCCACGTTAGACGGCACCACTTAGATTTCACACGGAGAAAATATGACAGTACTTGATCGTTATTTTGAATTGTCTGATAGTGCTGGTAATGACCAAGCCACGTTTCAAAAATTGATCGATTGTTTTTCCGCGAATGCCTCCGTGAAACCCGCGAGAGGTGATGAGCTTCGCGGTAAACAAGAAATTGAAAAGTTTTACCGCGAATTCTTTCTGAGAAGCAAAGACCTTAGACATATATGGAATGTGTCACAAACCAATGGGGATCTAAAAGCTGATTGGGCGGTGGTCGGGCGCCGACCTGATGGAGGTCTCTTCGCGTTTCTTGGAGAGGATGTAGCGGAGACTGACGAGTTGGGTAAGATCAAGAAACTGGTGATCCAATTCAAATGATGTTTGCTGTTTGTTGCGGACAATATATGCTGTCTAACCCTGCACTCAAGCGGGACGCGCCTTCGGCTCGCCCCTTAGCTCCACGTTAGCTACCTAGAGCCCATGCGCCCATTTACCTCTCTTCTTTTCGCTGCTCTGTCGGTGCCAGCCCTTTGCATAGCAGCCCCGGATCAGAACATTCCCGATTACGTTGCTCCGGCACAGCAAGCGGTCCTAAAAGCTTGGTTGTCCGAGCACCCTGAATTTCGTGTTGCCAATGACAAAGACTGCGAATGCTCTGACGACATTGAAGAAATGCGCAAGGGTGATGGTGGTGTTTGGAAGCCCAATCCAAACTTTCATCCGTACTATGTAAGCGGAGACTTCAACAGAGACAAACAATTAGATTTTGCCGTCATACTCATCAAACAAAGTGAGAAGGGAAAGCACTTCCTGGCCTTTTTCAACGGCCCATTCGTAAAACACTCAAAGCCCGCTTTTTTTCAGCAAAGGACGGCGCTTTGTTTTATGGTGCACCCCGACCCAAACCTTATAGCCTAATCATCGGAGTGTTTGGATCGGAGGGCGCGGCTCTCGAACCCAAAGGAGCGGGCTATGAGTTTGCTGAAGATGAGTGATGCAAAGGCAGCTAACCCTGCGCTCAAGTTCGCTCCCTCCGGTCGCTGGGACGCGCCTTCGGCGCGCCCCTCAGCTCCACGTTAGACATCTCAGCAGGAGTCCACTTGAACGGCCCAAGCCCACTAGACAAGCACCCGATGGCGGGATTTCCGCAGGTATGCTTCATCAAGAACACCGTTACGAATCCGAATATCGTCATTGGAGATTACACCTACTACGACGATCCAGAAGATTCAGATAACTTTGAACGTAACGTCCTTTACCACTTCCCGTTCATTGGTGACCGTCTGGTTATCGGAAAGTTTTGCGCGATAGCCCGTGGCGTCAAATTCATCATGAATGGCGCAAACCACAAGACTTCCGGCCTCTCCACTTATCCATTCCAGATTTTCGGAAACGGGTGGGAAAAGGTCATGCCCCAGCCCGGTGACCTTCCTTACAAGGGCGACACCATCGTCGGCAATGACGTCTGGATAGGGTATGACTGTCTCATTATGCCCGGCGTAAAAATCGGCAATGGCGCAATCATTTCCTCGCGCTCCGTAGTCGTTACCGATGTACCTCCCTACTCCGTAGTCGGAGGCAATCCGGCAAAGGCAATCAAGGAACGCTTCTCGCAAGAAGTCGTATTGGCGCTTGAGGAAATTGCTTGGTGGGACTGGCCAATTGAAAAGATTTCAAAGCACTTGGCCGTTATCGTGTCCGCAGACGTTGAAGCCCTGAGGGCGTGCTCCGATGTCTAACTTCTCATTCCACCGGACCTGCGCGAAAAGCCGCACAGTCCGGCGAATTTAATCGTTGGGCTGCATAGGAGTCTTCACCTATGGAAGACAATATCGAACTGTTTTGGCGAAATCTCAAAGACAATTTGGAACATGCACGGCACCATGAAACGATGCGAACGAGTACTACAAACATTGTTGTCACACTCAGCGGTGCCGCGTTTGCGATAATCGGTTACGACAAGCTCATCTGTTCCGCAGATATTCCGTTGCTTCTGTTCGTTGCAGTGCTTGGCATATACGGCGCCATCTTCTCTGCAAAAGAAACGGAACGCGCCAGCCTGCATTACATCCGGGCGCAGGAATTTCGCCGTGCGATTGATAGAGCGAAACCAGATGTGGATTTTCTATCGATCAGAAATGCGGCCGATGAGAAACATTGGAAGAAATATCCTCGCTTGGTCCGGTTGGAGTTGCAGAGTCTTTGGGTCGGCATCCACGTCGGCATTACGGTACTAGCGCTCATCCTCGCCCTGACATGGGCGTTTTCACCACCTCAAGCGTGCGCTGCAGCTCAACCCTTCGTTGCAGGGGATCTGGCGCATAAAGCCGCGCCAGTCCCCTGAACTCAAACGTTAGCCCTATCCATAGCCATACAACATAGGCACAATCATGGCTTGCTAATTGCAAGCAGTGATTGTGTAACTAACAGCATTGAGGAGTATCACATGGGAATTCAGCCATCCAGCGCCTATACAGCCCTTTCGTTCATTGCTAACTCACCGCAAAGGCAAACTTCTGCCGTCGCCACGCCAGCTTCTGCCGCTTCAGCCCCCAACGTTGCCGACAAAGCCACTATCTCGCAGGCCGCGCGCGACCGTGCAGCGGACGAAACGAAAGGCGGCGGCACCTACGACTTCACGAATATGACGCCCAATGAAATGGGGAAGCTGGTCGCTGATGGGAAAATCGCGGGCGGATTCATGACGCTTACTGAACCGCAATTCAAGGCAATGTGGCAAGCAAATTCACAAGGATTGACTGGAACTGCATTGCAGGATGCAATGAATGTCGCAAACAATACCCCAGTGGACTACGTTCAGCTCTATACCAATGGCATCCGCAGTAGCAAGGCATACGGTATAGATACAGCAGGCTTGGAAAGCATCTTGAGCCAAATGCAGGCTCTTCAAGGCGCACATTGAGCGGAGGGCTAACACTACGCTCAACCGGATCTCGCGCATAAAGCCGCGTAGCCGCTCACTTCCACGTTAGCCATCTTCATATGCATCGACTCGAAACTCATATAGAAATTGACGCCCCCGCCGAGCGAGTCTGGGCGCTGCTCACCGACTTCGCATCGCATTCCCGGTGGAACCCTTTCATTCGATCCATCGAGGGTGCCCTCGAAGTTGGCCGATCACTGACGGTGTTCATCCAACCGCCGGGGGCGAGCGGTATGCGTTTCCGGCCGACCGTGCTTGCGGTAGAGCCGAATCTCGAGCTTCGGTGGAAGGGCAAATTCCTCCTGCCCGGCGTGTTCGACGGCGAGCACTACTTCCGCCTTGAGCGTAAGCCCGAAGGAGGACTGACCTTCCATCAGGGAGAAACGTTCTCGGGAATCCTTGTTCCGCTGTTTGCGCGCTCGCTGGACGGGGCCACCAGACGAGGGTTCATCGCGATGAACGAGGCGCTCAAACGAGAGGCAGAGAAACCATGACAGCCGCTGCGACAATCAAGCACTGGCATCTCTGAACAGGCGAGGGAGCGCGTTGCTCCCTGAATAGACAATGGGTTAGCCTCACCCATGAAACGCGGCTTGCCTTTGCCGCGTTTTTTGACAAGAATGTCGCCAACGTTCAGCGAGTCCATTCATGTCACAGCACAGCATCACCGATTTCACCCTTCCCGCCACCGGCGGCCAGACCTTCACTCTCTCCGCGGCACGCGGCCAGCATCTGGTGATCTACTTCTACCCCAAGGACAACACGCCGGGCTGCACCACCGAGGCGCAGCAATTCCGCGACCTGTATGACCAGTTCCGGAAGGCGAACTGCGAGGTAGTGGGCGTCTCGCGCGACAGCCTCAAGTCGCACGAGAACTTCAAAGCGAAGTTCACCCTGCCCTTCGATCTGCTGTCTGATGGGGACGAGACGGTATGCACGCAGTTCGGCGTGATGAAGCAGAAGATGATGTACGGCAAGCAGGTGCGCGGCATCGAGCGCAGCACCTTCGTCATCGACAAGGACGGCGCGCTGCGCCGCGAGTGGCGCGGGCTCAAGGCCGACGGGCACGCTCAGGAAGTTCTGGATTTCGTCAATTCCCTCAACCGATAAAGGAACGTCATGCCCACACGCAAGAAAGCGGCGCAGAAGACCGACACCAAGTTGTTCGTGCTGGACACCAATGTGTTGCTGCACGATCCGACCAGCCTGTTCCGTTTCGAGGAACACGACATCTGTTTGCCGATGTTCGTGCTGGAGGAGCTGGACGACAAGAAGAAGGGCATGACCGAGGTGGCGCGCAACGCGCGCCAGGCCAGCCGCTTCCTCGACGAGATCGTCAGCGACGCGCCGCACAACATGGCGGAGGGCATCGAGCTCACCTCGGACAGCCGCAAGAACTGCACCGGCCGCCTGTTCCTGCAGACCGAGTCCATCAGCCGCGAGCTGCCGGCGACCATGGCGCACGGCAAGGCGGACAACGCCATCCTCGCCGTAGTGATGCACCTGCATCACCAGCAGCCGGAACGCACGGTGATCCTGGTCTCCAAGGACATCAACATGCGCATCAAGGCCCGCGCACTGGGGCTGGAGGCGCAGGACTACTTCAACGACAAGGTGCTGGAAGACACCGACCTGCTCTACAGTGGCGTCCTGCAGTTGCCCGGCGATTTCTGGGAGCGCCACGGCAAGGACATGAAGTCGTGGCAGAAGGAAGGCCACACCTTCTACCAGGTCAGCGGCCCGATGTGCGGTGCGATGTTCGTCAACCAATTCGTCTATCTTGAGAACGACACCTCGCCGTTCTATGCCGTCGTGTGCGAGCAAACAGGCAATTCCGCCCTGCTGCGCACGCTGACCGATTACACCCACAGCAAGAACAACGTGTGGGGCATCACCGCGCGCAACCGCGAACAGAACTTCGTTCTCAACCTGCTGATGAATCCGGAGATCGACTTCGTCACGCTGCTGGGCCAGGCGGGCACCGGCAAGACCCTGCTGACGCTGGCTGCGGGCCTGTTGCAGACGCTGGAGACCAAGCTGTATTCCGAGATCATCATCACCCGCGTGACGGTGCCGGTGGGCGAGGACATCGGCTTTCTGCCCGGCACCGAGGAAGAGAAGATGACGCCGTGGATGGGCGCGCTCGAAGACAACATGGACGTGCTCAACAAGACCAACGAGGAAGGCGGCGACTGGGGACGCGAGGCAACGCGCGACCTGATCCGCTCGCGCGTCAAGGTCAAGTCGCTCAACTTCATGCGCGGCCGCACCTTCCTCAACAAGTACCTGATCATCGACGAGGCGCAGAACCTCACGCCCAAGCAGATGAAGACGCTGGTGACGCGCGCCGGCCCCGGCACCAAGGTGGTGTGCATGGGCAACATCGCGCAGATCGACACGCCCTACCTCACCGAAGGCAGCTCCGGCCTGACCTACGTGGTGGACCGCTTCAAGGGCTGGGAGCATGGCGGCCATGTCACGCTGATGCGCGGCGAGCGGTCGCGCCTGGCGGACCACGCGGCGGAAGTGCTGTAGCTATGCGCACCTTGAACCAATATCATCCATTAATCCGTAGGTCGGGCTTCAGCCCGACATGTCGGGTTAAAACCCGACCTACAACTCCGTGCTTCGCAAAATGAAATTACTCGGCACCGACACCAGCCCTTACGTGCGAAAAGTGCGGCTGGTGCTGCTGGAAAAGAACATCGCCCACACCTACCTCGTCGACCCGCCGCGCGAGCCGGGCAGCATGGTTGCGCGGGTCAATCCGCTGGGGCGAATTCCGGCGCTGATCCTGGACGACG